>NZ_JBKEWJ010000007.1:0-127208 GCF_056357555.1 Bifidobacterium sp. LH_230
CGCCTATGAAAGCGGGTTCGGTATCAGGACCGGCTGGGCCGGACGCTCAAAATAACCCACCAACACGCCAATGACACGCCAGAATAAGACACACTTTTCTTTACTTAACCCCACAATTTGGCCTATAACCCTCACGCCGTCTACCCCGACGACGAACGAGCCGGAAAAACGAAAAAGGCCGGAATCTTTCGATTCCGACCTTAGCCGTGCCCCCGCAGGGATTCGAACCCTGGACACGCTGATTAAGAGTCAGCTGCTCTAACCAACTGAGCTACAGGGGCAAGCTCAGTGCCACACGCTTCCGTGCAACGAGTGACCAATATACACGCGATCGCCAACAAAGCAAACTTCGGCGTGTCGCATAGTCAAAATATATGCCCGTCTGAATTACTTTGTAAGTGCAATGTCCGTCGTTGGGTGTCGTGTCCTTGACATTACTTTGCCGAGTTCGCGGTACCAAACCTCGTTGGGCGTTTCCCAATGCAGAACCTTCATGGGGGGTGTCGTTGATCTCGTCCACGATGGCCTGCATGTCTGCGTCCGTCAGGTCGTCGAAGCTTGTTTTCTTGGGCCGGTAGCGGTGGATGCGGCCGTTGCGGCTCTCGTTGCTGCCCCGCTGGTACGAGGAGTGCACGGCAACTGATCACATCGCCGTATCGTGCCCACGCCGCAGTGGAAAGCGCATTCCCGCCCGGTAGCGTGCGTGACGGCGAGGAGGGGCGCATCCTGTGGCGGCTGGACACCTTGCCGATCACAGCGTCTGGCTGTATGTCGTCAGCCCGCAAACTCCCGATTTCACACATATCATCGAACAGGCCGGCTGGCCGACGCAGGCGCAGTGGGAAAGCAAGGAC
This sequence comes from Bifidobacterium sp. LH_230, assembly GCF_056357555.1. Classification (NCBI taxonomy): domain Bacteria; kingdom Bacillati; phylum Actinomycetota; class Actinomycetes; order Bifidobacteriales; family Bifidobacteriaceae; genus Bifidobacterium; species Bifidobacterium sp. LH_230. The sequence continues at coordinate 855 of NZ_JBKEWJ010000007.1, forward strand.
TACACTCCATTGCTGTCCCGCATCATGTCCGGGCAGCAGTGGCAGTTCAAGCTGCGGGCCAATCCGGTGCGCAAGGCCCGTGTAGACAAGGGCTTGCGCCCGAAGCCGAACGGGGAAGGCATCGTCGGCACCATCCAAGGTCATATCACCGCCGAACAGCAACGTGACTGGCTGATCGCACGTTCCGGCGCGAACGGTTTCGAAATCCTGCTCGACGATGCCGGCGATCCGTCGGTGATTGTCAGTCAGCGTCATCGTGAACGGTTCAAACGCGACGGCCAAACGGTCACGCTCGCCACGGCGGTGTTCGACGGCCGACTGACCGTAACCGATGCCGATCTGTTCCGCAATGCGCTCTGCCATGGCGTCGGTCGGGCGAAGGGATTTGGCTGCGGCCTGATGACTGTCACTCCGATTCGGGAACCGCGGTCATGAACACCGGCCGTACGGTCCCCGGCACGCCGCCGCCGGACCTCGGCGAACTGGTCCGTGCCGAGGATCGACTGTCGTTCGCCTACTTCGAACACTGCGTGATCAACCGGGCCGACAACGCCATCACCGTCACCGACGAAACCGGGACGAGACACGTTCCTGCGGCTATGTTGAGTGTGCTGATGCTTGGTCCGGGATCGTCGGTCACGCATCAGGCGATGGCGGTGATCGGGGAGAACGGGGCCACCGTGATCTGGGTGGGGGAGCGCGGCGTGCGCATGTACGCGTTCGGCAAGCCGCTGACACATTCCTCCGCGCTGTTGCAACGGCAGGCTCGGCTGGTGTCGAACACGCGGACCCGGCTGGCGGTGGCCCGTGCGATGTACCAGATGCGGTTCCTGGACGAGGACGTCAGCCAACTGACCATGCAGCAGTTGCGCGGTCGCGAAGGGGCGCGCGTGCGACGGGTATACCGGGAATGCTCGGCGCGCACCGGCGTGGCATGGGACAAGCGAACCTATGACCATGCCGACTTCGAGGCGAGCAGCGACATCAACAAGGCACTGTCCGCGGCTCATACCTACCTGTACGGGTTGGCTTATGCGGTGATCGTCGCGCTTGGCTGTTCGCCGGGACTCGGCTTCGTGCATATCGGTCACGAGCGTTCGTTCGTCTACGATATCGCCGACCTGTACAAGGCGGAGCTGTCGATTCCCGTCGCGTTTGAAACTGCGGCGATCAGCCGGATGACATCGGCTCGGCCACTCGGCGGCGTATGCGGGACGCCGTCTACGATCTGTCGATCATGAAACGCATGGTACGGGATATCCGCGGATTGCTGGGCGGAAGCGAGGATCTCGGCGAAGATGGGCCGGAAAGCGACCACGTGGGGCTATGGGACGGGAAAGACGGCGAGGTTGCGGCCGGTGTTTCGTACGGGACCGATGACGTGCCTGATGCCTCTGATGCTAACGAGTTCGGTGGCGATGAGTGGTGACGATGCAAGGAGGGTGCGACGATGGTCGTGATCGTGCTGGCCGCATGTCCTGTAGGATTGCGCGGCGATCTTACCAGATGGTTGCTGGAGATATCCGCGGGCGTCTTTGTCGGCCATGTGAGTGCGAAGGTGCGTGATCGTCTGTGGGAGCGTATCGTCGACCTTATCCGCGACGGACGAGCGATCATGGTGTACTCGGCGCGCAACGAGCAGCATTTCGCCTTTCGGGTGCATCATGCCGACTGGGTGCCTGAGGATTGCGACGGACTGGAACTCATCAGACGTCCGAAAGCGGCATCTCGATCCGAATCGAGCGGTGCGCGGCGACTTGGTTGGAGCAACGCAAGCAAATGGCGTGCGGCGCGCAAATACCATTCGTGATGTGGCTGAGGTGGGTGGTTCTCTGGCTTTCTGCATGGCTTTTGCTGCCTGTAATGCCCCTGGTTACGCGGTCTTCGATACGAGGAATTACGTGGCGCGGTGATGAATCGCTACTTGTGGTTACGCGTCCTCCGGTTTTCAGCCGTAGGCAATTTCCCGGGATCGCTCTTGGCTGCTTGGTCTCGGGATCGCCATCGGTCGCCGGGGTTCGGAGCGGTCATCGGTCGCTTGGGTCTGGAACCACTTCCGTGGCATTTTGGCTGCCAGTTGTCGCCGGCTATCCCCAATGTCACGCGAATCGGGTTCTTTGCGTGATGTTAGGGATAGGTCCGTCTGATTGCTAGCAGGAATGTCACGCAAATGGGCCTATTAGCGTGATGTTTGGGATAGGATTCGCTCGGTAACCGCACGGATGTCACGCAGGGAGGCTGCTGGCGTGATGTTTGGGCCAGTATCGGGTGATGGCGACGCTGATGGTGCCGGGGGTGGGGATGCCATCCTCGAATGGGGCAAAAGTCCGCTTGGCCCGACACAATGGAGCGTTATGAGCATTACCTTGAACACCCCGGTCTCGTCGTTGATGACGAACAAACGGCGTGTCGGTGCGCTCAAATCGCTTGGCATCGTGTCGATCGGCGACGCATTGACCTACTATCCGTTCCGCGTGACCGATCCGGTGCCGTTGCGCGCGCTGCGCGAGGCCCGTCTCGGCGAGTCGATGGCGTTCGCCGCGATCATCCGTGACCTGCGTGTGGTGCCGATGAACGTGCGACGCGGCTACCGGCTCGAAGCGCTCGCCGACGACTCCGACTTCGCCCGTTCGCGCGGCGTGGCCGGCGCGATCACGCGACTGACGTTCTTCTCGTACAAAAAGCAGTACGTCGACTGGCTGGGCATGCGGCTGCGCACAGGATCGACCGTCGTGATTTCGGGGGTGCCCAGCGAATACGGCGGTCAGCTGCAGTTCACGCATCCGGAAATCGTGACGGTCGCTCCCGAACCGACGACGGATGACGAATTCGGTGGCGGCGATGCGATGTTCGTTCCCGCATCATCGTCGCTCAAGTACGATGCGGACACCGTCGAGGCCGGACTGCGTCGCGTCTGCCGGCCGCGACCGGTGTACCACGCGACCTCGCGCATCTCCAGCGAACACATCCACGAATCGATCCTCTCGTTTATGTGGATGCTGGGACGTGACGATGCCGCGGATATTGCGGATATCGATCAGAACGCGCACGACGATACGCGCAGCGGCACGACCTCCGACAGCGTCGCCGATCCTGCCGCCAGTCGCACCGACTCCGCGCAGATCGCGCGACTCGCACAGGCCATCCCCGACATCCTGCCCGAACCGGTGCGGGCCGCCAAGCAGCTCATGCACCGCGCCGCAGCATTCGCCGCGATACACAACCCGGACTCCACCGCCGACTTCACGCGCGCCATCGGCACGCTGCGATACGAGGAGGCGTTCATCTGCCAGACCTCGCTCTTGCAGGCGCGTCAGCACGCGCATCACGCGGCGGCCGAACCCTGCCCGAACACCGCATTGCGCGACCGGTTCATCGCATCCCTGCCGTTCGACCTGACGCGCGGCCAGCGCGAGGTCGTCGACGACATCGCCGCCGACATGGACCGCGACACGCCGATGCAACGGCTGCTGCAAGGCGAGGTCGGCTCCGGCAAAACCGTCGTCGCGCTCGCCGCGATGCTGCAGGCGGTCGGCTCCGGCCATCAGGCCGTGCTCGTCGCGCCCACGCAGGTGCTTGCCGAACAGCACGTCGCCACGATCGGCAAGATGGTCGCCGGACTGCGCGCGACGGACGGTGATGGTGCGACTGACGGCAGCCATCGTGACGGCACGACTGCCGGCGGCGCTCACCGAGGCAAGGCCTCTGCCGCCACATCCGATGGTCTGTTCGACGATCCGTCGTCAAACGCCGACGGCATCCCCGTGATCCTCCTGACCGGCGGCATGAAACTCGCCGCTCGCCGCCGCGCGCTCGCCGTCGCCGCCAGCGGCCGGCCATGCATCATCGTCGCCACGCACGCCGCGTTCTCCAAGACCTTCCAGGCGCCGAACCTCGCGCTCGCGGTCATCGACGAACAGCACCGGTTCGGCGTCGAACAGCGCGAATCGTTGCGAGGCAAGGCCGACAAGGCCCCGCATCTGCTGGTCATGACCGCCACGCCGATCCCGCGCACGGCCGCGATGACATGGTTCGGCGACCTCGACATCTCGTGGCTGACGGAACTGCCGGGCGGCCGCAAGCCGATCCGCACGTTCATCGTGCCGGAAGCGGACGGCCGCACGATGGGCAGCATGTTCGCGCACATTCGGCAGCGCATCGACGCGGGGGAGCGGGCGTACGTGGTCTGCCCGCGCATCGACGTGGATTCCGAGGCCGACGATACGGACGCGGCGGTGACCGGCGGCTCCGAAGTGGGCGTCTACGATCGATCCGATGCCGGCGCGGGAGATGACGAGCAGCCGCAGCGTCCGCCGCTGCATTCGGTGACGGAGATCGCCGACCGGCTGGCGAGTCTGCCGCAGTTCGCCGGGATCGCGTTCGCGACGTTGACCGGACGCGACGACGACGAGACGAAGGCCCGCGTGATGGCCGATTTCGCGAGCGGCAGGACGCCGATTCTGGTGGCCACGACGGTGATCGAGGTCGGCGTGGACGTGCCGCAGGCCAGCTGCATCGTGATTTTCGACGCGGACCGGTACGGCCTGTCGCAGCTGCACCAGCTGCGTGGGCGCGTGGGGCGTGGCGGCACGAATTCGTGGGCGTTCCTGATTTCGCGTGCGGAGCCCGGTTCGCCGGCCGGACAGCGGTTGCAGGTGATTCAGGGATCGCTGGACGGCGCCGAGATCGCGCAGGCCGATCTGGAATTCCGCGGAGCCGGCGACGTGCTTGGCGACGCGCAGTCGGGCGGCAAGTCGAGCCTGAAGCTGCTGCGGGTGGTCAAGGACGCCGGCATGATCGCCGACGCGCGCGAGCGTGCCGGGCGGCTGCTGGCCGATGACCCCGATCTGAGCGGCGAAGTACAGCTCGCGGGCGCGGTGCTTGACTTCACGCGCGGCAACGAGGCGTTCCTGACGTCATCGTGATGCAAGAGACGTGCCGGGCCGGCATGTCATTTTGATCGGGTGCAGTCGGATGTTGTCATTTCGACTGAGCATGGTTGGATATTGTCATTTCGACCGAGCGCAGCGAGCGGAGAAATCTTGCGGCGGCGACGGCATAAGATTTCTCCGCTCGCTGTGCTCGGTCGAAATGACGGGGCAGAATCTGTGCTCGGTCGGAATGACATGGGTGGCCGATCTGCGTTTGACCACAATGACATAGACATGACGCGGATAGTCGTTTTGATTGAAAGGCTACATGACTGGTGCATAGGCCGACCGCTAGAGTGGTACGTATGCGCGTGATTTCTGGACGATTCAAGGGCGTGGCGCTGACCACGCCGAAAACCGGCACCCGACCCACTACCGACCGCACCAAAGAGGCGATCTTCTCCCGGCTCGACTCGTGGGGCGTGCTTGACGACGCCCGGGTGCTCGATCTGTTCGCGGGCACCGGCGCGCTCGGCATCGAGGCGCTGAGTCGTGGTGCGCGGGAATTGGTTGCGGTCGAGGCGAACGGGCCTGCCGCCGCACTGATCGCGAAAACGCTGACCGCGCTGAAGCATCACCGTTCATGGGATAAGGACATGGTGGCCCGCGTCATCAAGGCGAAGGCCGAGAAGTTCGCCGCGCCGACGGCTTCCGGGGCTACGGCCGCCCAGGCGTTTGATGTGATCTTCATTGACCCGCCGTATGCGTTTGAGACCCAGACGTGCGAGCGGTTGCTGGCCGATCTGGTGGCCTCGGGTATGGCGGGGGATGGCACCGTGATCGTGCTGGAGCGGTCCGCTCGGTCCGAGGAGCCGACCATGCCGGGCGGTTGGGAGATCAGCGAGCGGCGCGACTATGGCGAGACGGCGGTGTTCTATCTGGAGGCTGCGGTTCCCGCGATTGACGGCGAATAATCCCGGGAACCGACGATGTTCGGTTTTGAACATCGTTTCCGCGGAATATGGCCGATCTTGGTTGTGAGTTGTGTTGCATAATGTGAGTTTTCCGGTTCCCGGGATTGTCGGAGCGAAATCCCGGGAACCAGCACAATTTCTCCCTCGGCGAAACCGGCGTGGCGGTCCGGTGATATCTCGTATCGTGGTATGCGGATGATATATCTCGAATCGAGATATCGAATCGAGATATATCGATGATCTGAATATTGTGACCGAAAGGAACCATCATGTCGAACTTTGTCGAGGAGCTCCAGGCCCGTCGTTCGCAGTACGCGCTGACCAACGCCTCTCCGATCGCCGATCAGGACATCGTCAAGCTGATCGAGGACGTCACCGTCGCCGTGCCGAGCGCCTTCAACTCCCAGCCGCAGCGCGCCGTCGTGCTGTTCGGCGACGCCAACCAGAAGCTGTGGGACATTGTCAAGGAGACCCTGCGCAAGGTCGTGAACGACGAAGAGGCGTTCAAGTCCACCGAAGCGAAGATCAACTCCTTCGCGGCCGGCCACGGCACCGTCCTGTTCTTCGACGACGAGGACGTGACCAAGCAGCTGCAGGAGAACTTCCCGGCCTACGCCGCCAACTTCCCGGGCTTCGCGCGCGACGCCGCCGGCATGCTGCAGCTCGCCGTGTGGACCGCGCTGGCCGAGAAGGGCCTCGGCGCGTCCCTGCAGCACTACAACCCGCTGATCGACGAGGCCGTCGCCGCCGAGTTCGGCCTGCCGGCGAGCTGGAAGCTGCAGGCCCAGATGCCGTTCGGCACCGTCGCCCAGCCGGCCGGCCCGGTCGACAAGCAGCCGGCCGACGCCCGCGTCAAGGTCTTCGGCCTGTAAAACCGTGCTGATCCTCTGTATGTTCGCGCAATGACGACATCGTCGCGAACATACAGAGGATGGAAACGTCTGAAACGTCTGTATGTTCGCGACGACATTGCGTTCGCGCGAACATACAGACGTTTTGCGTATCGCTGCTTACTTGCGCCGCGGATGCGCGCCCGAGACTTCCCAGCCGAGCGCCATCAGCGTCTTGCGATCGGCCTTGTCAAGCGCCTTGCAGTCCAGCTGCTCGATCAGATCCGGGCGGATCTCGTTCGTGCGCGCGATCGCCTCGTCGCGGCGGAACCGGTCGACCTTGCCGTGATCGCCGGATAGCAGAATGTCCGGCACTTTCAGCCCGCGCCATTCGGCCGGCTTGGTGTACTGACGGTGCTCAAGCAAGGCGTTCTCGCCCGTATAGGATTCCTCGACGATGGAGTCGGCGTTGCCCATGAACCCGGGCAGCAGACGCGTGATCGCCTCCAGCATCACCGACACGGCCACTTCGCCGCCGTTCAGCACGTAATCGCCGATCGAATATTCGCGCACGTCCACGCCCTGCGCGCGGTAATACTGCGGGATGCGGGCATCGTAGCCCTCATAACGGCCGCAGCCGAACAGCAGATGACCGGCGTGGCTCAGCTCGGTCGCGTCGCGCTGCGTGAACAGCGGCGCGGATGGATTGGGGAAGATCAGGACGGGGGAGGACGGAAGATCTCTCGACTCCGGCTGCGCCTGTGCTCGAGATGACAAGGGGGAAGGCTGCGTATCCGTCTGGGATGACGGGGATGATGAGTGCACGTCGGACTGTGGGGATGCCAAGGAGAGCTGCGCGCTGACTTGCGACTCTGCCGGGATGGTTGCCGGGGCCGTGCCGTCCGGTGAGTCGGAGGCCGGGAGCATATCGGACGGCGCCACGACCGCCGGCGCAAGACCCAGCAGATCGTCCAGGCATTCGGCCCACACCGCGGGCTTCATCACCATGCCGGCGCCGCCGCCGACCGGCGTGTCGTCCACCGAATGATGCACGTCGTGCGTCCAGTCGCGCAGGTTGTGCGCCTTCACCTCGACCAGTCCCTTGGCCTGCGCCTTGCCGAACAGCGACAGGTTCAGCACGTCAAAATACTCCGGGAACACGGAAACGATATCGATCTTCATGGACCCCTAGCCTAGCGTGTGGGCTGGTTCGGCCCTGATCGCCCGAATTGGCGTATGGGTAGCGTCGGGTGCGGGCGGTGCGAGCTGGTTCGGTTATGATCATCCGAAATTCGTCGAAGATCGGTTGTCACGCTTCGGCCTGAATCGACCGATCCGGAACAGTGTGACAGAACGCCGGCTGGGCCGTTTCCGCGCGTTGTGCTGATTTCCTTGGAATTGCAACGTTTTTCGTATATGGACGATTGTCATACCCCGCTCGGAAAGCGTTGTCCGTTACTGGTGTGACAACAATGCTGTCACACCGTCCCGCAATGGCCGATATTTCGCATAGTGTGACATGCGACCGGCACGTTCATACCCCGAACACGACCGGCAACGACAGAAGATCACCCGAGAACGGCCTCACCCCGCCGTCTGATCGGCCACCATGCGCGCGTAGACGCCGCCCGCCGCCATCAGCGACTCGTGCGTGCCCCGCTCGACGATCCTGCCATGCTCGAACACCACGATCAGATCGGAATCGCGGATCGTGGACAGCCGATGCGCGATCACGATGCTCGTGCGGCCCGCGGTCATGCGGATCATCGCGCGACGGATCGACTGCTCGGTCACCGTGTCGACCGCGCTCGTCGCCTCGTCGAGGATTACGATCGGCGCGTCGGCCAGCAGCGCCCGCGCGATCGTCAGCAGCTGCCGTTCCCCTTGGCTCAACGCGCTGCCGCCGCCCGTCAGCACCGTGTCGTACCCGTGCTCCAGCCGTTCGATGAACCCGTCCGCGCCGGCCGCGCGTGCCGCATCGCGAATCTGATCGCGCGTCGCGTCGGGACGCCCGAACGCGATGTTCGCCGCCACCGTATCCTCGAACAGCGACGGTTCCTGCAGCACACTGCCGAATGCATGCCGCAGGCTCGCCATCCGGTAGCCGCGCAGGTCACGTCCGTCAAGCAGCACGCGCCCCGCATCCGGGTCGTAGCAACGCGTCAGCAGGCTCACCATCGTCGTCTTGCCCGAGCCGGTCTGCCCGACGAACGCGACGCGCGCGCCGGCCGGAATCGCCAGCGTCACGTCATGGATCACCGGATGCGCCGGATCGTAGCCGAACGAGACATGATCGAACACGATGTCGCCGCGAGGACTGCCGGCGTCCACCGCGTCCGGCGCGTCGGCCGGCTCCGGCTCCTCGTCCATGATCTGAAACATGCGTTCCGCGCCGGCCACCGCCGTCTGGAACGTGTTGTAGATGTTCGCGATGTCCACGAACGGGCGCGAGAACTGGCGCACGTACAGCAGGAAGCTCGACACCACGCCGATGCCGATCATGCCGCGGACCGCCATCACGCCGCTCGTGACCGCGACCAGCAGGAACCCGAAATTGTTGATCGCGTTCGACAGCGGCATCATGAATCCCGACCAGGTCTGCGCGCGCGTCGCCGTCTCGCACAGTCGGTCGTTGAACCGTTCGAAATCGTCGATCATCGCCTGTTCCTGACCGTACGTCTTCACGGTCGCCATGCCCGAGACCGTCTCCTCGACATGCCCGTCGAGCTCGCCGAGCACACGCTGCTGCTTCGCGAACAGCGGGCGCGTGCGGCGCGTCACGGTGCGCGCGAGCAGCAGCACGAGCGCCACCGAGACGAGCGAGACCGCGGTCAGCGGCGGGCTCAGCCACAGCATGCACGCCAGCGTGCCCACGATCGTGAACGCATACACCATGAGCTGGGCGAGCGAATCGGAGATCGTGGAACTGATGTTGTCCACGTCGTTCGTCAGACGGCTCATCAGCTCGCCGTGCTGGTGCCGGTCGAAGAAGCGCAAGGGAAGTCGTTCCATCGATTCGAACAGTGAGAGCCGCAGATGCAGCACGATCCGCTGGCCGACCGCGGCCATCATCCATTGCTTGCTGAAGTCGATGAGCCAGTCGGCCACGTACAGTCCGGCCAGCAGCGTGAGCGCGAGCATGACCGACGCGCGGGCCGAGATACGGTCGATGACCATGCCGATGAGCAGCGGCGAAAGCACGCCGGATGTGGCGCCCAGTCCGGACAGAGCGAACACGCGGCCGAGACCGCGCCGATGGCCGCGCGTCACGTCGAGCAGACGACGCAGCGTGCCGCGCATGTCGTGCGGTTTGACGACCGGCGCACCGCGACGGGCCATGCCGCCGCCGAACTGCGGTCCGGTCGCGCGGCGGTCGAACGTCGGGGATGGCGAGGATGGGGTTGCGTTGCCTGCATGACTCATGAGAGGTCGCCTCCGAGTTGCGACGCGGCGATGGCCTGATACAGTGCGCACGTTCGCAGCAGGTCGTCGTGCGTGCCGACGCCAGCGACGCGGCCGCCGTCCATGACGACGATGCGGTCGGCGGTGCGTACGGTGGCGATACGCTGCGAAATGATGATGACGCCGGTCCGGAGGCGCGCATCGTCACGGACAGTCGAAGCGGCGGCAGACAACGTACGCAGGTTCGCCAGCACCTGATGTTCGGTGACCGCATCCAACGCGCTCGTGCAGTCGTCCAGCATGAGCAGTTTCGGCTCGCGCACCAACGCGCGGGCGAGGTTGAGCCGCTGCTTCTGCCCGCCGGACAGGTTCACGCCGCCCTGCCCGACGCGTGCGTCGTAGCCGTCGGGCAGCCGGTCGATGAACTCGTCGGCGCATGCCAGCCGCGCGGCCCGGCGCAACTGTTCGTCGCTCGCCTGAGGGTCTCCCCAGCGCAGATTCGAGCGGATCGTGCCGGTGAACAGGGTCGGCTGCTGCGAGACGAGCGCGATGCGCGCACGTAGCTCGTCCACATCCCATGCGCGCAGGTCGAGGCCGTCGACGGCGAGCGTGCCGGACTGCGGGTCGTACAGGCGTGCGATGAGCGAGACGAGCGTGGACTTGCCGGAGCCGGTCGGCCCGATGATACCGAGCGTGGAGCCGTGCGACATGACGAATGACACGTCGCGCAGCGCGGGGGCTGCGGACTGCGCGTATGTGAAGGTGACGTCGTGCAATTCGACGGCGGGGGAGTCGGACGATTCGCGCGACGTCGTTGCCGGTTGATGCGCCGGCGACGCGGGGGATGTGTTGGTGACGGAAACCGGATCGGGGAGCGGATTGCGATCGGGACCGGGAGCGGAGGCGAAGTCGGGGTCCAGACCGGGAGCGGGGCTATGGTCCGGGCTGGAACCGGCGACCGGCGACTGCCCGAACTCGTCGGGGCAGTCGAAGATCTCCTGGATGCGTGACGCCGAGGCGCTCGCGCGGGTCGCCGAATTGACGATCATCGACACGCGGTTCAACGCGAACAAAATCTGCGTCATGTAGTTCATCGAGGCCATCAGCGTGCCGATATGCGCCGCGTCCTGCGTGCGCGACAGCCACAGCATCATCACGATGCCGACGTTCACGCTCAGGTTGATCATCGGGCCGAACGTCGCGTTCACCCGCGTCGCGGCGACGTTCGCGTCCGCGAACTGCCGCGCAGTGCCGGCGAACCGGGCGCGCTCCTCATGCTCCATCACGAACGCCTTGACCACGCGGATCGAACGCAGGAACTCGCGGCTGACCACACCCAGCCGGTCGAGCGCCTGCTGCACGCGCAGGAACCGCGGGAAACTCAGATGCATGTTCGCCCAGATCAGCAGCGCCGCGACGATGAGGATCACCGCCACGGTCGGCGTCTGCGAGGGAATCTGCACGACGATCAGCGCGATCGCGCCCACGCAGGTGATCGGAGCCTTGAGCATGATGCGCATCAGCCCTTGCGCGAAATTCTGGATCTGCACCACGTCGTTGGTGATGCGCGTGATGATCGCGCCGGGCTGCAACCGGTCAACCGTGTCGAATCCGAGCGACATCACCTTGCGGTACGTGTCGGACCGGATATCGCGGCCGATGAGCTGCGAGGCGCGAGACGCAAAGACGTTGCGCATCGCAGCCGCACCCGCGCCGACCACGGCGACGGCGAGCATGACCGCGCCCCAACGCCACACCGTATCGATATCGCGCCGCACCACGCCCTGATCGACGATCATCGACATCAGCGTCGGCTGCAACAGGTCGCCGATTGTCTCGACCAGCAAAAATCCGGCGGCGGTGAGCGCCAAGGCCCAACGCCGCCGGACATAATGGAATATCAGTCTCACCGTCGCCTCCCGTTATGGAAGACGATAGTAGTCGTGCCGGCGAGACCGTGCGGTCAGGATTCCAGACCGGGAATCAGCCCGCCGGGAGGATCGATCGTCAGATACTGCTCGTCCAGATCGATGTCGGGCACCAGCTCGTCCACGAACGGCACGAGCGCCGAGTTCTCGGTCACCTCGCCGGTTTCGGGATCGCGCACCGGATTCGCCAGCCGCACCTTGAGCAGTGACTGGAAGCCGTCGAGCACGTCCACGACCTTGCCGACCACCTGCCCCGCCGGCAGTCCGAGCCCGTTGCCTTCGGCCAGCCGGACCTCAAGTCCGATCAGGTCCTTCGGATACCAGGCGTCCTCCTCCAGCATGTCGTCCGGGTCGTCGGCCTCGCCGAACAGCTCGGTGCCGTTGAGCGCCTCCGCGTCCTCACGCGATTCGACGCCCTCGAGCTTCAAGATCCAACGGTTTTTGAACGAGCGGGAACGTTCCACGATGTACTCTGTCTCGCCGTCGCGCGAGTACAGCACGGAACCTGCAGCGAACCGGTATTCCGGTTCGTCCGTGAAGCTGTAGACGTTGACTTCGCCTTTGAGCCCCTGAGCGCGGCCGATACGACAGACCCTCAGCAGTTCGAGCTGCTGAGGGTCGTCTGAGAATGATTCTCGCACCACGTTGGGGTTCACCTGCGCACGTCCATGATGTCGACGCGCACCTTGTGATCGGACAGAGCCTGGATCACGGTGCGGATCGCGTTCGCCGTGCGGCCGTTACGGCCGATCACGCGGCCGATGTCCTCGGGATTCACGCGTACGCGAAGCAGTTCGCCGCGCGGATTCTCGTGGGACTTGACCGAAACATCGTCCGGAAAATCAACGATGTTCTTGATGAGGTGTTCCACAGCCTGCGCGAGCATGATCACTCAGCCTGCGCTTCCTCGGCCGGGGCTTCCTCGGCCGAGGCTTCCTCGGCGGCAGCGGCGGCTTCGGCCTCAGCCTTGGCCTTCGCGTCGGCTTCGGACTTGGCGGCCTTGAGCTTCTGGGCCTCGTTCTCGACGGCCTCGACGCGGGCGGCGGCATCCGGGCCGGCGGCAACGGTCTTCAGGGTGCCTTCGGCACCGTCAAGGCCCTTGAACTTCTGCCAGTCACCGGTGATCTTGAGGAGGTTCAGCACCTGCTCGGTCGGCTGGGCGCCGACGCCGAGCCAGTACTGGGCGCGCTCGGAATTGATCTCGATGGTCGAAGGCTGGGTGTTCGGGTTGTAGGTACCGATCTCCTCGATGGCACGGCCGTCGCGCTTGGTGCGCGAATCCATGATGACCACGCGGTAGAACGCGTAGAACTTCTTACCCATGCGCTTCAGACGAATCTTGGTTGCCAAAATGGCTCTCCTTGTAAACTAGGGGCGTGGTTTCGGTTTGCATTGTGGGGCGCAGCTCGCCGAGCCCACATGTTCCTCACGGCAAGCGGGATAGAGGGCACCGCCGGTCGCGAATAACCGGGCCATTATAGCGCATGGGGGTGGATAGCGCGACACGCTGGGGCGGGCGGGCGATCTGGTTCGCTACTTGATGGTGAGCGTGGCCGTCAGCGCGAGATGGTCGGTGCCTTCGATGACCGTGGACTGCACGTCGGTGAACGACGCGCCCTTCGAGGCGAGCACATGGTCGAGGATGAGCCGCGGCCAGGCAGTCCAGCGCGGGAACGTGTACTGCGGTCCCTGCGCGACGGCGAGGTTCGCGTCGGTGAAGCCGGACCTGAGCAGCGCGCGGAAGCTCGGATGCTGCGTGCCTGAGTTGAGGTCGCCGAGGATGACGGCGATGTCGCGGTCGGGATGGGCGGCGCCGTCGTTGCGTGCGAGCTTGCCAAGTCCGATGATGCCGGCCGACCATTCGCGGCAGCCGCGCATCGGCGACTTCGGATGCGCGGAGACGAACGTGATGTCGCGCATCGAATCGACCGGAATCGTGATCGACGGCACGTCGGCCGCGGGAATCACAATCGCGGAGCATTGCGCGTCCTTCGGATCGACGCGAATCCACACGCCGTTGAAGCCGCCGTTGTCGGTCTCCTTGCTCTCGCCGAGCTGATGGTAGGGCAGCAGCAGGTCGAGGCCGTTGGCGTTGAGGTCGCGCACGAGATCGTCGGTGAGTTCCTGCAGCGCGAGCACGGTGATGTTGCGGCTGAGGACCATCGCGACGATGGACTTCGCGTCGGCGCGGCCGTACCGGCAGTTGAGCGTCATGACGTTGATGGTCGCGGCGGCGGAGGTCTGCTGGGCGAGCACGTCGTCGGCGGTCTCGCTCGCGTTGATTTCCGTCTCCTGGTGCGCCTTGCGGATCTCGGCGAGCAGCTCGTCGGTGGTCGGCTGACGATGGGCGGGCTTCCTGGTCGGGGCGGGGGAGGCCGCCAGACGGGCGGGGGCGTCGAGCATCCTCGCCGAGTAGTTCGCCCAGTATCCGGTCTGGTACAGCTGCGAGGCGAGGCCGACCGCGACCGCGCCGCACAGCAGCCCCCATTCGCGCATGGCGTCGGCCGCGACGGCCACCAGAAGCGTCGGCACCCACAGCAGGGGCACCAGGGCGATCAGATACGGCAACGGCATGTGGGCGTCCATGCCGGCCGGCAATGCGGACAGGGCGACCCATACCGCGCAGATCAGCACCACGATCCACAGGAACCAGAACATGACGGGATCTCCTTCATACTACATATCAATGAGCCCCCGCTCGATGCGAAGCGAGGGCTCAGTCCATGACGGGCAGGGCGGCGACCGGCGGGCCGCCGCGCGATAGCTCAGCCGAGCAGGCCGGACAGGCCGCCGCGCGATAGCTCAGCCGAGCAGGCCGGACAGGCCGCCGCCGAAGTTCGGCGGAAGTTCGCCGTTGCCGTTCAGCGCATCCTGCAAGCCGGCCGGAAGCGCCGGGTTCTGCGGCTTCTTGGCGAACGCGGAACCGGACGACGAGCCGCCGGACGACTTGCCGGCGAGCTTGTCGCGCAACGCCTTCTCCTCGGCCTCGCGCTTCATCGGATTGCCGGACTTGAACTTCTTCTTGCCCTTCTTCGCGTTCTTCTTGCCGCCGCCCATCGCGGGGCCGCCGAAGCCCGGAATGCCGCCCATGCCGGCCTTGCTCGACATGCGCTTCATCATCTTCGCGGCCTGTTCGAAGCGCTGCAGCAAGGCGTTCACCGCGGAGACGGTGTTGCCCGAGCCGTAGGCGATGCGGGCGCGGCGCGAGCCGTCGATGATCTTCGGGTTGCGACGTTCGGCCGGCGTCATCGAACGGATGATCGCCTCCGTGCGGTCGATCTCACGCTCGTCGAACTGCTCCAGCTCCTTGCGATGCGCGGCCATGCCCGGGATCATGCCGAGCAGCGACTTCATCGAACCGAGCTTGCGCACCTGCTGCAGCTGCTCGAGGAAATCGTCCAGGCCGAACTCGCCCTCGGCCATCTTGGCCGCGGCCTCGCGCGCCTTGTCCTCGTCGAACTGCTTCTGCGCCTGCTCGATCAGCGTGAGGATGTCGCCCATGTCGAGGATGCGCGACGCCATACGATCCGGGTGGAAGACCTCGAAGTCCTTGAGTCCCTCGCCGTTCGAGGCGAACAGGATCGGCTTGCCGGTCACGGACGCCACCGACAGCGCGGCGCCGCCACGCGCGTCGCCGTCGAGCTTGGAGAGCACCACGCCGGTGAAGTCCACGCCCTCGTCGAACGCCTTCGCGGTCTTGACCGCATCCTGGCCGATCATCGCGTCGATCACGAACAGGATCTCATTCGGCTGCACGGCGTCGCGGATGTCGCGCGCCTGCTTCATCAGCTCCTCGTCCACGCCGAGACGGCCGGCGGTATCGATGATCACCGTGTCGTACAGCTTCTGCTTGGCGAACTCGATCGAATCGCGCGCCACCTTCACCGGGTCGCCGCTCGTCAGGCCCGGGGCCGACACCGCGTCGCCGCCGTCGGACTGCACGCCCTTCTCCGGCGCGTACACCGGCACGCCGGCGCGCTCGCCCACCACCTGCAGCTGCGTCACCGCGTTCGGACGCTGCAGATCGGCCGCGACCAGCAGCGGCGTGTGGCCGGCGTCCTTGAGCCAGTAGCCGAGCTTGCCGGCCAGCGTGGTCTTGCCGGCGCCCTGCAGACCGGCGAGCATGATGATCGTCGGCGGGTTCTTCGCGAAGTTGAGCGGACGGTCGACGCCCGCGCCGAGGATGTCGGTCAGCTCGTCATTGACGATCTTGACCACCTGCTGCGCCGGATTGAGCGCGTCGGAGACTTCGGTGCCCAGCGCACGCTCGCGCACGCGCGCGGTGAAGGAACGCACCACGTCGAGCGCCACGTCGGCGTCGAGCAGTGCGCGGCGGATCTCGCGGATCGTGCCGTCGATATCGGCCTCGGAAAGCTTGCCCTTGCTCTTCAAATGCTTGAACGCATTCGAGAGACGGTCTGTCAAAGAACTAAATGCTGCCATAATGCGCACCAGTCTAGCCGTGGCGGGGGAAAACGGGGCGGTTCGATCGGACGATCGTGCGGTCGGCATCCCGACGGGCCGTCGCGCGACCGCCGGGACATCGCCCGCGCCGAACGGCTGCAACGGCATCGTGCCGGCGAATATACCGGCGGCGAATCTTGACTGTCCACCACTCAAGTTCCGTCTCATATTCAGCCCAGAACGCAACCCGCAATCGCGGCCTTCCAGTATCCTAGAAGGGCAATCAATCCGTGGTTTTTTGGAATGCTCATGCTGTTTTGAAATGCCGACGGACACCACCTATACGCAGACTGCCGTGCGCCCTCGCGAATCGAGCCGTCCCGGAACCGCGACGTTCCGAACCGGCCAGTGAAGTAACGGGTCAACGCAGACATGCCGTGCAATATGGAAGGCCCGCCCTATGCCCCAAAAAAGAATAGAACGCAAAGCCCTGATCGTTGGCATCGTCGTCAACGTGCTGCAAGTCGCGGCCGGCATGGCCGTGTTCTTCATGACCGGCCTCAAGGCCATGTTCCTCGATTTCTCCTTCACCGCGATCTCCGTGCTCTCCGGCCTCGTCGCGGTCTACCTGTCCTCGCGCACCGTGCGCACCACCGAACGGTTCCCCAACGGCCTGTTCGCGCTCGAGCCGATCTACGCGATCTGCAAGGCCATCTTCACGCTCTCGCTGCTGCTGTTCTCGCTCGTCGACGTCTCGCGCGTCGCCTACGACTACTTCGTGCTCGGCCAGGGCGAACGCATCGAAACCGGCCCGGTCGTCATCTACGAGATCGTCACCGTGCTCGTCTGCTTCGGCCTGTACGTCTACTACCGGCGCGAAAACCGCGCCATCCGCAACTCGAGCACCATGCTCACCGCCGAATGCAAAAGCACGCTGGTCGACGGCGCGATGTCGTTCGGCATCGGCGTGGTCGCCGTCGTGCTCATGTTCCTGCCGACCAGCGGCCCGTTCGACTTCCTGCACTTCACCGGCGACTTTTTCATCACCGTCGCGCTCGTGGCCTGCACGATCAAGGAGCCGTTCGGCGTGCTGCGCGACGCGTTCATCGAGCTGGTCGGCGGCGTGCATGACGACGACGAGACGAACGCGTTCGTGGAGGCCACCGCGCAGCGCCACCTGCCGGCCAACACCGAATACGAGCAGACGCTGATCTTCAAGACCGGCATGAACTACACTGTCGACGTGTATCTTTCCGGCACCGGCGAGACGATCGACGTGGCCGATCTGGTCGAATGCAAGCGCTCGCTTGAGAAGGAGCTGACCCGGCGGCTGCATATCGTCGACGTCGATTTCGTGTTCGACTGACAAACCTATCCTTGGCCCCCTCGTTTGAGGGGGCTGTCAGCGAAGCTGACTGGGGGAGCGTGGAAGCAACGGAACAGTCCGAGGCTTTTGGCTGCCCCTTAGTCATGCCGTGCATGACAACTCCCCTGACAAGGGGGATCGAGAGAGAGGTTGCTTACTTGAGGCTCCAGGTGCTGCCCTGCGGGCCATCCTCGATGGCGATGCCTGCCGCGTTCAGCGCGTCGCGGATCGCATCGGCCTTGGCGAAGTCGCGCGCCTTGCGGGCTTCGGCGCGGGCGTCGAGCTGCTCGGCGATCAGCGCGTCCAGCACTTCATGCTCGCGGTTCTCGCCCTCGCCGGCCGCGCCCGCCGCAGTGCCGCCGCCGATCCACGGCTCGGCCAGCGGGTCCAGACCCAGCGTGTCCAGCATCGCGCGCACGGCCACCAGCGCCTCACGCACCTCGGCTCGTGCCGCCTCGGAATCCGCGCGGTCCGCAAGCTGGCTCAACAGCGTGTTGCCGTTGCGGATCGCGGTGAAGATCGCCGCCGTCGCGCCCGACACGTTGAAATCCTCGTTCAGCGCGGACACGAAGTCGACCGGCAGCGCATCCGCGCTCACCGCAACGATCTCCTCACGGCCCGGCTGCTCGCCCAGCGCCACGCCCGCGCGCTCGATGAAGTTCGACACGCGTTCGTACGCGGCCTGCGCCTCGACCAGCGCCTGATCCGACCACTCGAGCATCGAACGGTACTGCACCGAACCGAGCGCGTACCGCACCACCCACGCGGAATGCTCGGCCAGTACGCTCGGTACCGACAGGCCCGTGCCCAGCGACTTCGACATCTTCTCGCCCTTGGCGGTCACCCATGCCGAGTGCATCCAGTGCGCCGCCGAATCGTAGCCGGCCGCGCGGGTCTGCGCCATCTCGTTCTCGTGGTGGGGGAAACGCAGGTCAAGGCCGCCGCCGTGGATGTCGAACATGCCGTCGAGGTAGCGGTGGCTCATGGCCGAGCACTCGATATGCCAGCCCGGGCGGCCCGTGCCGAACGGCGTGTTCCAGCGCGCATCCATCGGGTCAGTGTCCTTGGGGGCCTTCCACAGCGCGAAATCGCGCGGATCATGCTTGTCGGGAGACATGTCGGCCGGGTCGACCGGATTGTACTTGTCGTTGCCCGCTGCATCCACGCTCGGACCCATGCGGTCGGCCACCGCGGCCGCCTCGTCGGCCTCCGCCGCGCCCTGCTTCTGATGGGTCAGCTCGCCATAATGCGGCCAGCTCGCCACGTCGAAGTACACGTTGCCGGTCGGCTTGCCGTCCTCGTCGCGCACCACGTACGCGTGTCCGTTGTCAATGATCTTTTCGATCAGATCGATCATGTCGAGCATGTGGCCGGTCGCGCGCGGCTCGTAGGTCGGCGGCAGCACGCCGAGCGTATCGTACGCCTGCGTGAACTCGCGCTCGTAGTGGTACGCGCGCGCCCACCACTGCTGGCCGGCCGCCGCGGCCTTGTCGAGGATCTTGTCGTCGATGTCGGTCACGTTGCGTACGAACGTGACCTGATAGCCGAGCTTGAGGAACCAGCGGCGGATCACGTCGAACGCGACGGCCGCGCGGATATGGCCGATATGCGGGGACGACTGCACGGTCGCGCCGCACACATAGATGCCCACTTGACCGGGCTTGATCGGTTCGAAATGTGACACGGCATGCGTCGCGGTGTCGTACAACTTGAGTCCGGCAGCGGCCTTGGCGACGGCCGAGGTTCCGGAAATGTTGGAATCATGCGGTTCTTGAGCTTCTGTCATACTGCCGAGCGTATTCGTGTTGGCCGACATCGCGCAAGTGTTTTTGCCGCATCGCTGACGGTTGTGTGCAAAACGTGAACGTTTGTTTACGTGGGTAATGTCACAATAGAAAGTATGACGCAACCGCAAGTGTTGATTCTGCAGCACGTCCCGTGGGAGAAGCCGGGGCGTATTCTGACGTACCTCGAAGAGCTGGGGATGGGCAGTGTGACGCTGAACATCGCGAAGAAAAAGAAGCCCGACCTGCCCGATTTCGACCAGATCGCCGGCGTGGTGATCATGGGCGGGCCGATGGGCGCGCAGGACTACGACGAATACCCGGGGCTCAAGGTCGAGGCGAAACTCGCCAAGGCCGCGGTGAGCGTGGGCAAGCCGGTGCTCGGCGTATGTCTCGGCCACCAGATCATCGCCACCGCGCTCGGTGCGAAGCTGAGCCGCGGCGAGGCCCCCGAGATCGGCTTCGGACCGCTCAAGCGTGTGGACAAGAACGACTATTTCTCCATGTGGGACAAGCAGATCAACGTGCTGCACTGGCATAACGACGTGGTCGGTCTGCCGGCCGACGGCCAGCTGCTCGCACGGTCGGCCACCACCAAGGTGCAGGCGTTCCGCTTCGCCTCCGCACTGGGCCTGCAGTTCCACCTCGAGGTCAGCGCGCCGCTCTTGGAGGAATGGCTGGACGAGCCGTCGATGGTCAAGGATCTCAAGGCCGCGGGCGGCTCCAAGTCGCAGCTGCGTGAGGATTTCGCGCAATACGACCCGCAGATCCTGCCGCTCGCCGAGCAGGTGTTCTCCGGGTTCGCCGCACGCTGCAACACGTACGCGCAGTCGCTGGGCTGACCGAGCCGGCGGAGACCTTGCGCCGTTTGTGTGGCATGGCATGGCGCTATGCAGGAGGCGTATCTTGCAGTTGTAGGGCCTGCGGTCCGTTGGAGCCTGTCGAATCGCATTGTCGATAGGCTATAAATGGCGGTTTTCCAATAACGATGTGGCACCGAACCGGCCTGTGTCCGAAGAACATGCCCTACAACTGCAAAATGTTGCCGCTTGCGGGCGCAAATTCAGGATATTGACGGTTTTGCGGCGAAAAATTGACGGCGATGCCCGGTGGTGTCGCTAAATTAGTGGGTTATGCCGACTTACGATATTGGATTGGAACACGTTTCGCTCGCCTTCGCCACCAAAACCATCTTCACCGATGTGACGCAGGGTGTGTTCGAAGGCGACCGTATCGGCATCGTCGGCCGCAACGGCGACGGCAAATCCACCCTGCTGCATCTGTTCCGCGGCACGCAGGAACCGGATTCGGGCCGCGTCACCAAGCGCAACGGACTCACCTTTGGCATGCTCGACCAGCGCGATCCGCTCGACGACAATGCCACGATCCGCGAAGCCGCGCTGGAGGGGCGCGCGGACTACGAGTGGGCAGCCGAGACGCGTTCGCGCGAGATCGTCGAGGCGCTGCTTGGCGGCATGAGCCTGGACGCGAAGATCGGATCGCTGTCGGGCGGCCAGCGCCGCCGCGCCGACCTCGCCCGACTGCTGCTGCACGACTGGGACATCCTCGCGCTCGACGAACCGACCAACCACTTGGACGTGGTGACGATCCACTGGCTCGCCGAACATCTGAAGAACCGCTGGTCGCGTGGCGAAGGCGCGCTGCTGCTCGTCACCCATGACCGCTGGTTCCTCGACGAGGTATGCGAGTCGATGTGGGAGGTCCACGACGGCCTGATCGAGCCGTTCGAAGGCGGCTATTCCGCGTACATGCTTCAGCGCGTCGAACGTGACCGTCAGGCCGACGTGCGCGAAACGAAGCGCCGCAACCTCGCCCGCAAGGAGCTGGCATGGCTGACCCGCGGCGCCCGCGCCCGCTCGACTAAGCAGAAGTTCCACGTCAAGGCCGCGCGCGAACTGATCGCCGACGTGCCGCCGGTGCGCAACACGCTCGAATTGAAGCAGATGGCGACTTCGCGCTTGGGCAAGCAGGTCGTCGATCTGATCGATGTAACGCAGATCTTCGAACATGTACAAGGAAGTGCGGCGGACAGTTCAATCGCGGCGGCCGTTGATCCGGATGTGGCGGCGATGGCCGATTCCGCATCGCGCGTGGACGTAGTGCGGCCGATGTACGCCGAGCCGCAGGTGCATGGTTCGCTCGAAGTGGCCGTGACCGATATGAATGATCCGCGACTGGTGGATGCCGGCGTGCCCGAAGCCGTCGAAGCGGCCGCGGCGGCCCGTGCGGCCGAAGAGGCGATGACCGACGAGGAACGCGAGACGCGGCGCCGGCTGACCGGCGGCGAGACGATCGGCGTCGATACGACCGCGGTGACTGGTGCGGCCGATGCGGACGCCACGTCGGCCGCGCGTAAGATCACCGTCACCGGACGCAAGATCCTCGACGACGTGACATGGCTGATCGGCCCCGGCGACCGGTTCGGCATCGTCGGCGCGAACGGCGCCGGCAAGTCGACGCTGCTGCGTCTGCTCGACGGCACGCTCACCCCGACCGCCGGCCACGTGAACATCGGCAAAACCGTCAAATTCGCGGTGCTCTCGCAGCGCCTCGACGAACTCGAGAAGCTCGGCAAATACAAGATCAAGGAAGTGCTCAGCCGCTACAAGCCGAGCTACATCGTCGACGGCAAGGAAGTCACTCCCGGCCAGCTCATGGAACGGCTCGGCTTCGAGTCCGCGCAGCTCATGACGCCGATCCGCGACCTGTCGGGCGGCCAGAAGCGTCGCATGCAGCTGCTGCTCATCCTCCTCAACGAGCCGAACGTGCTGATCATGGACGAGCCCGGCAACGATCTCGACACCGACATGCTCGCCGTGATGGAGGACCTGCTCGACACTTGGCCCGGCACGCTCATCGTCGTTTCGCACGACCGGTACCTGCTCGAACGCGTCACCGACGAGCAGTTCGCGCTGATCGGCGGCAAGGTGCGGCATCTGCCTGGCGGCGTGCAGGATTATCTCGACATGGTCGAGGATATCAAGAACGGCAAGCCGCTGCCGTCGCTCGAACCGGCGTACGGCAAGAAGAAGGGCAAGGGCGTCGCCGTGACTTCCGCTGCTGCATCCGATGCCGCTGACATTGCGTCCGCTCAGGATGCCGCCGGCGATTCCGGCGAGGAGTCGGCCTCGCCCAAACTGACCGGCAAGGCGTTCCACGATGCGAGCAAGCGCGTCGCCGCCATCGACCGCAAGCTTGCCAAACTCGAGGAACTTAAAAGCGATCTCGAATCGCAGATGGCCGCGTATGATCCGAGCGACTACGAGGGCCTCAACAAGCTCAACGAGCAGCTCAAGGCAGTCGCCGACGAATCCGACGAGCTGACCGCCGAATGGATGGAACTGTCCGAACAGCTCGAGTAGACGGCCTGTGGCGCGGCGTTACATACTGTGCTGGGGTTGCACGGCCTCTTGTCTGTCAGTTTCCGCTTATCTTGGGAACTGACAGACAAGAGGCAGACGGAGCGCGTCACACCGCCTCCGGCAGAGCCCTAGGCCGCAATCTCCCACGGGTTGACGAGGTCGACGCCAGTGCCTTCGAAATCCTTGACGTTGCGTGTGGCCAGCGCCGCGCCGCGCGACCGCGCGATCGCCGCGATCATCGCATCCTGTACCCCGATCGGACGGCCGAGTTTACGTCGTATCGCGACGATGGAACCGTAATATGGCGCGGCTTGACTGTCGAACGGCAGCGTTCGTTCCTCGAACGTATCCAAGCACGCGCGAACCGTTCGCTCCAGATGATATTTTCTTCGTGATTCCGGCAACAGTGCAAGTCCGTACAACAATTCGGCGACGGTGATACTGGTCAAATGCATCTCGTGCAAGGATGTTGCGATCACCCAATGCTCCACATTGCGGGCAGGCGATCGTTTGCTGATGATCTCGCTGATCACATTGGTATCAAGAATGATCATCATCGTCTCCCAGATCCACTGGTCGCGGCTCGCGATCGTAGGTATTGCGCGGCGGCACGAAATCCTCGTCATCGTCACAGCCGTCGCCTTCAAGTAATTGATGCATCTCCGATATGAGATCAGCCGATGTCATGATCTTCCGCGCCGCATACTCCGCCGTGATCTCCTCCAGCAGCGATCTCGCTTCGGCCTCTGCCGAGCGATTATTGCGTTTGGCGATCTCCTTGAATTTCGCCAGCACGTCGTCGTCGATCCTGCGGATGGTGAGCGTCCCCATATTCGCCTCCTTGCTAGCAAAATGCTGTCAACCACTGCTGTCATTATGCTAGCAGGTGGTCGAGATCGTGATTGTCTCGTTATTGCTGCGTAAAGGGGATGTGGCAAATATCTCATTTGAACGTTGTTGCGAGACATCGGTGCTGTATGCATTGCAAGAACGGTAGAATATGAAACGACACGCCGAGCGACAAAGTTGTCCGGTTATTACAAGTGTCAGGAAAAACCAAGAAGGGAGGCCGTTATGGCTGAATATTCTGCATCACTGTACGCTCGGGTGAAGGACTATCTCGATTCCGAGCAATTGCATTACGACGAAAACCTGGAGGATGGCGTCTTCAAGTACGGCATCAGCATCAAGTCGAAGATTCGTAGCATCAATGTGGTGATCATCGTTGATACCAACAAAATCAGCGTCGTCACCACCCCGTCGTTTGGAGGGGATCCAAGCGATTCCGAAAATATGCACGCGCTCGCTGAATATGTGTGCCGGGCTAACTATGGCTTGGTGCAGGGTGGCTTCCAGCTTGATTTCCGAGACGGAGAGATCCGTTATTGGAGCGCTTTGCTGACTGATGAAAACAGTCTGCCGTCCCGGGAAGTGCTGGATCGTGTGATCTATGTGTGCTACCTGATGTGGGAACGGTATGGTGAGGGATTCCTCAAGGTGAATCTGGCTGGTGTCAGCCCGGAACAGGCTGTGACCGAGGCCGAATCTCAGCAGGACTAATAGGAGTACTTTCTTGAGTGTGCGCCGCCTTCCGGATTCGGGAGCGCGGCGCACACTCGTATTTGCTATCGTTATTTGCTACAGTTCGGCTTCGTCCCAGTGGGCGGCGGCGGGGATCGTGCGTACGGATGGCACGGTCAGCACGATCGCCACGTTGGCGGCCAGCGCGAGCAGGAACAGTGCGACGGTCATGCGGAAGCCGATCGTCGGCAGCAGCGATCCAGCTATCGCCGAACAGAACATCGTCGGCAGCATGCCCAGCAGATTGGTGAACGAGTCGACGCGCCCCTGCATGTCGGTCGGCACCTTGGCGAACACGAATCCCAGAACCAGCGAGTTGAGCGTCGGAATCGGCAGGCCGCACAGCAGCGACGACACGAGAATCACCGGATACGCGTGACTGACGAGCATCGGGGCCATCGTCGCCAACGCGACCAGCGACATGACCACCAAGCCGGTGCCGACCGCCATCCGGTCGCACACGCGGGCCGCGATCACCGCGCCGACCAGCAGTCCCGCGCCGACCGCCGTCTCCACGAATCCGATGCGCACCGAATCCACGCCGGAGCCGACCAACTGCAGCTGCACCGCGGCGAATATGCCGTTGATGCCGAAATTCAACAGCGCGGCGATCGTGCATATCGCCATCAGCGTGCGCCGACGCAACGTCCAGCGCCAGCCTGCGACGAAATCGTCGATGAACGAACCATGCGCGACCGCGGATGCATCGCTCGCTGCGTCGCGCTCGCCGTTGCGGTCGATCATGTCGCGCACATGCTCGTCGACACGCAACATGCCGGCGCTGATGCCGGCGATCGCATACATCAGCGACGCGGCGGCGAACGGCACCCACGCGCCGAACGCGTACAGCACGCCGCCGAGCGGCGAACCGGCGAGACTGATCACCGAATCGCGCCCCTGATTGAGACTCTGCGCCTTCGGATAGTCGGCGGTCGGGATGATCGAGCGCAGCATCGCGTTCGTCGCGCTGCCCAGTAGGCCGTTGACAGTGGACGCCGTGACGATGACGACGGCGAACACCGGGAAGGTGAGCAGACCGGTTGCCAGCAGAACGAACACCGCACCCCACAGGACGGTGCCGCATGCGGCGTTGAGCATGATGAGCCGTTTGCGGCTGTGCCGGTCGGCCAGCGTGCCGCCGAACACGCTGGCGGTCTGCGCGGCGATCACACTGGCGGTGGCCAGCCATCCGGCGGTCGGCAGCGAATGGGTGAGCCAGAACGCGACCAGCGAGATCGCGAAGCTTTTCATCGCCAGGCCCACGGCGGACGCGGTGTCCGCGGTGAACCAGGCGCGGTACTGTGGCCGGCTCCACAGCGAGGCGTGCGTGGCGCGTGCGGGGGAGGTCGGCGTCGTCGTGTTCGTTGCGACTACGGTTGCAGACCGTATGTTGCGGCCGTCTGCGGTGCTGTTGTCAGTGGTATTGCTGTCGGTGATGTCGTTCATGAATCGCTCCGATCAGTCCAGATAACGGAAGGCGGACAGCGCGACCATGACCTGTTCGGACCCGTCGCCTTCGGTATGCCGGTCGCCGACCGTGTTGACCCACTTGTTGGCGACGGCCATCAGTTCCTGCTGCATCCGCTCGGCCTCCTCGGCGGTCAGCCGGGTGATCGCCATGCCGTCGAGCGAGTGCCGCCACTGCTCGGGCAGCGATGATTCGGCTTGGCGGTAGCGTATGCGCGCCTCGTTGACGGTGGCGGATACGGATCGTGCGAGCGCGTCGGCGGACGCCGGGTCGATGTGCTGGTCGGAATGAACGACGAGTTTGGGTGTGGTGGCCCGCCAGCAGCTTTTGCGGGCGTCGCCGTCGGGGGATGGTATCTGCTCGACGAGTCCGGCCTTGGCGAGTTGCCTGAGGTGATAGCTGATGGTGCCGGCCGATTCGCCGGTGCGTTCGGCGATGTCGCCCACGGTGAGTGCGCCGCCGGGTGCGGCCATGATGTTCATGATGCGTATGCGCGTCGGATGCGATACGGCGCGCAGCTGCGCAAGATCGGCGCTGTACTTGTCATTGGTCATGGAAATCTCCCTTTTTCCTTGACGAGGATCATCCGATCCATTTCACAATAACTATTGTACAACAAATCTTGTATAAATCGACAATGCCGACTCCTTTCCGGCATGAGGTGGCCTCCGTGACGCGGAGCGTGACCGGGAGCGTGAGCAACGAACCTGTCGATCTTACGAATCCCTTATTGTTCAACGTTTCGGGGACTTGGTCGTGTCGCGTGACCCGATCCCGGTCACGCTCCGCGTCATGGAAGTGGCGGACGTGACGGAGGAAGGGGCATGACGGGACGAGACGTGACGGAGGGAGGGGCGTGACGGGGCGAGGGCGGAGGAGCGAGACGTGCCGAGTCCCATATCTCGGTGCAAAACGAAACAGGCTTCCCGCGTGGACGGGAAGCCTGTGCATCAATTAGGACAGCGGATGCCGTCGAATCCGTCAGCGGCCGGTGATCTCGGAGCCGATGACCTTTTCGCTCAGCGCGCGCGGGCCGCGGGTCACGGCGACCGCGCCGGAACGCACGAGTTCGATGATGCCGTAGTGCTCCAAAAGCCCGAGCAGCGCGTCGATCTTGCCCTCCGCGCCAGTCGCCTCGATGGTGAGCGACTCAGGGTTCACGTCGACCACGCGCACGCGGAACAGGCGCACGATCTCGAGCACGTCGGAACGGTTCGACTCGTCGGCCGCGACCTTGATGAGCACCAGCTCGCGTTCCACGGTCGTATCCGGGTCGAGATCGACGATCTTCAACACATGCAGCAGCTTGTTGAGCTGCTTGATGATCTGCTCGAGCGGCAGGTCTTCCACCTCGGCGGTCACCGTCACGCGCGAGATGTCCGGGCGTTCGGTGGGGGAGACGGACAGCGAGTCGATGTTGAACGCGCGGCGCGCGAACAGGCCGGCGATACGGGCCAGCACGCCCGGACGGTTCTCCACGAGCACGGACAGCGTGTGGCGCTTGGAGCCAGGCTGGGAAGCGGGATAATTAGCCATGAAAAATTCTCCTTAACCCTTCACGAACCTTAGAAACCGGCCTCGCCGAGCTCGACCGGCCCGGTCTCGCCATGCGGGCGCAGCGGCTGCGTGCCCGGGCGGTACGTCACGTCGTCGTTCGATGCACCGGCCGCGACCATCGGCCACACCATCGCGTCCTTCCACACGCGGAAGTCGATGAGCACCGGACGGTCGTTGATCGCGTTCGCCTTGTCGATCGCCGCCAGCGCCTCCTCTTCGGTGAACGCGCGCAGGCCGACGCAGCCGTACGCCTCGGCCAGCTTCACGAAGTCCGGCACGTCGAAGAACTCGGGCGTGCCCTCCTCGGCTTCGTTGTGTGCCTCGCCGTCGAGCAGGTTCGTCTGCGAGTAGTGCTGATCGTAGAACAGCGTCTGCCACTGGCGGACCATACCGTACACGGAGTTGTTCAGAATCGCGATCTTGACCGGCGCGTGGTCGAGGAACGCAGTCGCCAGCTCCTCGCTGGTCATCTGGAACGAGCCGTCGCCGTCGATCAGCCACACCGGCTTCTTGCCGGCGAAGTCGCGCGCCGAACCGACCGCCGCGCCGATCGCGGCGGGCAGGCCGAAGCCCATCGTGCCCAAGCCGCCCGAGGAGATCCACGAATGTGGCTTCTTGAAGTCGATGAGCTGCGCGGCCCACATCTGGTGCTGGCCCACGCCCGACACCCAGATCGTCGACGGATCGGCCTTGGCCGACAGCTGCTCGACCACCCACTGCGGCTGCAGCGTGCCGTCGGTCGGCTGGTCCTCCGGCTCGTCGTAGTGAATCGTGTACTCTTCGCGCAGCTTGTTGAGCTCGTCCCACCACGGCTTGACGTTCGGCTTGCCGCCGATCGCCTGCGAACGCTTGATCTCGGGGATCAGATCGTGCAGCACGGTCGCCACGTCGCCCACGATCGGCACGTCCGGCGCACGGTTCTTGCCGATCTCGGCCGGATCGATGTCGATGTGGATCACACGGGCACCCGGCGCGAACGCGTCGAGCTTGCCGGTCACGCGGTCGTCGAAACGCGCGCCGATCGCGACGAGCAGATCGCAGCGCTGCGCGGCGGCCGTCGCGGCGATGGTGCCGTGCATGCCGAGCATGCCGAGGTTCTTCGGATTGGAGTCCGGCACGATGCCGCGGGCCGGCAGGGTCGTCACGATCGGTGCACCGGTCACTTCGGCAAGTTCGGCGACCTCCTTCGACGCGTTGGAACGCGACGCGCCGCCGCCGACGTACAGCAGCGGGCGGTACGACTGCGCGAACAGCTTCGCCGCGTCCGACAGCACGCGGCCGTGCGCCTTGGTCGTCGGGTTGTAGCCGGGCAAGATCATGCGCTGCGGCCACGAATAGTACATCTCGCCGACCTGCGCGGTCTTGGTCAGATCGACCACGACCGGGCCGGGACGGCCGGAACGCGCGATGTAATGCGCTTCGGTGAGCACGCGCGGGATGTCCTGCGCGCGCGTGACCAGATACGAATGCTTGACGACCGGATAGGTCGCGCCCACGATGTCGGCCTCCTGGAACGCGTCGGTGCCGATCGCGTTCACGCCGACCTGGCCGGTGATGACCACGAGCGGCACGGAATCCATGTTCGCGTCGGCGATCGGCGTGATCATGTTCGTCGCGCCCGGACCGGACGTGACGATGCACACGCCCACGCGTCCGGTCGCCACCGCGTAGCCCTCGGCCGCATGTCCGGCGGCCTGCTCGTGACGCACGAGCGTGAAACGAAACTTCGTGTTCTCGTTGATCGCATGGTAGACCGGCAGGATCGCGCCGCCGGGCAGACCGAACACGTCCTGGACGCCCAGGTCCTCCAGCGCACGAACCAGCGCCTGTGCGCCGGTCATCTTCTCGCCGTCGACAATGGTCTGCTTATCGTTGTCCGCGTTCTTCGGAACGCCGCTGAATGCCTGAAGAGGCGTAGGTGTCGCCATGATTCCTCTCAACTTAAGGTGTGCCGGCTTGCTGGTGGTCGCGTCCGTGCCCCCGGTGCGCGGACGGTCGCGGTGATCATGCGAACGTTTGCGTCCGATGGCGGCCGTGTACGACGCTTGTGGCATTGCACACGGGGCGCTACTTGTCAAGTCCTGATTCATCCCATCCTAGTGCGGGGCGGTGAGATACGGCGATTCGTTGCCCGCATGGTGGCGGGAGCGACTGGCGGCCGTTCGGGTCAGCCCAGCGCCTTCCATGCGACCTCGGCCGCCGCCAATTGCGCCTTGCGCTTGCTGGAACCGGTGCCGGTGCCCCAGACCTTCGTCTCGTCGTCGCCGAGCAGCACCTGCGCGGTGAACACCGGCTCGTATTCCGGACCAGCGACCGACATGCGGTAATGCGGATCGCCCTTGCCCTGCTGGTGCGACTTGACTTCCAGCGAGGTCTTCCAGTCGAGCGCCGGGCCCTCGGTGGCCATCTCGCGGAACGTATCGTCCGCAAGGCGATGCACCACCTCGCGCGCGCCGTCGATGCCGTGCTCGAGGAACGTCGCGCCGATCAGCGACTCCACGATGTCGCACAGGATCGAATCCTTATCCGCGCCGCCCTCCTTCGCCTCGCCGTGGCCAAGCAGGATGTACGGGCTCACGTGCAGCTTCTCGCGGGCGATCGCGCTCAGCGCGCCCTCGGAGACGGCCTTCGCGCGGATCTTCGCGAGCTGGCCCTCGGTCATGTCGGGGTGGTCGGCGAACAGCGTTTCGGTGGCGACCAGCTCGAGCACCGCGTCGCCGAGGAATTCGAGGCGCTCGTAGTTGATTGCGCCGGGATGCTCGTGCGAGAACGAGCGGTGGGTGAGCGCCTGCACGAGCAGCTCGGGGCTGATCGTGGTGCCGAGCGCCTCCAGCAGCGGGTTGGTGGGGCTGGTGGGCGCGGGAACGTCTGCGGTGTTGGTCGTATTCGTCGAAGTCATGGTTCCTTCTCTATCGCGGTGTCGGGACAGTCGCTATGCATCGCGCCGGAGTGCTCATGTTCGCTCCGTGACATTTGGGTGAGTAGCTCGGGTCTACTAGCCCAAATGTCACGCGTATTGGCTTGTTTGCGTGATGTTTTGGATAGTAGGGCAGCTTGCTAGCAGAAATATCACGCGGGGGAGTGCGGATAAGGTGAAAAGTAGCGTGATTTGGCTGGATGCGATGGGCGTGGGGTAGATGGATGGAAAGCGGGCGGATCGGTCGTAATCGGGCGGGCAGGTACGAAAAAGCCCCGCCACCCGTCGATGGCAGGGCTTTCGATGCTTAACGCAGCCGGATCACTTGGTGTGAGCGGAGCGGATGGCCTCGCGGTAGGTGCGGCCGCGGAAGTTGCCGCAGCTCGGGCAGGCCATGTGCGGCAGCTGAGGAGCGCCGCAGTTCGGGCAGGTGACGGTCTGCACAGCAGACGCCTTCCAGTTCGCGCGACGCGAGTGAGTGTTGGCGCGCGAGGTCTTGTACTTAGGCAGTGCCATTTGTATTCCTCTGTTTCGTTCGAACGATTGAGCTTAAGCGTTCGGTAGTTTAACGCAACGGGCGTACAAAGTCCAGTCGGGCACGGCCGGCGGCCGCAACGGCCTTACTCCTGTGCCTCGAGCTGGGCCTTGAGCGCGGCCAGCGCGGCGAACCGGTTGTCGACCACGTCGTGATGGTGGTCCGGGTCCTCGTTGAGATCCGCGCCGCACTGCGAGCACAGGCCGCGGCAGTCCGGCTTGCACAGCGGCTGCAGCGGCAGCGCCTCGACCAGCGTGTCGCGGATCAGCGCCTCCAGATCGGCGAACGATCCGTTGTTCAGCAGCGGATACGTGTCCTCGGACTCGTCCTCGCCGGCGATGATCTCGACCTCGCCCTTGTCGTCGTGCTTGCCGCCCTTGCCGGAACCGTTGGATTCGGCGGAATCGTATGGGAAGAACGCGGTCACGTCCACGCTCCAGTCTCGCTTGATCGGCTTGAGGCAGCGCGTGCATTCGGCGTGCACCGGAGCGTTGATGCGCGCGGTCAGGATCAGTCCGTCGACGATCGAATCGAACGAGCCGACGACGCGCACGTCCGCGCCCTCGTCGACGCCGATCACCTGATCGCCGATGCCGCTCGGCGCGGGGAACACGGCATCGATCGGCTTGCTCTGGCCGGCGCGCGACGCGACCTGCGCCACGGACACGGCCCACTGGGAATCTTCAGGACGGGGCATGGTTTCAGCTTTCCGGATAGTCGTTGTTGTTGAGATGGGGGAGTTGCTCGCCGGCGGTGCGCTGGCGTTCATACAGTACATTAAGGCCGGCCTGCACGTCACGGTCGAGCTTGCCGAGCTGCGCCTGCAGGCCCTCCATCACCGTGGTGCAGTACTTGTCCGCGCCCTGCGTGAGCCGATCGGCCTTGGCCTGCGCCTGATCGAGGATCGCGCGCGCCTTCTGCCGGGCGATCTCGGTCACGTTCTCCTGGCCGGCGAGGAACTGCGCCTGATCGTTCGCGTCCTTGATCATATCGGCCGCGCGGCTCTGCGCCGAGGCGACGATCGCGTTCGCCTGCGTCTGCGCCGATTCGAGCCGCCGCTCGGCCTCGCGCATCAGGGCCGACGCACGTTCGAGCTGCACGGGGAGCATCTTCTTGAGCTCGTCGAGCTGGGCGGCGAAATCGTCGCGGTCCACCCTCACCATGCCGGGTGTGAAGATGCTGCCCTTCGCGTCGTCCAGCGTGAGTTCCAGCTGGTCGATGATGTCGTAGACGGTCGTGAATTCGTCGCGCGACTTGTCGACGTCGTCGTAGCCGTTGCCGTTGGCCGTTTCGCGCAGGTCGGGCAGCGCGTCCATCGGATACGGGTTGCGCGGTGCGGATTGCGCCGGGGCCTGTGACGCGGGCTGCGTCGACGATGGGGACGTGGGTTGCGCGGACGGCTGTGTCGCGGACGGCACGATCGGCGACGCCTGCGTGGCGGCGGGATCGTAGCCGGCGGCCGGCGTCTGCTGCGCCGGCGAGGTCATGCCGGCCACTGCTCCCGGTGCATCCACGGCGCCCGCCACCGGAGTCGGACCGGCGGTAGCGGGAACGACTCCGGTGGTAACGTATGCCCCTCCGTTCGCAGCGGAAGCCGTGCCGTCACCAGCTGCCGCAACACCGCCGTCAACCACCGCGGCACTGCCATCGGCTCCCGGCACGGCCGTCATCCCGGCATGCGTGGCCTGCACCTCGCTCTCGCCGGTATCGTCGTCCGTCTGATCGAATCCGTCAGTCATATCAGTCCCTTCCTTGCGAAACCCGCGTCCTACCGATCGTTCCGTTCGTTCTCCGACTGCAGCGCCTCCACCAGCATCGGCACCACGCAGTCGGGCACCATACCGGTCACGTCGCCGCCGTGGCGCGCCACGTCCTTGACGATCGAGCTGGAAATATGCTCGAGGATCGGATCGGCCGGCAGGAACAGCGTCTCGATGCCCGCGAGCTTGCGGTTGACGAGCGCCATTCCGAGTTCGGCCTCGTAGTCGCCGTTCTGCCGCAGTCCCTTGACGATCACCGTCGCGCCGACCTGCTTGCAGTAGTCGGTGATAAGCCCCTCGGTAGAGGCGACCTTGATGTTGTCGTACCCGTCCTTGGCGATGGCGCGGCGAATCACGTCGACGCGCGTGGCCTCCGAAAACATCGGCGTTTTCGCGGCATTGACGGCCACCACCACATGCACTTCGTCGAAGAAGTGCGCACACCGTTCGATCACGTCCAAATGCCCGGCGGTTACGGGGTCATACGATCCTGGACACACTGCGATAGTCATACGGTACAGACTACCGCGTCGCGGCGAAGTCGGCGGTGATTCTGGCCGTATGATTGAGAATGACATTGGACATGAGTGGGAGGTTGTGATGTCGATGATGATGACTGACGATGCGAACGTGCGCGATCTGGCCGATCCGGTATCGCCCCTGTCCACGCCGGACACCGGCTCCGACACGGCGGTGCTGGAACGCCCGCAGATCAAGGAGCAGCCGCTCAAGGACGATGGCGGCGATGCGGACCGCTACGCGCATTACGTATCCAAGGAGCGCATCGCCGAGTCGCGCCTGACCGGACGGCCGGTCGTGGCGTTGTGCGGCAAGGTGTGGGTGCCCAAGCACGATCCGTCCAAGTACCCGGTCTGCCCCGACTGCAAGCGCATCTACGAGGAGATGATGAACTGATCGGGGTCTGACGCGCTCGCGGTAAGTGGGCGGTTGCGGACGCTGATGTATTAAGTGGGCGTCGCCTACCACACGAACGACCTTCATCAGTGGGTGGTTCCGGACGGGGATCTTGCAGGTGGGTGTTTGCCTACCACGAAGGCTGTCCGTAAGTGGGTGTTTCCGGACGCGAGTTCGGTAAGTGGGTGTTCGCCTACCATAAAGACCAGCCGTAAGTGGGTGTTCCCGGACACGGGAGCAGTAAGTGGGCGTTCACCTACCATGAGCGGTCTCTGTAAGTGGGCGAATCCATACCATGAATATGAAAGTGGGTGTTTGCCTACCACGAAAACCCTGATTTGATGGTTTTCGTGGTAGGCAAACACCCACTTTCCGATTTTCTCGTCCGTTCCCGCCCACTTATACATGGAAAGTGGGCAGGGCCGGACGATTCATGGTCACAGGACCGTGGTCTCGGTAGCTGAGCCGTGAAACGGACAGTCCGGTGGACTGTCCGTAGGCGAAGTGAGCGGCCGCGATAGCGAGTCGCGAAGGATTCCTACTGAGACCGCCGTCACAGGACGGTGGTCTCAGTAGGAATCACCGGCTCGCCCTTCATGAGGGACTGTGCGGTGATCGGCAGTTCGGCCAACGCCCGCGCGCGGTACTCGTGCGCGGCCATGATCGCATCGTGGCCCTGATAGCGCGAGTCGATCTGGCCATGATCGACGTAGTCGACCAGCAGATCCTTCCAACCGTCCTTCGGCTCGTAGGCGGCCAGCGCGTCCTCCGAACCGGAGATCACATGCTCGCAATCCGCCAGATTGTACTCGTACGAACGGTAGGCGAGCTTGCGTCCCGGAATCGACGCCTTGTCCTTCGACTTCTTGGCCACCGGCTGCATCACGCCGTCCGCGCCCTCCCGTTCGGTCAGCTTGTACACCATCGCACAGGTCGGCGCGCCCGAACCGGTCACGAGCATCGTGCCCACACCGTACGAATCGACCGGCGCGGTCTGCAGCGCGGCCAGTGCGTACTCGTCCAGATCGTTCGTCACCGTGATCTTCGTGTTCGTCGCGCCCAGCGCGTCCAGCTGGTTGCGCACGCGCTGCGCGAGCGAGGCCAGATCGCCCGAGTCGATGCGGATGCCGCCCAATTCAGGCCCGGCCACCTCGACCGCGGTCTTCACGGCCTCCTCGATGTTGTACGTGTCCACCAGCAGCGTCGTGTTCTTCCCGAGCGCCGCGATCTGCGAGGCGAACGCGTCGCGCTCCGAATCATGCACGAGCGTGAAGCAGTGCGCGGCCGTGCCGATCGCCTTCAGTCCGTACATCTGCGCGGCCAGCAGGTTCGCCGTGCCCTTGAATCCGCCGATCACCGCGGCGCGCGCTGCCGCCACCGCGGCCCACTCGTTCGTGCGCCGTCCGCCCATGTCCATGCACGGGCGGTCCTTCGCGGCCGACACCATGCGCGAGGCCGCCGAGGCGACCGCCGAATCATAGTTCAGAATCGACAGCACGAGCGTCTCGAGCAGCGTGCACTCGCCGAACGTGCCCTCGACCTGCAGGATCGGCGAGTTCGGGAAGAACATCTCGCCTTCGCGGTAGCCCTTGATCGAGCCGGAGAAGCGGTAGTTTTCCAGCCACTTGATCGTCTCGGGGCTCACGACCTTGCGGTCGGAGAGAAACTTCAGGTCCTCGTCGTCCAAGTGGAAGCGTTCGAGCGCGTCGAGGATGCGTCCGGTGCCGGCCGTCACGCCGTAGCGGCGGCCCTCGGGCAGATGCCGCGTGTACACCTCGAACACGCACTTGCGGTTCGCCGTGCCGTCGCGCAGCGTCGCGTCCAGCATCGTGTACTCGTACATGTCGGTCATCAAAGCCGGTGAATAGTCCATGGAATCTCCCTTGTTTCGTTTGCGTACCAGCCTACCGCGCCGCGCGCTTACGGGCCAATCATGTGCGGAACATATCGGGCGCCGGAAGCACCCCCTGCGCGTAGACTGGCCGGTATGCGATTCATTGCGGGACTGTGGCGGCTGGCGGTCGCCGGGCTGTGCTTTGTGGGGACGTACGAGGCGTGGCAGCGGCCGGAACTGTGGGTGTATTTCACGTTCCAGACCGGCTTCGTGCTCGGGTTCACGATGCTGTGGGCCGCGGCGGCGAGCCTGGTCAAAGGCGTGCAGCCGCCCGCATGGCTCAAGGGCGTGGTCACGCTGTACGCCCTTATCGCCGCGATCGTCGCGTTCCTGCTCATGCCGCCCGACGACCCGAACTACGTGCCCCAGATACTTGGCGTCATGACCAACACGATGCTGCACCGGATCGCGCCGATCATGGCGGTGCTTGACTTCATCCTGTTCGATCCGCACCGCCGGTTCAAGTGGCATTATCCATTCAGCTGGCTGGCCTACCTGCCGATCTGGCTCGCGTTCATCGTCATCCGTGCGCTCATCTGGCCACACGCCGGGCCGGCCGCCGGCGGCAACCCATACCCGTACACGTTCATCGACGCGAACGCGCTCGGCTGGATGCAGTTCGGCATCAACTGCGCGGAACTGGCGGCCGCGTTCTTCATCCTCGGACTGATCCTGTTCATCATCGACAAGATCGAGCCGGCCAAACCGCTGCTCGGCTGAGCCGCCCGCGATCGGTACGCCGGCCGGTGCTCGGCTGGTGCTAGGTTGGGCGATATGGCTCAGATCAAGGATTTGCTTGGAAACGATACCGTGCTGCGCGCCGACGGACGCGCGGTCGACCAGCTTCGCCCAGTCCGCATCACCCGTCACTTCACCGACGTGCCGGAAGGTTCGGTGCTCATCGAATGCGGCAATACGCGCGTGATGTGCACCGCGACGTTCACGCCCGGCGTGCCGCGCTGGCGCAAGGATTCCGGACTCGGCTGGGTGACAGCAGAATATTCGATGCTGCCGCGCGCGACCACGGAACGCACCGACCGCGAGTCCGTCAAGGGCAAGATCGGCGGCCGCACGCACGAGATCAGCCGGTTGATCGGACGCTGCCTGCGCGGCGTGGTCGACATGAAGGCGCTCGGCGAGAACATGGTGCAGATCGACTGCGACGTGCTGCAGGCCGACGGCGGCACGCGCACCGCGTCGATCACCGGCGCGTACGTGGCACTCGTCGACGCGATGCATTGGGCCGAGCAGAACAAGCACATCAAGTCCGCGGACCGTGTGCTGAAAGACGTGGTGTCGGCCGTGTCGGTCGGTGTGATCGACGGCACACCGATGCTCGACCTGCCGTACCCGGAGGACAGCCGCGCGATGACCGACATGAACGTCGCGATGACCGGCTCCGGCACGTTCATCGAGATCCAGGGCACCGCCGAACACCGCCCGTTCAACCGCGCCGAGCTGAACACGCTGCTCGACCTGGCGGAAAAGGGCAACCGCGAGCTGCAGGCCGCCCAACAGGCCGCCCTCGCGCAGGACTGACCCCTAT
Organism: Bifidobacterium sp. LH_230; assembly: GCF_056357555.1. Lineage (NCBI taxonomy): Bacteria > Bacillati > Actinomycetota > Actinomycetes > Bifidobacteriales > Bifidobacteriaceae > Bifidobacterium > Bifidobacterium sp. LH_230. The sequence continues at coordinate 37,970 of NZ_JBKEWJ010000007.1, forward strand.
TCCTTGGCCCCCTCGGTTGAGGGGACTGTCAGCGTAGCTGACTGGGGGAGCGTCGAAGGATATGCGCGTTGATCGTTGCACTCCTCGTGTAAGCCCTAGGCAAAGGAATCCAAGAAATGGAGACATCATGAAACTCATCGTCGCCACGCACAACGAAGGCAAACTCGTCGAAATCCGCCGCATCCTCGAGGCCGGGCTCGGTCCGGACGCGGCCCGGATCGAACTCGTCTCCGCCGGCAGCCTGCACCTGCCCGACCCGGTCGAAACCGGCGTCACGTTCGAGGAGAACGCGCTGCTCAAGGCGCGTGACGTGGCCGAACGCACCGGCTGCCCGGCCATCGCCGACGACTCTGGACTCATCGTCGACGTGATGGGCAACGCGCCAGGCATCCTGTCAGCCCGCTGGGCTGGCCGCCACGGTGACGACGCGGCGAACAACGCGCTGCTGCTCGCCCAGATCGCTGACATCCCGGACGCCAAGCGCACCGCACGGTTCCGCTGCGCCGCCGCGCTCGTCGTGCCGGACACCACGGAACGCGACACCGACGAAGTCCCGGTCATCATCGCATCCGACTCGCCGCAGTCCGAAGCCGCGCTCGCCAACCGCTATCCGATCGCCGAACAGGTCGTCGAACTCGGCGACATGACCGGCCGCATCATCCACGAGCCGCGCGGCACCAACGGATTCGGCTACGATCCGCTGTTCGAGCCGGACGACCAGCCCGAACGCGCCGTGGCCGACGGCGCGGACGGCCGTCTGACCAGCGCCGAACTGACTTCGGCAGAAAAGAACGCGATCTCGCACCGCGGCAAGGCTCTGCGCGCGCTCGTGCCGGCCATCGAACGTCTGCTGCACTGAACCGGCTTGAACCGGCCGCCCCACAGCAGCAGCGGCTGCCACGGCAACAGCCGCCACGCGGGGCGGAACGCGGAAACCGCCGCCGATCGGCCCCGCTAAGAACGCGCTGTGCGGGGCCAATCAGCCGTGTTATACGGGAAGCGCCCCGCTGAGGTGCTCCTAGCGGGGCGATGCGGCGAACATTTCCGTGATTCGCCCCGCCGAGAGGCCTGTTTGCGGGGCGGATCGGCGGCAATGTCACGAATCGGCCTTGCCGGAAGCCGGACGGCGATATGATCGAACATGCCGATCATCGCGCATGCCATGCGGCCGTTGTACCAAGCGATACCAAGAAAGGATGTGGTCATGCGATCCTTCGCACTCGCCACGCTTACTCCGGACGAATTCGACGAGTTCTCCGCGTCCCATCCGCAGGGCAACTTCCAGCAGACCTCGGCGGCCGGCCGTATGCGTGCCGCACAGGGCGTCGGGGTCGAATATCTGGCCGTGCGTGAGAACGATCGCATCGTCGCCGCGGCGCTGTACGAGACGCGCCGGTCGCGCCTGTCCACATTCGGCGTCATCCACGACGGTCCGCTGTGCGATCTGCACGACCGCGAACTGACCACGTTCTTCATCACGCAACTCAAGGCGCACGCCAAGGCGAAGGGCGCGTCGTCGCTCGAGATCACGCCCGAGATGCCGTATCTGCTGCGCGACACGGACGGCGAACCGCTGTCGGACGCGGTGCCGGCCGATGACGCAGTCGCGCTGCTCAAGGAACTCGGCTTTACGCACGACGGCTTCACGCGTGAATACACGCCGGTACCGCGCTGGCGGTATCTCAAGGATCTGACCGGTCTGGACGACGAGAAGGCGTTGCTCAAGTCGTACGACAAGCGCACGCAGTGGAGCGTCAAGCGCGCCGCGTCGATGGGCGTGCACGTGCGCGAGCTGGCCGACGACGAGCTCGGCGTGTTCGCCTCGATCGAACAGCAGACCGCCGAACGCCGCAGCTTCGAATACCGCGGCGAGGAGTATTTCCACCGGTTCAAGGCCGCCTACGGCAAGGCCGCGCACTTCATGGTCGCGGAGATCCACATCGCCGAATACCTTGCGGACATGCGCAACAAGCGTGCCGCGCTGCAGCGCAAGGTGGACGATCTGCAGGCCAAATACGAGGCGCATCCGACCACGAAGACGGAACGTCAGCTGGGGGAGGAGAGCCGCAATCTGGCCGCCGCCGACAAGCGTCTGGCCGAGGCCGCCGAATTCGCGAAGGACGGCGACGTGCTGCCGGCCGCAGCCTCGCTGTTCGTGGAACATCCTCGTGAAACCATCTACCTGTTCTCGGGCAGCGTCGAGGAATACAAGCCGTTTTACGCGTCCGCGCTCATCCAGCATTACGCCATGCTGCACCTGTGCATCGAGCGTGGCGTGACCCGGTACAACTTCTACGGCATCGACGGCGTGTTCGACGACCCGAACGACGAGGGCCGCGGCGTGCTCGAATTCAAGCAGGGCTTCAACGGATACGTCGAGGAGCTGCTCGGCCGCTTCGAGGCGCCGGTGCGCCCGCTGCGCTACCGGCTCGAGCATCTCGCGCACCAGCTGTTGCGGCGGTAGGCGCGCGCAAAGACGCGATGATGATGCCGAAATGGCCGGAATCGAATCTGATTCCGGCCATTTCCATATCGGATGAGGTGTGCTGTCGTGTGCTGTCGTGCGCGATGTCACGCCGGCAGCAGGAAGTTCGCCCCGGTCATCAGGCAGATCGCGATGATCGCCGACGTGGCGAGCGTGAACCCGGCGAGCTTCGCGTTGCCGAGCACCTTGTCGGTGAACAGCGTCGAGAACACGGCGGTCGGCGCGAGCGTGAGCATCACCGCGGCCTTGCGCACCTCGGCGTCGAACGGCAGCAGGAACCATGCGGCGCACGCGAACAGCAGTCCCATCGGCAGTCGCCATCCGAGTACGCGCGCCACGTCCTTCACGTCCTTGGCCGTGTGCGGCAGGTCCATGAGCATGCCCACCATGAACACCGAGCAGAACGAGTTCGCGTCGGCCACCGGCTGCAGCAACGTCGGCACCACGCCCGGAATCTTCACGTCGAACAGCATGATGACGATCATGAGCATGTAGATGTCGAACGGAATCGACGTGACGAATCCCATGACGATCTTGCGCAGCTTCGCACGCCGGGCCATGCGCCGCGCGTCGCGGTCGGTCGGCCGCACGTACGGCACGGTCGGCGCGTCGCCCGCGTCCTGTTCTGTCAGCGGCCGGTCCATGTCGATATGCAGCAGCGACGTGGTCATCACGTTCGTGCCGGCCGTCACCATGATCGAATTGCCGACGTCGAACATGGCCGCCGTGATGAGCGCGGACGGTCCCATGAACGCCTGCAGGACGGGGAAGCAGAAGTTGCCCACGTTGAAGCCGGACGCGTTGAGCATGAGGAACGCGCGGTCGGCGACCGGCTTGCGGCGCGTGGCGAGGTAGACGAGCGGCAGCGGCAGCATCGCGCACAGGAAACCGAACGCGGAGACCAGCAGCATGCTGATATGGTGCGGATTCGTGGCGAACGAGACGATGACCGACGCGGGCAACGTGAAGTTGAACACGACGACCTGCATGACGCGGTAGTCGCGCGGCTTGAACAGACCGGCGCGTTTGACGGCGTACGCGGCGAAGATGATCAGCAGGAAGGCGATGGGCTTGAGGATCGCTGACACGGTTCGGCCTCTCTTCTCCCGAGCCGTTCCGCGCTGCCTCTGCCGATCGCTGTCGAATGGCAAGGGGTGCGCGAGATGGGACTCGAACCCACACGTCAAAGACACAGGAACCTAAATCCTGCGCGTCTACCAATTCCGCCACACGCGCGTCACCGGGCCAGCTTCGTGAACTGCGCCCGATCGGAACTCGTCCATGCTAGCAAAAACCCCGAACCGGTTGGGGTTCGGGGTGGTGGAGCCACTTGACAGAATCGAACTGTCGACCTGCTCATTACGAGTGAGCCGCTCTACCGACTGAGCTAAAGTGGCTTGTTGCCCGGATCGCATTCGCTTTCCGCGCACAAGTAGGTTAGTGTACCGGATGATGCGGTCGATGGCAAATCAGGGCTGCATCGGTTGCGTCGTCCGGCGTGTCGCGGAGCTGCGCGCGGTGCGATGGTGACGGTGAGGGGCGTTGCCGTCGGGCTGGTTGATCGATCGTGTGATGGATTGTGGTGGATTTTCGTAGGATCGTTGGTGGATTGCGAGTATCTGCTGATGTGATCGTCTGGCCGCAGCCATGTCGAGTCGTGTCGTCGTGTGCCGTGGCGACGACGTCGCAGTCGTAGATACGATATCGTCAGGATGTTGTCAAGATATTGCTAACGTTTGCTTCGCAATGTTCGCCTACGGTTTCCCGATGTTCACCGGTACGTTGTCGTGACGTTAATTTGTGTAGTTATGTCTGCTTTTGTGAGTATCTTGTTCTATGAAGTAAACGATACGGTTCCGGCCCGGCCGACGGCCGACGGCGGCGCCGCGTCGCTTCGCTAAGTGATGATGAAAGGACCAATACCTATGGCCATCAATCCTCCTATCGACGCCACGAAGACCCCGGCGTGGGTCGCGCTGCAGAAGCACTACGACGAGCTGCAGGCCGAGGGCATCAGCCTCAAGAAGTGGTTCGCGGAAGACGCCGACCGCGTCAAGGAGCTGAGCTTCGACGCCGGCGACCTGCACTTCGACCTGTCCAAGAACCTGATCAAGCCGGAGACCCTGCGTCTGTTCACCTTCCTCGCCGACGAGGTCAAGCTGGGCGACCGCATCAAGGCCATGTACTCCGGCGTCCACATCAACAACACCGAGGACCGCGCCGTGCTGCACACCGCGCTGCGTCGCCCGGTCGAGGACGAGGGCAAGTACATCGTCGACGGTCAGGACACCGTCAAGGACGTGCGTGAGGTGCTCGACCGCATCTACAAGTTCGCCGACGACGTGCGTTCCGGCAAGTGGACCGGCGTGACCGGCCGCAAGATCGAGACCGTCGTCAACATCGGCATCGGCGGTTCCGACCTGGGTCCCGTCATGGTGTACGAGGCGCTCAAGCCGTACGCCGACGCCGGCATCTCCGCCCGCTACATCTCCAACATCGACCCGAACGATCTGGCCGAGAAGACCAAGGGCCTCGACCCGGAGACCACCCTGTTCATCATCGTCTCCAAGACCTTCACCACGCTGGAGACCCTGACCAACGCCCGTGAGGCCCGCACCTGGCTGCTCGAGCAGCTCGTCGCCAACGGCGCCATCGCCGAAGGCGACGCCGCCCAGCGCGCCGAGGCCATCAAGAAGCACTTCGTCGCCGTCTCCACCAACCTGGAGAAGGTCGCCGAGTTCGGCATCGACCCGAACAACGCGTTCGGCTTCTGGAACTGGGTCGGCGGCCGCTACTCCGTCGACTCCGCCGTCGGCACCTCCCTCGCCGTCGTCTTCGGCCCGGCCCGCTTCGAGGAGTTCCTGCACGGCTTCCACGAGATCGACGAGTACTTCGCCAACACCCCGTTCGAGAAGAACGTCGTCGTGCTGCTCGGCATGCTCAACGTCTGGTACCGCAACTTCTTCAAGGCCGCCTCGCACGCCGTGCTGCCGTACGACCAGTACCTGCACCGTTTCCCGGCCTACCTGCAGCAGCTGACCATGGAGTCCAACGGCAAGTCCGTGCGTTGGGACGGCACCCCGGTCACCACTGAGACCGGCGAGATCTTCTGGGGCGAGCCGGGCACCAACGGCCAGCACGCCTTCTACCAGCTGATCCACCAGGGCACCCAGCTCATCCCGGCCGACTTCATCGCGTTCGTCAACACCCCGAACCCGACCAAGGACGGCGACCAGGACGTGCACGAGCTGTTCCTCGGCAACTACCTCGCGCAGACCAAGGCCCTCGCGTTCGGCAAGACCGCCGACGAGGTCCGTGCCGAAGGCACCCCGGAGGAGATCGTCCCGGCCCGCGTGTTCACCGGCAACCGCCCGACCACCTCGATCTTCGGCGTCGCGCTGACCCCGTTCTCGCTCGGCGAGCTCATCGCCCTGTACGAGCACATCACCTTCGTCGAGGGCACCGTGTGGGGCCTGGACTCCTACGATCAGTGGGGCGTCGAGCTCGGCAAGCAGCTTGCCAAGCAGATCACCCCGGCGATCTCCAAGGACGACGAGGCCCTGGCCGCGCAGGACGCGTCCACCCAGGCGCTCATCAAGTTCTACCGCGCGAACCGTGAGTTCTGATTCCTGGGGAATCAGAACGCAGTGTCCAGCGCGGACACGTTGCGTCCGGCTACGAACAGTCCACTGGACCGTTCGTCACGAGTTCTGATTCGCCGCTCTGAACGAGCGTTGAGATAGCGAGTTGAGGCTCTTCCCCATTCGTCATGGGGAAGAGCCTTTTCGTTGTTCCGGGAAGAGTTGCGCTGACTGTGTCTCAGCGCAACTATTCCCGGAACATAGGGATGATTTCCTGAATTTGTTGCGCTGAGCACTTGGCGGCGCAACTATTCTCGGACGAAGCCGCTGATTTCCGAAAATAGTTGCGCTGAGACACCATCGAGTGGAATCGCGGGACGGAATCGCTGAGAGGAATCGTCGGACAGAACCACCGAGAGGAATCACGAAGTGGGGGCAACAAACAAAAGCGAATACGAGAAAAAACAACTCGGGCATCCGAACGGACGCAGGTAACGCGGGCTGAGTATCCTTGGGACGTGGGAGTAATCAATGAAGCAAGGAGGCAGCATGGTAACGACCTACCAGACCGATTATCCGATGGCGGCCAAGGTCTATTTCACGCGTGACATCAGCCCGGCCGGACTGATGCGGGCCTACGAGGCGCTCGGCGCCCGCCCGCAGGGCAAGGTCGCGGTCAAGCTCAGCTCCGGCGAAGGCGGCAACAAGCACTACCTGCAGCCGGCGCTCATCGCCGATCTCGTACACGAACTCGACGGCACGATCGTCGAATGCAACACCGCGTACCCGGGCACGCGCGACACCAGCGAACACCACTGGAAGACGATTCGCGAGCACGGCTTCACCGACATCGCGCCGTGCGACATCCAGGACGAGGACGGCGAGATCACGATCCCGGTCGAAGGCGGCAAGCGCATCACCGGCGACATCGTCGGCTCGCACTTCCCGAACTACGACTACTATGCCGTGCTCTCGCATTTCAAGGGGCATGCGATGGGCGGCTTCGGCGGCGCGCTCAAGAACATCTCGATCGGCATGGCGTCGTCGAACGGCAAGCGTCGGCTGCATTCGGGCGGCGACAAGATCCTCGCCAACCCGTTCAGCGGCGACCAGGACGCCTTCCTCGAGGCGATGGCCGAGGCCGCGACCGCCGTGTTCAACGCGCTCAAGGGCAACATGCTGTTCATCGACGTGATGAACAACCTCTCGGTCGACTGCGACTGCGACGGCAACGCATCGGCGCCGTGCATGCACGACATCGGCATCTTCGCGTCGCTTGACCCGGTGGCCGTCGATCAGGCGTGCGTCGACCGGATCTACACGTCCGGCGAGGACAATTCCGCAATGATCGAACGCATCGAATCACGCCACGGCATCCACACCATCGAACACGCGGTCGAGATGGGACTTGGCAGCCGCGAATACCAGCTCATCGATCTCGACGCCCGCTGATATTTGTCATTTCGACCGAGCGTAGCGAGTGGAGAAATCTTACAGGAGTCGGGCACTTCATAAGATTTCTCGACTTCGCTCGAAATGACAAGTTATGGTCATCTCGGAATGACACATGTATGACTTGAGATTAAGGAGATTTTGTGATGCAACCAACCGAAACCACCCAATCCGCATCGGTCCATAACCGTTCGTTTACGGCCGCGTTGCCGTCGGTGAGATTCCAGACCGCCGCCGCGATCGTCGCCGTCGTGACTGCCGTCGCCCTGCCGCAGGTGTTCCATGTCGCCGGCGCGGCGCTCGGCCTCGGCACGATGGTCGGCCAGACCCTGCTGCCGATGCACCTGCCGGTCCTGCTGGTCGGCCTGTTGGCCGGCCCGTTCGCGGGACTGGCGACCGGTGTTCTAGCGCCGATCGTGAGCTTCCTGCTCACCGGCATGCCGATGGCCCCGATGGTCCCGTTCATGGTGATCGAACTCGCCGCATACGGCCTGTTCGCAGGACTCCTGCGCGGTATGCGGCTACCGGCCGCCGTGCCGTCGCCGCTCGGCTGGCTCGTCAAGTTGGTCGGCGCGCAGGTCGCGGGGCGAATCGTCGACGCGCTCGCGATCGTCGTGGCCGTCTCGCTGCTCGGCAATACGACGATGACCGTCGCGTCCGTGGTCGCCGCGGTGGTGACCGGACTGCCGGGACTCGTGCTGCAATGGGTGCTCGTGCCCGTGATCATGACCGCAGTGGACCGTCACCGCGACTGAGTGGCCGCGCTGAGTGCTGCGATTGACTGTTTGACTGAACGGGTCGGCTTCTCGGTAAGGGAGCCGACCCGTTCGATTGCCGCGGTTGTGCTGTGCTGACTTGACGGTTATGCCGTGTGCAGATGTGCGGCAGGAAAGGATGATTGATTCGTATGACCGATGTCGATTCGATTGCGGTGCATGATGATGACGACGATCTCAGCCGCGCGAAGGCCATGCTGTTGGCCGATGATTCGCTCGGTTGCGCGGCCTGCCGCACCGGCGAGGATGGACGGACGACGACACTGACCGGCACCGGTCGCGGCGTGCGCCCACTGCTGCAATGGCTGGCGGCTGGGCAGCGATTGGACGGATTCGCCGCCGCCGACCGCGTGGTCGGCAAAGGCGCGGCGCTGCTGTACGCGCGGCTCGGTGCGCGTGCCGTCTACGCACAGACCATGAGCGAGACCGGTCTGACGGCGCTACAAGCCAACGGCATCGACGCCAGCTACGGCGCGCTCGTGCCGCGCATCCTCAACCGCGCCAAAACCGGCCTGTGCCCGATCGAGCAATCCGTCGCCGCCATCGACGACCCGGCCGTCGCCGAACCCGCCATCCGCGCCGCCGTCGCCCATCTCATGCGCCGCTAATTTCAATCTGAAGGCTCATCCCCAGTTTGCGTGATGTTGTGGATGGTATCTCTGGGATGCTGGCGGGAACATCACGCAGATATAGCTGCTGGCGTGATATTCGAGCTACTATCGGGTGACTAATAGCAGTTTTGTCACGCAAACAGGTGGGTTTGCGTGATGTTTTGGTTATTATCCGGTGGCTGCTAGCGGAAATACCACGCGAAATAGATTACTGGCGTGATGTTTTGGATAGTGTCTGCGGATGCTAGCGGGAATATCACGTCAGAGGTACCGGCATGCGGAAAGGCGGCGGCGTCCGGACGCTCGCGGCACGGCTGCTGTCGTGGTGATCGCTTAAGATTATGCGTTGCTGTGTCGAGAGGCGGGTCGCCGCATAAACCGGTCTCTCCGAGGGTCCAGCCGGACGGCCTCGCGCCAAGCGCAAGAGCCAGTCTTCCGGCGGATTGACAGGCTTCCCGAGGGCAAACCCGAGGGAGAAACGATTCGGTCGCCGATCGCTGGCGGGTGAGCGCGCAACACGCGCCCGCAACCGCGCAACATGCGAGGCAGACCCTGACTGTGGCTGATATGCGGCAGCGACTAAGGAATGAACATGGCTAACGCTATTGACGCTTTCGACGCCAAGCACCTCAAGCCGGCCGAGGAGATCCCGGCCTTCCGTCCCGGCGACACCGTCGACGTGAACGTGAAGATCAAGGAAGGCAACAACTCCCGTATCCAGACCTTCACCGGCGTGGTGATCGCCCGTCACGGTGCTGGTGTGCACGAGACCTTCATCGTCCGCAAGATCAGCTTCGGCACCGGTGTGGAGCGCCGCTTCCCGGTGCACTCCCCGTCCATCGACTCCATCAAGCTGGTTCGTCGTGGTCGCGTGCGTCGCGCCAAGCTGTACTACCTGCGCTCCCTGCGCGGCAAGGCCGCTCGTATCGTCGAGCGCCGCGACAACTCCGCCAAGTGAGTCTGATCGCATAAGACAGCATCTGCAGCCCGGTACCGTTCGTCGGTGCCGGGCTGTCGCGTATTCATCGCCTACAATAAGCCCACGAGACACGCCATGAACGATGACGAACGACCCGGCAAGGAGGAGCGCCGCATGCAGTCGAACGACCAACACACGCTGATGGTGGCCGACCACGGCATCGACCCCGCGCCTATGCCCGATCCCGGCCGACGCAACGGTGGCAACGGTGCCGCAAACGCCGCGAATGCCGCCGATCGAACCGCCCGCAACGCGTTCTGGCGCGACATCATCGTCTGGTGCGGCATCCCCATCGTCGTCGTGCTGTTCGTACGCATCTTCCTCATCGGCTGCTACGTCATCCCCTCCGGCTCGATGCTGAACACCATCGCGCCCGGCGACAAAGTGGTCACCGTCAAAACCGCGCCGTGGTACTCCCAACTCGAACGCGGCGACATCGTCGTGTTCAAAGACCCCGCGAACTGGCTGCCGAACGAGGAGAGCCGCGGACTCGGCGGCGACTATCTCATCAAACGACTCATCGGCCTGCCCGGCGACGTGGTCGAATGTGCCGGCAAAGGCCAGCCGATCACCGTCAACGGCACGCCGATCGACGAAAGCGCGTACCTGCGCGCCGGCGTCGATCCGAGCGCGTTCCCGTTCCGCGTCGAAGTCACCGCCGGCCACGCGTTCGTCATGGGAGACAACCGCGCCAACTCCGCCGATTCCCGCTACCATCAGGACGACGGCGAACACGGCCTCGTGCCAATCAATGACATCGTCGGCGTCGCCTTCGCCCGCTACTGGCCGATCACCCGCATCAGCACGCTCGACGCGCACCACGATGTCTTCGCTGGCGTAGCCGACGCGGCTGCTGCTGCGGCGGACGGTGCGAGCGGTGCGAATAATGTGACTGATGCCGACACGAACGGAAAGGAATGAGGATGGCGATCACCGAAGTGCCGACGCTTGACTTGGAACGCGAACTGGCCAGGCAGGGAGCCGATCTGATCATCGGATTCGACGAGGTCGGCCGCGGTGCGCTCGCAGGTCCGGTCATGGTCGGTGCGGCCGCGATCTGGGCGAAGGATCTGCCGACGCTGGATGTGCCGGATGGCGTCGCCGATTCCAAAATGCTCACCGAACACCGCCGCGAGACGATCGTCGACTCGCTCAAGTCGTGGTGCGCGGCGTACGCGATCGGGCAGGCCAGCAACCGCGAGATCGACGAGTGGGGCATCGGCTACGCGCTCGGCGTCGCCGCGCTGCGGGCCATCGACGATCTCGAACAGACGCTCGGCATCGCAAGTCGGCCTAGTGGCGAGCCGCCGGTCACGGTCGCCGGCATCCTCGACGGCCCATACGACTACATCACCAAGGCGCTCGGCACGTTCGATGCGCCCGCCGTGTCGGTTCCCGCGACGATCACGACCAAGGTCAAGGGCGACCGTCACTGCGCCACCGTCGCGACCGCCGCGGTCATCGCCAAAGTCACGCGTGACCGGCTCATGGTCGACCTCGCGCACGGCGATCCGCAGTACGCGCCGTACGCGTGGGATCACAACAAGGGGTACGGTTCCGCCGCGCACCGCGCCGCCATCGCGGAGTATGGGCCGTCCGATCTGCATCGCGTCAGCTGGAACCTCGCGTGATCGGTCGGGAGGATTTCTCCGCTCGCTGCGCTCGGTCGAAATGACAGGTGGGGATGAAGCGGGCGCGATGCAGCGTCTCGCAAGGTGATACCGGACGGCGAATCTCACGCGTCGCGTGTACATTGTGAGCGTTCTCACCGTGTTGCGTCCGGCAACGCGGTATGCTGAAATCCAGCACAGCAGCGTGACATGCGGGGAGGTTTTGACGTATGGGAAGCAGCCGGGGCAGCAAGCGTCCGTCAATGTTCGAGGTCGCCAAACTGGCGGGGGTGAGCCATCAGACCGTCTCACGCGTGATCAACAACTCGCCCGACGTCTCCGACGCGACTCGCGCCAAGGTCCAGGCCGCGATCAAGCAGCTCGACTATCATCCCAGCAACTCCGCGCGCGCCCTCGCGTCCCGCCGCTCGCGCACGATCGGCCTGATCGCCGGCGGCATGCGCTTCTTCGGCCCGATTTCGGCCATCTCCTCGATCGAGAACGTCGCGCGGCAGCACGGCCTGTTCATGTCGGTGATGATGGTGCACGAGGCCCTGTGCACGCAGCGAGAGTTCGAGGAGCTGTGCGGCACGTTCAACGAGCAGAACGTGGACGCGTTCATCTTCCTGACCCCGACCGACGTGATGTTCGAGGCGGCATGCCGCACGCAGGTCAACCAGCCGCGAGTGTTCCTCACCTCGACGCACGGCTCGCTCAGCATCAGCGAAGGGCAGCGGCTGATCCGTTCGCGCGACCACGGCAAGGTGTCGATGATGGGACTCGACCAGTGGGGCGCGATGGAGGAGGTCGTGCGGCTGCTGGGGGAGTACGGACACCGTCGCGCGCTGTATTTCGCAGGTCCCGGCGAATGGCGCGACGCGGCGACGCGACTGGACGCGTGGGTGAAGCTGACCCGCGCGAAGTCGATCAGTTCGGTCACCGTGCGCTGCGAGACGTGGGATTCGTCCGAGGCATACGCGCGGATGAACCATGTGCTCGACCAGATCGGCCAGTCGGGCGGCGTGCTGCCGTCGGTGGTCGTGTGCGCGAACGACAGCCAGGCGGTCGGCGTGGCGCGTGCGCTGCACGAGCACGACGTGCGCATCCCGCAGGACGTGAGTCTGGTCGGATTCGACGACATGCCGGCGATGGACAACATGTATCCGCCTCTGACGACCGTGCGTCCCGACTTCGAACAGCTCGGCTCGATGGCGATGCGTGAGGTGCTGCATCTGCTGGGCGCGGGCGACGAGGTCGCGTTCGCGTCGTCGTCGCACGGCGTGGGACTGGTGCCGGCGAAGGTGATCAACCGGTCGTCGCTCGGGCCGGCCGCGCGGCGATAGACGGGATTGAGTCGGTGTGGCTATGCCGTCGGTTCGGCTGAGGCCGTCCGATGATTCCGTCATTTCGAGCGAGGCGAAGCCGAGTCGAGAAATCTTCTGGATGATTGCGGTATAAGACCGTCCGATAGTCGGCTATCAAGCTCAGATCAGTCAACACATCACGACACGGCGGGGTTGTGCTTTGTCGTGAGTCACGATAAAATCGTGAACGTTAACAGTGAGCGCTAACAATTCCCCGAAGAGGCGGATTCCGGCGCTAGGCACAAGGAGATCGAAAGTATGGCAACCAACGACAGCGATCAGGTCGCGACCATCGCCGAGAAAATCCGCGCGGGCAAGACCTCGCTCGGCATCGAATTCGGCTCCACCCGCATCAAGGCCGTGCTGATCGACGACACGTACGCCACCATCGCGTCCGGCGACTACAGCTGGGCCAGCCACCTGGAGAACGGCCTGTGGAGCTACTCGCTCGAGGAGATCTGGAAGGGCGTGCAGACCGCCTACGCCACGATGGCCAACGACGTGCACACCGCCTACGGCGAAAAGCTCACCAAGATCGGCCACATCGGCTTCTCCGCCATGATGCACGGCTACCTCGCCTTCGACAAGGACGGCGAGCTGCTCGTGCCGTTCCGCACCTGGCAGAACACCAACACGCACGAGGCGCACGAGAAGCTCTCCGAGCTGTTCCAGTACAACATCCCCGAACGCTGGTCCATCGCGCACCTATATCAGGCCGTCCTCAACAAGGAGGAGCACGTCTCCAAGGTCGCGTACTTCACCACGCTGGCCGGCTATGTGCACTGGAAGCTCACCGGCGAAAAGGTGCTCGGCGTCGGCGACGCCTCCGGCATGTTCCCGATCGACCCGACCACCCACACCTACGAGACCTCGTTCATCGAGCAGTTCGACGCGCTGCCCGAAGTCGCCGCGCAGCCGTGGAAGCTCGAGAACCTGCTGCCGACCCCGCTCGTCGCGGGCACCCCGGCCGGCAAGCTCACCGAGGCCGGCGCCCTGCTGCTCGACCCGAGCGGCACCCTCAAGCCCGGCATCACGCTGGCCCCGCCGGAAGGCGACGCGGGCACCGGCATGGTCGCCACCAACTCCGTGCGCGTGCGCACCGGCAACGTCTCCGCCGGCACCTCGATCTTCGCGATGGTCGTCCTCGAGCACAAGCTCGAGCGCCTGCACCCGGAAGTCGACCTCGTCACCACCCCGGCCGGCGACCTCGCGGGCATGAGCCACGCCAACAACTTCACCTCCGACCTCAACGCGTGGGTCGGCCTGTTCGGCCAGTTCGCCGAGGCGCTCGGCACGCCGGTCGACGCGGGCACGCTGTACGGCACGCTGTTCCGCACCGCGATCTCCGACGACGCCGACCGCAACTGCGGCGGCCTCATCAACTATCCGTTCCGCTCCGGCGAGTTCCTCGCTGGCCTCGAGGAGGGCCGCCCGTTGTTCGCCCGTAGCCCCGAGGCCCACATGAACCTCGCGAACTTCATGCGCGCCCAGCTGTTCAGCGCGTTCAGCCCGGTCAAGATCGGCATGGACGTGATGACTAAGGACGAGCATGTGCAGATCGACTCGCTCGTCGGCCACGGCGGCATCTTCGCCACCCCGAAGGTCGCGCAGAAGATCCTCGCCGCCGCGTTCAACACGCCGATCAAGGTCATGGCCACCGCGTCGGAAGGTGGCGCATGGGGCATGGCCGTGCTCGCCGACTACCTGTGGCATGCGAACGAGGATCGCACCAACCTCGCGGACTACCTCGACGGCCGCGTGTTCAAGGATGCGTCCTCCGTCACCGAGGTGCCGGACGCGCGCGACGTCGTCGGCTTCGAGGACTTCTTCGGCCGCTTCACCAAGGGCCTGCCGATCGAGCACGCTGCGGTCGCCGCGATCCCGCTGGAAGACTGAGTATCGCCGCGCTTCGCGCGATGCTTTGTTGACGGCGGTCTGCGACCGCGACGCTCCCTCAGTCAGCTTCGCTGACAGCTCCCTCAGCCGAGGGAGCCGAGGCTCCGCCAGCCTCACAAAACTTCATACACGTCAATCATTTGCAACGAAAGGAACAACCAAATGGCAACTCTGGCTGATTACGGTCCGGAAGTCCGCGCCGAAGTCAAGCGGGTGCGCGAGGTCGTCGCCACCCTGCACGAGCAGCTCATCAAGTGGAACCTCGTCGTGTGGACCGCCGGCAACGTCTCCCAGCGTCTGCACACCGCCGACCTCATGGTCATCAAGCCGTCCGGCGTGCGCTACGAGTACCTGACCCCGGGCTCCATGGTCGTGTGCGACCTCGACGGCAACGTCGTCGACGGCACCGAGGCCCCGTCCTCCGACACCGCGTCCCACGCGTACATCTACCGCCACATGCCGAACGTCTACGGCGTCGTGCACACCCACTCCACCTACGCCACCGCTTGGGCGGCCACCGGCCAGAACATCCCGTGCGGCCTGACCATGATGGGCGACGAGTTCGGCGGCCCGGTGCCGGTCGGCCCGTTCCGCCTCATCGGATCCGAGGCCATCGGCGAAGGCGTCGTCGAGACGCTCAAGAAGTACCCGAAGTCCCCGGCCGTCCTCATGCAGAACCACGGTCCGTTCACCATCGGCAAGGACGCGGAAGCCGCCGTCAAGGCCGCCGCCATGACCGAGGAAGTCGCGCACACCATGTGGGCCGCCAAGCAGCTCGGCGACATCATCGAGATCCCGCAGGCCGACATCGACAAGCTGAACGACCGCTACCAGAACGTCTACGGCCAGCACTGACGTGTGACGGCGAAGCCGTCCCCGGCTCCCTCGGCTGAGGGAGCTGTCAGCGAAGCTGACTGAGGGAGCGTACACCCAACCACGCGATGACAGGTGTGGACTATCCCTCAGCCTCGCTTCGCTCGACAACTTCCCCGATAAGGGGAGCCCAAAAATATCAAACTGTTCCACAAAGAAGTACAAAAGGAGCCTGATATGGCATTCGAAAACCCCTTCGAGGGCAAGGAAATCTGGTTCGGCGTCGGTTCGCAGGACCTCTACGGTGAGGAAGCGCTCCGCCAGGTCGCCATCCACGCCAACGAAATGGTCGACTACCTGAACAAGACCGGCAAGATCCCGGCCAAGATCGTTTTGAAGCCGACCCTGAAGTCCTCCGACGGCGTCAAGCAGTTCATGGTCGAGGCGTCCGCCAACCCGAACGTCATCGGCGTCATCACCTGGTGCCACACCTTCTCCCCGGCCAAGATGTGGATTCGCGGTCTCGAAGTGCTGACCAAGCCGCTGCTGCAGCTGGCCACCCAGCACCACAAGGAGATCCCGTGGGAGACCATCGACATGGACTTCATGAACCTGAACCAGGCCGCCCACGGCGACCGTGAGTTCGGCTACATCGTCTCCCGCCTCGGCATCAAGCGCAAGATCGTCGTCGGCCACTACACCGACCCGGAGGTCGCCGAGAAGGTCGGCACTTGGGCCCGCGCCTGCGCCGGCTGGGACGCCTCCAACAACATGAAGGTCATGCGCTGGGGCGACAACATGCGCAACGTCGCCGTCACCGAAGGCGACAAGACCGAGGCCGAGCGCGTGTTCGGCGCCTCCATCAACACCTGGGCCGTCAACGAGCTCGTTGCCGCATACGAGGCCGTCAAGGACGATCAGGTCAAGGGCATTATCGAGGACTACAAGGCCAAGTACGACATCGACCCGGCCCTGCTCGACGCCAAGTACGACTCCCTGTTCATCGCCGCCAAGGAAGAGGCCGCGATGGTCAACATGATGCGCGAGAACGGCTGCACCGCCGGCGTCGACAACTTCGAGGACCTCGGCGCCCTGCCGCAGCTGCCGGGCGTCGGCCCGCAGCGCTTCCCGTCCGAGTATGGCTGGGGCTTCTCCGCCGAAGGCGACTGGAAGACCTCCGTGCTCGTGCGCATCGGCGCCGTGATGGGCTACGGCCTCGAGGGCGGCGCCTCCCTCATGGAGGACTACTCCTACAACTTCACCGAGGGCGACGAGCTCGACATGGGCTCCCACATGCTCGAGGTTTCCCCGGCCATCGGCACCATCGCCAAGCCGAAGCTGGAGATCCACCCGCTCGGCATCGGCGGCAAGGCCGACCCGGTGCGTCTGGTCTTCTCCGGCAAGCCGAAGAAGGACGCGGTCGTCGTCTCCATGTCCGACGTGCGCGAGCGCTTCCGCCTGCTCATGGACGTCGTCGACGTCGTCGAGCCGCAGGGCTCCCTCAAGGAGCTGCCGTGCGCCCGCGCCGTCTGGAAGCCGCAGCCGAGCCTGAAGACCGCCGTCCAGTGCTGGATCACCGCCGGCGGTTCGCACCACACCTGCATGACCACCTCCGTCGGTCGTGAGGCGTGGGAGGACTTCGCCCGCATCGCCGGCGTCGAGCTCGCCGTCATCGACGACAAGACCGACGCCCGCCAGTTCGAGAAGGAACTGGAGCTTTCCGAGATGTACCACCGTCTCGACAACCGTCACTGATTGATCGTCGGTGATTGACAGGGCCGTTCGGCACGCAAGTGCCGGGCGGCCTTTGTCGTATGCGCGGCCAGTATCTACCGGTCGTTAGACTGTCGCGTATGGCAGTGACGAAACAGGGCGGGGCCAAGCGCGTGCGTAAGACGCCGGGGGAGCGGCGGCGCGAGATCGTCGATGCGGCGGTGCGGCTGATCGGCGAGAAGGGGTATTACGGCACGTCGCTGCGCGAGATCGCGGACGCGGTGGGCATGAGCCAGCCCGGTCTGCTGCATTACGTCGGCACCAAGGAGGGGTTGCTGTCGATGCTCGTCACCGACGCGTACGACGCCACCGGCACGATCGACGACTTCATGAAAACCGGTCTGCCCGGCAGCGACCCGGACAACCTGCTGTTCCCTTCATACCTGCGTTATCTCGTGCGCCACAACGCGCAGCGCGTCGAGCTCATGCGCCTGTACATGGTGCTCGAAACCGAGGCGTTCAGCCCCGGTCATCCGCTGCACGACTATTTCGAACGCCGACCGGATTCGACATGGGAGTACTACAGCGAATACTCGTGGCGCATTCCGCCGCAGATGGGTCAATGGCACGAGTCGATGCGCCCGGTCGTGCGCCAGTGCATCGAGGCGATGGACGGCGTGCAGCTGCGGTTCATGCGTCGCCCGCCGATCGACCTGTACGACGAATGGCTGGTGTTCGAGCGCATGATCTTCCCTTCACCGCTCTGGGATCGTTATCGCTGAGTGCATTCGTGCGTGTTTCGGTTGCGTATGGTTGCGTTATCAGTATACTAGAAGTTATCTAATAACTATTAGATATCATAATTGATGTACTGCCAATACACAAGACATCATCGTTCGGTACGCGCGGAGGAACGCCGGCCGAACGCAGCGCAAAGGAGCAGACGTGGGCAAGCAGACCGTGGATCGTTTCCTGTTCGGAGCGGCCTATTACGACGAATACATGCCGAAGGACCTCGATCGTATCGACACCGATATGGCGATGATGAACCATATCGGCGTCAACGTCATCCGCATCGCGGAATCGACGTGGAGCACCTGCGAGCCGCAGCCGGGCGTCTTCGACTTCTCTCATGTCGACCGAGCGTTAGATAGCGCGCGCCGCCACGGCATCAACGTCATCATCGGCACGCCCACCTACGCCGTGCCGACCTGGCTCGTGCGCATGCACCCCGACGTGCTCGCCGTCACCCCGAACGGTCCCGGCAAATACGGCCCGCGTCAGATCATGGACATCGTCAACGGCTCCTACCGCTACTATGCCGAGCGCGTCATCCGCAAGCTCATCGCGCACGTCGCCGACCATCCGGCCGTCATCGGCTATCAGGTCGACAACGAAACCAAGTACTACGACTGCGTCAGCCAGGACATGCAGTCGCTGTTCGTCAAGTACCTTCGCGGCAAGTTCCACGACGACCTCGACGAACTCAACGCGCACTTCGGGCTTGACTACTGGTCGAACCGCATCAACGCGTGGGAGGACTTCCCCGATGTGACCAACACGATCAACCAGTCGCTGCGCGGCGAATTCGACCGTTTCCGCCGTGCGCAGGTCACCGAGTTCCTCGACTGGCAGGCGTCGATCGTGCGCGAATACGCGCGCGACGACCAGTTCGTCACGCAGAACTTCGACTTCGGCTGGAAAGGCGGCTCCTACGGCATCCAGCTGGCCGTCGACCACTTCACGGCGGCCCGCACGCTCGACATCGCCGGCTGCGACATCTACCACCCCACGCAGGACGACCTGACCGGCAAGGAGATCGCGTTCGGCGGCGACCTCACCCGCTCGCTCAAGAACGGCGCGAACTACCTCGTGCTCGAAACCGAGGCGCAGGGCAACCACGGCTGGCTGCCGTTCCCCGGGCAGATGCGGCTGCAAGCGTATTCACACCTTGCATCCGGCGCGGACATGGTCGAATACTGGCACTGGCATTCGATCCACAACTCGTTCGAGACGTATTGGAAGGGATTGCTGAGCCACGATCTCGAGCCGAACCCGACCTACGAGGAGGCGGGCGTGTTCGGGCGCGAGATCGCACGGCCTGAGATCGGCGAACGTTTGCTGCACTTGCGCAAGCACAATCGCGTCGCACTCATGGTGTCGAACGAGGCGCTGAGCGCGCTCGAGGGATTCCGTATCGGCAGCGGCACACGCTGGGGCGGCGGCGCGGACTACAACGACGTGGTGCGGCGCATCTACGACGCACTGTTCGAGCTCAACGTCGAATGCGATATCCTGCCGGCCGATGCGCCGGCCGAACGACTGGCCGCATATGCGGTGATCGTGACGCCCGCGTTGTACTGCGCGTCCGACGAGACGATCACGCGGCTGCGCGAGTACGTGGCGGACGGCGGACACCTGATCTCGACGCTGCGCTCGTTCGTCGCCGACGAGGAGACGACCGTATGGCACGATCGTGCGCCGCACCGGCTGACTGATGTGTTCGGCATGAGCTACAACCAGTTCACGCCGCCGAAGGGACGCGTACCGGTCGTGTTCGGGGACGGTTCGGACGCTGCTGGCGAAGGCGGGGCGCTCGCCGGACTGCCGGCCGCGCAGGCCGACACGCTGATCGAGCTGCTCAAGCCGAACGGATCGACCGTGTTCTCGGCCGAGAACGGGTTCGACGGTGCCGATGGCGGTGACACTGCCGGTTCGTCGGGCGCGCAGGTGCTTGCACGCTACGGGCACTATGCGTGGGCCGATTATGCGGCGATCACCCGTCACGCGTTCGGCAAGGGTAGTGCCGAATGGATCGGCACCGTGCTCGACCCGGATACGACGCGTGCCGTGATGCGCGAGGCATTGGATGCTGCAGGTGTGACAACGCTGTGCGTGACGGCGGCTGCCGGCGATGCCGTCGGCGTTGCGGGTGCTGACGCCGAGGATGCCGGTGTGGCGCATGATGTTTCCGCCGATGCATGCGGATGCGGGGCTGCCGACGAGGAGGCTGTTGCGGGAGTTTCGAGTGCCGTGGCTCCTTCTGCGGTCACGGTGCGTCAAGGGGTGAACGCCCGTGGCGAGACGGTGACCTATCTGCTCAACTACTCCGCCGGTCCGGTGTCGTTCGCCAGCCCGGTTTCCGGCGAAGTGGTCGTCGCGCCGAAGGTCATCGCCACCAACGGGCTGGTCGACGAATCCGCCACCGCCGCGCTCGCCTTGCACGAGGGCTATCGTGTCGCGGCCGGAGACACTCTCGCCTTGCCCCGCTGGAATCTCGCCGTCATCGCCGGCTGATGCGGCTTCGCGGGGCATCTTGCGGGATGCTTCCGGAACTTGCCCCGCTGAGGGTGGTCTGAGCGGGGCAACTCCATAATCTCTTCCGGGAGCTGCCCCGCTGTGAGGTGGTTAAGCGGGGCAACTCCGTGAATGTTCCCGGGAATCGCCTCGCTACAGGTACGTTAAACGGGGCTCTTCCCTGATCTCTCCCGGAATCGCCCCGCTGAGGGTGGTCTGAACGGGGCAACTCCATAATCTCTTCCGGACCCTGCCTCGCTGAGATCCAATAGCGGGGCGATCCTCGTGTTCTTCGGCGACTTGCCCCGTTGAGGGCGGTATGGGCGAGGCCGCTCATGGAAGTGGCGGGCTTATCGCCCCGCTTAATCACAATGGCAGGGCCGTTCCCATATTGCTTCATGGTGTTGCCTCGCTGCGGGATGCTTGCCGGGACGGTTCTCCGAGAATGTCTGTGACTTGCCTCGCTTCGAGGGGACGAGCGAGGCGGTTTCATGATCCTTTCCGTAAGTTGCCCTGCTTGCCGGGTGCCCAACGGGGCAATCCCCTGATCTCTCCCGGAATCACCCCTCTGAGGGTGGTTTGAGCGGGGCAACTCCATAATCTCTTCCGGAACTTGCCCCGCTCAGGCCAGAGGCAGTTTCAGCAGCACGGTCCAAGAGGAGACGTCGTGTTCGGCGGTGAATTCGCCGCCGAGTGCCGTGGCGAGGCGGCGGCATCGATCAAGCCCGGTGCCGCCGCTGAGCGCGTCGGACATGCGGATTGCGGCGTCGCCGTCATGCGCGCTGACGGTTGAGCCGTCGCTGAGTGAGGAGAGGCCATCGCCGGATGAAGTCACGTCACCCGCGACCGGATACCGCACCCCGTTGGACGCGGACAATGTGGCCAGCCCGGTCGCAAGCGTGATCGCGATACAGTACCCGGCCGCCGGGTCGGCGTATTTCATCATGTTGCCGACGATCTCGCGCAGAATGTCGAGCAGCGCGTCCCTGCGTTCGGCCGTGCATTGGCATGACGGTTCGCCGCCGCCGATGATGATGTCGCCGGCCAGCCCGTTCGCTCGCAATCGTTCGGCGTATGTTCCCGCAATCGTATGCAGTTCGTCCGCGGTGATGGAGGCGAGACGGGCCGGCGCTGGATGAGGAGCCGGAACGGAATCGTCGGCGTCGGTCCGGGATACGTTCGTTCGGTTGGCGGTTCGGCCGTTATCCCGATCCAATCCCGCGATCAATGTGCGAACCTTGGCAAGGGACTCCTGTGCAGTCCGCTCGATCAGCGCAATGATATGCGCATCATCTCCGTTGCCTCCGCCGACTGACCCGGGTGCATACGCTTGACCGCTGTCTGCGCCGGTTGACTGAGAAGCATGCGTCTGGCTGTCGCCGGCGGAACCGATGACCGGTTCGCCTGTCGCATTGACGGGCGAGCCACCGTCGTCAGCAGAAACCGGCTGCTCCGACGCCGACTGAAGCTGTCGGGCGAGCAGCACGATCGTGGTCAGATCGTTGGCGACCGAATGATGCAGTTGCGTGGCGAGTTCCTGATCGGCTATCCGCCGCACCAGTTCGGCCCGCCGCTGTTCCTCGATCTCCTGACGTTCCCGCCAGCTCATCATCGAGCCGAGCCACAACGCGACCATCAGAAACGCGGCGGTCGCGCATACGATCGCGAACACCGACGAATCCCATGGATACAGCCATATGCGCGCAGCCGTCGCCGCTTCCGCCACAACCGCCGCGAGCAGCGCCATACCGATATTGAGATACGCCATGATCGTGACGGCCATCAGCAGACAGAACAGCACCGCAAACGGCGTCGTTTCCGGCATCACGCAACGTGCGAGCCACAGCGCGACGACCGCCCAGCCACCGAGACGCGGCAGCAGCGCCATGAACAGTCCGGCGACGACCGTCAGCAGGGCGATCAGCAGCGCGGCGTCGCCGGCTTCCCCGACCGCATACAGATACGCGGTCTCGATCACCGCCGGCGCGGACGCGCATGCCAGCAGCACGCGTGTCCGCCCGTCCCAAAGCAAACGTTTGCTATCAGATCGTCCATCCATCGCGTCACATCCTCAGATAACGGCGGCACAGGGCGACTGCCTCGTCGCGATCACGGGCGTGCAGTTTCTCGCGTACGCGCGCGACCTGCGAGAAGATCGTGCCTTTGGAGATGCCGAGTTCGACGGCGATCTCGTCGGTCGACCGGCCGTCGGCATACATGCGCATGATCGCGGCTTGTTGCGCGGACAATGCGAACGATCGCTCCGGTTGCGTGGATTGCGCGGGAGAGGAACGATCCGGTGAAGTTCGTGCAAGAGCGGCGGGCGCGTTGGCTTGCGACATACGGGAAGACTGTTCTGACGCGGATGCCGCGTTCGTCTGACGGGCCGGCTTGGGACCGGCGACAATTGCGGATTGACGGCTTGCCGAAAGCCTGCGAACGGTTGCCGTGATCGCGGCGATATCATCCTTGCTGATCACTGCGACCGCACCGGCGGCGATCGCGGCATCCCGATAGACGGTCGGATCGTAGGCGGTCACACCGATCATCGGCAGGTCCGGCGCCCACTTGCGCACGGCCTGGCACACGTCGATGCCGGTCATGTCGGACAAGGCCATGTCGACCAGCAGCGTGTCCGGCCGATCCTGCGCACGTATGCATCGCTGAATCGCGGCCGCACCCAGCTGCGCCGTCCATATCACGGTGAAACCGGCGCGCGTCAGCAGCGACGACAACGCCATCAACGCCATACGGTCGTTGTCCACTATCGCGATCGAAACCGATCGACGCCGCACATTCCGCTCCATGCCGTCCAGTCTAAACTCGCGTGGCTCGCAACCGGGCATTGCCGTCATGCTGCGCATGTCATGCGTCATATCTCATCGAGGGAATGCGGCGGTGTCGTCCGGCGCGCAACGGCAACGATCGGCCGCATGAGAGGGCACACGCGGGGCATGTGCGGGTAGACTGAAAACGAATGATCAGAGGGGGCTGTCATGAACGACGAGTCGACATCATCGACGATGAGCGCCCAAGGCGCGCCGTACGAACAACCCGCGGCGGACATGGCAGATGCGACGGCCGCGAACAATACGACGACGGATACGACGGATATGTCCGATACGGCCACCGCGGGCGAGACCGATACGACAACCGATACGGTAGTCGATACGGCACAAATACAGCCGGCCGATGACGCTCGTACGGTCACTGATCGGACCGCAGCGACCGACGCTCCCGCTGCAGACGGCAGGCCGCTCGCCACCCGCAATGTTCCCACGCGCACGGCCGCGATCGTTGCGGCGGTCGCGCTGGTGCTCGGGCTGTGCATCGGCTGGCTCGGCCGCACCGGGGACGTCCAACGATGGGAATCGCAAGCCCAGACCGCCGAGACGGAACTCAAGCAGTACAAGGCCGCAAGCGCCGATGAACAAGGGTCGCTGAAGTCTAAGAACGACGATCTCACCAAGCGGAACAACGAACTGGTCGCGAACAACGACAAGCTGACCGCGACGAACAAGGAACTCACCAAGGAGAACGAACGGCTCAAGTCCGCCGCCTCCACTGAGGCTGACGCAACCAACGGCGCGATGATTCAGGTCGCCGGTTTTTCCGAGGAACTGCCGCGCGAGGGGTCGCATGAGGTGCATTTCGTCGTGCGCAACAACACGCAGGTTTCGTTCGATCAGGCGACGGTGACGTATGTGCTGCGCGACGCGTCGGGCAAACAGGTGGGCGACAACCATTATTCGGTTGGAACGGGAACGCTTGCGCCGGGCGGCATGATGGACACGTATGAGATTCTCCTCGATCAGACGAACACGTCGGGACTGACCGTGGTGCCGGTGCAGTGGGCGGCGTCCGACTCGCAACGCAAGACCTATATCAACGGCACGTACGGGAGCGACGTCAAGACATACGTCATGCAGTGACCGCGGCCATCATCCGCGCGTTGGACGGGCGATGTCATCGTGTCATGCGTCGCATGTCGCGCACTGTCGCGCGATAATGAAACCGACGTACCGTTGCATCATCGGCGCACAACAGCCGATCGACAGCCGCTCCGGCACGCGGCATGATCCAAGGAGGTCATCATGAACCCCACGTCGATGAACAACAGTCCGGACGGTCGGCCATACACCGAAGCGCAGTGCGGCTCGCGGCCTGATCCGCAGCTCCGATCCCAAGCTGGTCCGCAGTCCTCGCCCGGTCCGGCCCGCCGGCCGATGTGGTGGTGGCTGCTCGCCGCGTTCCTCGCGTTCGCGGTGATCGTCACCGGCGCGTTCGTCTGGCAGCGGACCACGCGCGTCACCGCGCAGAAGATCTACGACGAACTCGTCTCGCTCGCCCCGAACGTCACCGAAGACCAGCTGACCGCGCGAGGCTACGTGTACGGCGGTCAGGCCGCATATGGCTGGCATGGCGTCGACGGCGAGGAGTTCCCGCAGTATGCGATGCAGACGGGCGACGATCGCATCGACCGATTCATGAATGACGTGCGCGCCGGCCGCGAGTCCGTGCTGCGACTGGTCGTACGTGGCGTCGGGCCGTTCCGCGAGGGCGACAGCGGTGCCGTCGGCGGTGTGTCGGTGCGCGTGCTGTGGTTCGATCCGAACATCGCCGCCGACTGGGCCGAGAAGGACGATGCCGAGCAACCGGCCACGATCCATCACGACGGCAAAGGGCAGATTCGCGAATGGTGGTGGCGCGACGGCGCGGTCGTCACCTCCGACAAGCGGTTCGCGCGAGGCATCCAGAAAGACGATTCGTCCGGGTACGTGCTCAAGCATCAGCCCGCGATCCCGTCCGATCCCGATTCGCCCGACACCATCATCAGGCAATACGACGAAAGCCTCTATGTCGTCGACATGTCCAGCTACTGATCGGCCGAACGGCTGACTGCCAATCTATCGATCAACATATCAAATCAAACATTCCACACGTCAGCGCAACTGTTCTCGGAAATCAGCCCACTCCTCCGAGAATAGTTGCGCGGAGACGGTGCCAGTGCGACTATTTCCGGAACAATGGGATGATTGCCGAGAACAGTTGCGCTGAGCGGGGGCTGGGGAGGTTGATGCGGACGGGCTTGCCGCAGCGGACGGCCGATGATGGAATGTGGATGCGGAGGTTTGTGGGGACGGCGGACTTGGCTTGCTCTATGGTCTGCGGCTCGCTCGCCGGAATCGTCATGTGACCGGTGACCCCCGATAACCGCGAACGGCCGGTGCCGCCCACCGAATCAGTGAGCGGCACCGGCCGTATACCGTGCCCTGGATCGGATTCGAACCGACGACACCCGCTTTAGGAGAGCGGTGCTCTATCCCCTGAGCTACCAAGGCGCAAATGTCCATTGTACATGGTGGCGGCGGCATTGCGGCGCGCGTGCCGAAATTCGCGAAGGAAGTTGTGGCGGCAATTCGGGAGGACGAGGAACGATCGTGGGGATGATTGGTAATGGTCGCGTGATGGACGCGGCGTTCGCGGCATACGTCCATTACAGTAGTCGCCGTGCATGGGAAGCAAACAAGACAAACCAGAAAGCCGGTTCGGACTGCCGGCCGCAGGCCTGGCCGTAACCCGGAGCCGTCATGGCGTACGCGCGTCGCGGGATGGTTCGCATGGCTGTTCGCCGGAGCGGCCGCGGTGAGCGTGGTCGCGCGCGTGCTGCCGGCCGACATGCAGGCATTGCCGTACATGCCGGTGCTGGTTTCCGTCACGCCGTGGTTTGCGTTGGTTGCGGCGCTGGCGTTGGCGCTGGCGTTGCTGGGGCGGCGTTGGGTCGCCGCGTTGGTCGCGGTGCTGTGCCTTGCGGCGCAGGTGTGGTGGCAGTATCCGTTCTTCCGCGCGTCGCAGACGTTGCCGGCCGAGGCGAGTGCGGCCGTATCGGGCGCTTCTGCGAACACGGGTGACCGGTATGCGCGGGTTATGACGTTCAACGTGTATCAGGGGCGGGCCGATGCCGCGGCCGTGGTCGAGTTGGTGCGCGACCAGCGCGTCGAAGTGCTCGCCTTGCAGGAGACGACCGACGAGTTCGTCTCCGCGCTCGAACAGGCCGGCATCGGCGATTACCTGCCGTATTCGCAGGTCGCGTCCTCGGACGGCAAGTACGGCAACGGATTATGGTCGGCCACGCCGCTTGCGGACCCGGCCGACGACGATGTGAACTCAAGTGCGTCGTTCATGCCGGGCGGCACCGTGACGTTTACTGGAGCGGACGGCTCCGGCGTGCCGATCCGGTTCGTGTCGGTGCACACGACCTCGCCGAAACCCGGATATTGGAAGCAGTGGAAGCGGTCGCTGGATGAGCTGGCGCTGATGCGCTCGCACACGGATACGCAGTACGTGTTCATGGGGGATTTCAACGCGACGTACGATCACGCCCCGTTCCGGCGGTTCCTTGGGGACCGGTTCGCTGATGCGGCCCGGCAGTCAGGGCATGGGTTCACGTTCACGTGGCCGGCGGACCGTGCGTTGGTGCCGCGGTTCGCGGGCATCGACCATATCGTGCTCGACGATGGCATCGTGGCCGGGCAGATGCAGGTCAAGAAGATCGCAGGATCGGATCATGCCGCGCTGCTCGCCACGATTGCGGTGGAGTAGATGGAATAAGTGGGCGATTGCGGATGCTGGTGATGGCGGTCGGGTGATGGTTGCGACGAAGAATTGCCGTCGGAGGGTGTCTGTGGGCGGGATGATGGAAGACAGACGATCTTTGCCGTGAGGGATGGTCTGGAAGTGGGTGATTGCGGACGAGCGATGATGATCGGATGGCTTTTGGCGTGAGAGACGTTTGCAAGTGGGCGTTGACGGACGGAACGATGACGCATGATCGGTTCTTGTCGCAGGGGATGGCCCGTAGGTGGGTGGTTGCGGACTATATGACGCGGCTGTAAGTGGGCGTTTGCGGACGTGGATTGGATAAGTGGGTGTTCGCCTACCATGAAGGCCGGCCGCAAGTGGGTGTTCCCGGACGCTGATTCGGTAAGTGGGTGTTTACCGGCCATGAGCGGACTTCGTAAGTGGGCGAATCCCTACCATGAATATGAAAGTGGGTGTTTGCCTACCACGAAAACCTCGATTTGAAGATTGTCGTGGTAGGCAAACACCCACTTTCTGTTTTTCGCGTCCGGAACCGTCCACTTATAGAAAGAAAGTGGGCGGTTCCGGACGCGAAAAGGATTCAGTTCAGATTGGACTAGGATTTTGTTGGATGTAATGTGATGGGTTTGACGCTCCCCCAGTCGGCTTCGCCGACAGCCCCCTCAGCCGAGGGGGCCGAGAACAAAGACATGTCAGTTTACAGTACCAGGTCGGGCTGCTGAGCCGCTAAGCAAATGCGTAGCGTTTGTAGGCGAAGTGAGCGGCTGTGCCGCGAAGGGTACTCAGTTGAGATTCGACTGGGCTGAGCCGTTAAGCGGACGCGTATCGTTCGCAGACGAGGGGAGCGGCCGCGATAGCGAGTCGCGAAGGGAACTCAGTCCAGATTGCTTTGCGTGCCGGCGGTATTGGCGCTGGTGGCCTGTTCGGCCTGCGCCGCGTCGAGCTTGGCCTTGACGTCGTTCAGCAGGCTCTGCGCACGCTTGGCCAGCGCCTCGCCGATCTCCCACTGGCGCATCGACTGATCGAGGTTCAGTCCGCCGGCTTCCAGTGCCTGTACGGCCTGAATGAGCTTGTCGCGGGCCTCTTCGTACGGCATCTGCGCGATAGCCTCGCGCTCCTTGTCGGTCAGGGAGGAAGTGGTAGATTCGTTGGTCTTATCGGTCATGATGGATTCCTTTTGGGTTGTTGGGTGCGTGTGCGTTGAATGGTTTGGGTTCGTAGGCGTTGCGACGGGTGTGCGTATCGGGTGTGTCACCCCCTCAGTCAGCTTTGCTGACAGCTCCCCCTTCAGGGGGAGCAAAGAGAAAGGGGGTGGCGGGAGATTCCCCGATTACTTCGGCCCCCTCGGGGAAGGGACCGGGATGCCTCTGGCTGGTGGTTGACTGATAGGCAGCCTTCCTTTCAGAGGGGGGCAAAGAATACGGTGGTTGATGCTCCTTACCGGGATGAGATGCGGGTCAGGAGACGGTGGCGTCGATCTGGCCGTGCTTCAGGGTGATGGTCAGCGGGTCGCCGTTTGAGACGGCGCCCGGATCATCGAGCACGTGGCCGCCGGCTGTTTGCACGACCGCATAGCCGCGGTCGAGCGTGGACTGCGGACTCAGCGCGGTCAGGCTGGCGTGCAGCTTTTCGATCGTCAGGCTTGCGTCGTCCACGATGCGCGTCAGGCCGATGTCCATGCGTCGCCGCGCGTCATCGAGGAACCGCTGATGCGGCTCCAGCATCGTGAGCGGCCGCGTCAGGCTCGGCCGGTTCGCATAGCCTTCGACCAGTCGGATCTCGCCCTCGACCCGTGCCTCGATGCGCATGCGCGCCCGGTGGATCGCATTGTCGATCAGCTGCCACTGCTCATGCACGTCCGGCACGACCTTCTTCGCCGCATCGGTCGGCGTCGAGGCTCTGAGGTCCGCGGCCAGATCGATCAACGTCCAATCGTCCTCGTGTCCGATCGCGGACACGATCGGCGTGACGCAGGCCGCCGTCGCGCGCACCACCGACTCGTCCGAGAACCCGATGAGATCCTCGAACGCGCCGCCGCCGCGGGCCACGATGATCACGTCCACATCCGGGTCCTCGTCCAGCCTGTGGATCGCGGCCACGATGTCGGGCGGGCACTGCGGCCCCTGCACGTGCGCGTGCACGACCTTGAACCGCACCGACGGCCAACGCAGGTTCACGTTCGTGATCACGTCGCCCTCCGCGCGGGCCTGCGGTGCGCAGACCAGTCCGATGCACGACGGGAATTCCGGCAGCGGCACCTTGCGGTCCGCGTCGAACAGTCCCTCGCCCTTGAGCTTCTTGCGCAGCTCGTCGATCTGTTCCTTCAAGCCGCCGCCCGAGCCGATCTTGCGGATCTCATCGCCGATGAAACTCAGTCGGGTCTGCTTGACCCAGATGTCGGCCTTGCCGTGGATCACCACGCGGTCGCCCTGCCTGAACGCGGCGGCCTGCGCGGCGAACGCGCGCCAGCCGGACACGGAGATCGCGATGTCCTCGAAATCGTCGCGCACGGTCAGGTATGCGGAGCCGGCGCGGCGCGTGTTGATCTCGGTGATCTGTCCGCAGATCCACGCGGACGGCCACTTCTCCACGGCGGTGTGGAACTTCTGGCTCAGCACCGACACCGGCCACGGCCGTTCCGCCGTCGTCTCGCTGGCAAGCCGCGGCAGCTGGTCGAGCGGCTGCGGTGCCGTCACGTTGGTTCCCATATCCCAGTTCATACGGTCCAGATTCGCCTATATAACGGACAAGGCCCGGCCGCCCGCGAGCCTTACGACGCGTCGCCGGCATGCGGCCGCAAGCCCCGGCGCGCGACACGCGGAGGAAAATTCGTCGCATAAATCACACAACTGCGATTTGCCGCGTCATTCCGCCATTCACCACTATATCTAGGTTCACGCCGGCGAGTCGCCACTAGATATCGGGGTGGGGTTGCCGTACAGTACATAGGGCTTAAAACTTAACGGCTGTGATCCGGCCGGCGAAAACCGGGCGTAACGGCCAGACGACAGGAAGGATTTCAGATGGAAACTCAGGTGATGGACACCGCCTCGACGACCACCCGTACCACCAAGGGCGCGGTGCTGGTCGAGAAGCGTGACGGTCGCGTGGTCGACTTCGACCCGATCAACATCATCGAGGCCGTGAAGTCCGCCTTCGGTGACCTCGACAAGCAGATCGGACCCGAAGAGGAGAAGATGATCCGCGGCTTCGCCAACCAGGTCGAAGGCGAGATCAAGGGCCGCTACAACGGCCCGGCCAAGATCGAGGACATCCAGAACCTCGTCGAGCATGCGCTCATCGACGCGCACCTGTACGACGTGGCGCGCGCCTACACCAACTACCGTCTCGACAAGGACATCCAGCGCGCCAAGGCCACTGACGTGAACGAGGCCGTCGCCCGCTTCATCAACCAGGACCCGACCCTGATCCACGAGAACGCGAACAAGGACGCCAACGTGTACGCCACGCAGCGCGACCTGCTCGCCGGCGCCGTCTCCAAGGCCGCCGCGTTCAACATGCTGCCGCCGGCCGTCTCCAACGCGCACATGAAGGGCGACATCCACTTCCACGACGCCGACTACTCGCCGTTCACCGCGCAGTCCAACTGCTCGCTGCCCAACTTCTGGGACATGCTCGCCAACGGCTTCACGCTCGGCAACGCGCCGATGGCCTCCCCGAAGTCCATCGCCATCGCCGCCACCCAGATCACGCAGATCATGAAGGACGTGGCCTCCAGCCAGTACGGCGGCCAGACCGCCAACCGCGCCGACGAGCACCTCGCCGTCTACGCGCGCAAGGACTACGAGAAGTTCCTCGAAGAGGCCCGCGAAACCATCCCCGACGGCATGCCGGTCGAATTCGCCCGCCGTCAGGTCGAGAACGCGAAGCAGAACGAGCCGACCAAGCTGCACTTCGGCTCCCGCGAGCCGCTGCCAATGGACACGCCGTTCCACGACGACGTCGACGAGCTCGAGCAGGAGCGCGAAATCCTCGCCAAGATCCGCACCCGCAAGGCCATCTACGACGCCATGCAGACGATGGAGTACCAGATCAACTCCAACCGCGTCTCCAACGGCCAGACCCCGTTCGTGACGATCGGCTTCGGCCTCGGCACCGACTGGTTCGCCCGCGAAATCCAGCGCGCGATCCTGCTCAACCGCATCCGCGGCCTCGGCAAGGAGCACCACACCGCCATCTTCCCGAAGCTCGTGTTCACCCTCAAGCACGGCGTGAACGCCGACAAGGGCGACCCGAACTACGACTTGAAGCAGCTCGCGCTCGAATGCGCCACCAAGCGCATGTACCCGGACGTCGTGTTCTACGAGAACATCGTCAAGATCACCGGCTCCTTCAAGGCCCCGATGGGCTGCCGTTCCTTCCTGCAGGGCTGGATCAACCCGGAAACCGGCAAGGACGAGGAAGACGGCCGCATGAACCTCGGCGTCGTCTCCGTCAACGTGCCGCGCATCGCGCTCGAATCCCACGGCGACAAGAACCGCTTCTGGAAGCTGTTCGAGGAGCGCATGGAAGTCGCGCACCAGGCCCTGCAGTTCCGCATCATGCGCTGCAAGCAGGCCACGCCGGTCAACGCCCCGACCCTGTTCCGCTTCGGCGCGTTCGGCCGCCTCGGCGCGAACGACAACGTCGACGAGCTGTTCAAGAACGAGCGCGCCACCGTCTCGCTCGGCTACATCGGACTCGCGGAAACGACCGCCGTGTTCTACGGCAAGAACTGGATTCGCGACCACGGCTGGGACCCGGAAGGCAAGGAGTTCGCGCTCTCGATCGTCAAGCGCATGAACGAGCTGTGCAAGCAGTGGAGCAAGCAGGAGGGCTACCACTACTCCGTGTACTCCACGCCGGCCGAGTCGCTCACCGACCGCTTCAACCGCATGGACCGCGAGAAGTTCGGCCGCGTCGAAGGCGTGACCGACCACGACTTCTACACCAACTCGTTCCACTACCCGGTGTGGCTGCAGCCGACCCCGATGGAAAAGCTCAACTACGAGAAGGACTTCCCGTACTACGCGTCCGGCGGCTTCATCAACTACTGCGAGTACCCGTGCCTGCAGGACAACCCGAAGGCCCTCGAAGCCGTGTGGGACTACGCCTACAACGTCGGCATCGGCTACCTCGGCACCAACACGCCGATCGACCACTGCTTCGTGTGCGGCTTCCAAGGCGACTTCGAGCCGACCGACGAAGGCTTCAAGTGCCCCGAGTGCGGCAACTCCGACCCGGACAAGTGCAACGTGACCAAGCGCACCTGCGGCTACCTCGGAAACCCGGTCCAGCGCCCGATGGTGCACGGCCGCCACGAGGAGATCTCACACCGCGTCAAGCACATGAGCGGCGAGACCGGCCACGTGACGCTGGCGGATGGGCAGACGCGCGAGTGGTTCGAAGAAGCCAAGTAACTACTGGTATCGCGATTGCCTTTTGTGTCCCCTCTGGGGTCTGGTATATGTTGTTCGACACGCTCCGGGCCGCTCGGCCAAGTCTTACGGTCGATCAACATATACCAGACCCCAGAGGGGACACGCGTATCGCTCAACGTTACGGTTGGATGGGAGCGGAAAAAGTTATGTGGCCGGTTACGTTTGACCGGTATGCTGCGATTGGTCGCAAGACCGACGGGTGAGAGGACGGTGCGATGGTGGATAAGACGCCGACGTTGCGTGATTTTGCGGCGGGGGAGACGGGCCGTGGGCCTTCGATTCCGACCGGGGAGGCGAACAATCCTCGGGCGGGGCAGTGGGACGGGCGTCGCATGTCCAAGCGCATGATCGCCGACTACAAGACGTTCATCGTCACCGACGGCGAGGGCGTGCGCAATTCGCTGTACGTGTCCGGCTGCCCGTTCCACTGCGTCGACTGCTTCAACTCGTCCATCTGGGACTTCCAGGCCGGCCACGAGTACACGCAGCGTCTCGAAGACAAGATCATCGACGACCTTCGCGCCCCGTGGGTGCAGGGCATCACGTTCCTCGGCGGCGAACCGCTGCTCAACACGCCCGTGCTCGTGCCGCTCGCCGAACGCATCCGCGCCGAATTCGGCCATGAGAAAGACATCTGGTGCTGGACCGGCTACACGTGGGAGGAACTCATGCGGCCCGGCGAAACCGAAGACAAGCTCGATCTGCTGCGTCTGATCGACATCCTCGTCGACGGGCGCTACATCAAGTCGCAGCACGATTCGCTGTTGCAGTTCCGCGGTTCAAAGAACCAGCGCATCCTCGACGTTCCCGCCTCGTTCGCGGCCGGCAAACCGGTCATCTGGGCCGGCCTGCACGATCAGGAGCGCGACATCCCCGAAATCTATTTGAAGGACCGCATGGCCGGCGAGGACTCGCAATCGTCGTCGTGACCGATCCGCGAACGTTTCTGCAATACATATGATGATGGCCCCCGCACATGGTAGGTGTGCGGGGGCCATCATCATATGACGGAAACCTGCGGAAGCAAGTCCGTCCGAGCGTCGCTCACTTCACGCGCTTGACGGCGAGAATCAGCAGGCCGCCGATCACGCAGATGATCGTCTCGGTCGGGAAGATCCAGCGGTAGTCGTTGCCGGAGATCGTCAGGATCGCGCCGGCGATGGCCGGTCCGAAGATCTGGCCGAGCGTGTTCGCCATGTTGATGATGCCGAGGTCCTTCGCCGCGGTCTTCGGGTCGGGCAGCACGGCCACGTTCAGCGCGCCGTCCACCGCGTTGTACGCGCCCATGCCGATGCCGGCCACCAGCGCGTACGCGTACATCGTCCACGGTTCGGCTGCGAAGAACGGGAAGAACGCACCCACGCCGAGCATGATCGTCGTGATCGCGACCGGCAGCTTGAGCCGGTGGAACCGGTCGGCGAGCGGTCCCGCGATCACGCAGAACACGATGCCCGTGACCATCAGGATCATCGACATGATCTTCAGTGCCGCGTTCTGGCCGTCCGCGTCGAGCTTCATGTAGTCGCTGAAGATGTACAGCTGGTAGCCGACGATCACGTACTGGCCGGTCACCATGAGCATCTTGCCGACGAGCGCGAAATAGTAGTCGCGGCAGTTCTTCGTCGGGAACATGAAGTTGCGCTTGATCGACTCGGCGTCGAACTTGGCGCGCGCGGCGTTCAGGTTGCTCGGCTCGCGCATGATGATCGGCGAGACGACGCCGCCGACGGCCGCGATGACGGCGAAGATGAGCACGCCGGTCGAGATGGCCGTGTTGTCCTTGATGAAGCTCGACGCGATGATGCCCGAACCGTAGTTGCCGATGGCCATGCCGATGCCCCAGCACGAGGAGATCGTGCCGCGCCAGCGCGGGGCGATGCGGTCGGAGATCTGTGCGATCATCGGGGCGGTCACGCAGTTGAGCGCCACGTTGTACAGCGTCCAGATCACGAGCAGCGTCGGCCATGAGCCGGCGAACGCGAACCACACGAAGAACAGGCCGCAGGCGATCGACGCGCATACGATCCACGGGGAGCGTGAGCCGAAGCGGGAGCGCGTGATGTCGGACAGGGCGCCGGCGATGATGTTGGAGATGGTCGCGGCGATCATGGCGACCAGCGAGAACAGCGGGATGAGCGCGACCTTCTGGTTGGGCGCGAGGATCTGCAGCTTGGCGGGCAGCAGCGTGGCGGACACGCCGACGTAGGCGAGCATCCAGCAGGCCGGGCCGACGAGGAGACCGGCGCCGAGGCGGGTGGGCAGCGTGGGCTGCTGGTCGTTGGTGACGCCGTACGCGGGCTTGCTTTCGGCGATCTCCATTGATGTGGTTGCGTTATCAGATCCGTTGCCTGCTGACGGTACTGTTTGGGATGACATACGGCATTCTTCTTCTATTTGTCGGGCTTGTTATCAAGTTCGTTATGTTTATTGATGATGTTTGCGTAAACATTTACATGATATATCATACGACATGCTGTGACATTTTGTGCACAAAAGTTGCAAAATGTTGAACTTATGGCGGTGGGCGCGATGATGACAGTGAAGACGCGATCCCGTGACCGCCAACCAGCGCATCCTTGACGTGCCCAAGTCGCTGGAGGCATGCAAGCCGATCATTTGGGCCAAACTTCATGATCGGGAACGCGACATCCCTGAAATTTACTTGAAGGACCGCGAGGCCGGCGAAGGCAGCCAAGCCTCCTGACGGATAGCCGGGAGGCGAATTCGCGCCGGGGGAATCATGAGTTCCTCTGTCGTGAGAGCCGGTCTTCATATGGTGGAGAGCAAGGTATAGCTTCATCACCATCCATGAAGCTAAGTGCTCTCTTGGGTGATTATGGAAGGCGCATGCCGCAAAACCCGTAGAACGCGAAGGTATCCGCTACGTCGGACTACCTGTGGGTGTTCCAATCGATGGTGGTGGCGCGTCGCGTGATGCCAGCCGGCGCGATCAGCTCGCACCGTGCATCACGGTCGTGATTGCCTTCGAGACGGTCGAAGAGCAGGCCGGCGGCTCGCTCGGACAACTGTTCGGGCGTGGTGGATACGTTGGTGACCTGCCATTCGAATGATGTTGCGGCGTAGTCCGAGCAGTACGACACCACGGAGACATCTTGCCCGGGAATCACGTCGTGCCGACGCAACGTGCGCAGCAGCCATTCGGTCGGTTGGGGCTGACGGACGATGATGCCAAGCCGATCGTCGGCATGCAGCAGCAGTTGATCGACGGTCTTCTCGATGCCGGACCATCCTTCGCCGAGTCGTTGCACTATGGAGAATCCGAGCCCGCGTTCGTCCGCGCGTTGGTGTGCGGTGCTGTAGAACTCGTCGACGAAGTTGTATTCATTCGGGTCGCTACCCAGTTGCGTACCGACCATCGTCACATGGTGATGCCCAGTGTCGGCGAGCTCGTCCACGGCCAACAGTGCGGCCTTGCGGGCGTCGGCGTCCACACAGTCCAGCCCGCGCGCGTTGTTGGCGCGGCCCACGAGCGTGACGGGCTGGCTGAGTTCGGCGGCGATAGGGATGCGGGGATCCTCGCGGCTGACATCCATGAGAATAAAGCCGTCACAAATCGATTTGCCGGCCATGCGTTTGAGCGCGGCCACGCCGTCGTGCGTGGTGGTGAGAATGACGTCGTAATCGCGTGCGCGTGCGCTGCGCACGATGGCGTCGATGTACGGCGTGGTCTCATTGGCATCGATCGTCTCGCTCATCTCCACGAACAGCGCGATGATGTTGGTGCGGTTTGTCTTCAACGTGCGTGCGCCGGCGTTCGGCTGGTAGTTGAGCTTGCGCATCGCATCCTCGACCCGCCGTCGCGTCGCTTCGGACACGGTGTTCTTGCCGTTGATGACGAACGACACCGTGCTTTGGGATACGCCCGCCAGGGCGGCGACGTCCTTGCTGGTCGGTGGTCGGGTTCCGGCTTGTCTGGTGGTCATGAGGTCCTCTTGCGTTGTATTTCGGCGGGATGCGCCGGCGGTCGCGTCGTCGCCACGCCGCTATTCGATATTAGCCCGTGCGGCTAACCCCTTACGTTGCCGGTCTCTTGGTTGGCTTTATCCGATCGACTGAGGGGGGCTTTGCGGGTCATGCGATCAGTCTTCGCGCATGAAACGCGGCAGTCTGTCGATTGGACAAGGCGTGTCGATGATGGTGGGGCCCTCGATGATCTGCCCGTCATCCGCATGCCATCGTCCCTCGGGAATCGATACTCGCCGGGAGACCGCATGGCGCTGCGTGCAGGGGGCGACGATGATGTCGCTGCCCAGAAGGAACTGGTCGGTGACGGTGTCCATGTCAGGAAAGTGGTAGGCCATCGGGCGGATGATCGGCTCGCCGGTGTGCGCCGCATGATCGGCAAGCCGCAGAATCGTCGGCAGGTATTCCTCGCGAATGGCCAATGCCTTGCGCACGGCCTCGAGATGATCGGCGTCCAACACGCGGGAGGGTGCGGTGGAGAACTGCATCATCGGGGAAAGCTCTGCGATTTGCGCGTAGCGGACGAAGAACTCCTGGTCCACGTCCGAATGCTTGGCGCTGTTGACTTCGCCGCCGCCGATCATATCGGGGCAGACGAACGGCTGCCCGATCATGCCCTGTGCCAGCATCTCCGGGATCAGCGAGTCGATGCCGTGCTCATCCCAGGCGGCGGGCTTGTCCTGAAGCCTTTGCGCGAGCGGCTGGCCGCCCATCTTCCAGCAGGCGCGGAACTCGTTGAACGGGTAGTGCACGCCGATGGCGGCCCACTGTTCGCACATGTCATTGGACGTCATCGGAGTGAACGGCAGATCGTCATCGTGGAAGTCATACAGGTCGGCGCCGTCGAACTTGAAGCCGTCCACGCCGAGCTCGCACAGTGCGTCGAGCCGGTCGCGGATCCACTGCCGCGCTTCGGGGTTGCTCAGGTCGAGCACGGCGCTCAGACCGTTCCACCAGCGGCGGATGGCCGTGCGGCCGTGGCGATCGCGCAGCATGAGCCCGCGTGCCTCGAGCTCGCGGAACACCGCGGAATCGGGGCTGACGAACGGCACCAGCCAGACGATGACGTCGAATCCCTTGCCGTGCAACTGGCGGAGCATCTTCTGCGGATCCGGGAACGTGGATGGGTCGAAGGTCCAGGTTCCGTAGTCGGGGCTCCACTTGTCATCGATCATCAACACGCCCGGGGGCATGTCGGCGGCCAGCATCGCGTCGGCGTAGGCAAGCACCGCCTGCTGGGTCGGGCGATAGGGCATTTCGATCCACGTGTTGTATTGCGGCTTGGCGAACATGGCCTTGGCGGGAGTCGCGCCGGACGGGGGGAAGTGGTTCCGGCTTGCGGCGAGGAAGGCGTCTCGCAACGTGCCGTCGCCATCGCCGTGCACGGTGACGGGATGATCGGCCTGTACGGTCAGGTGTTCGCCTTCAAGGGAGAACGTGAACGGCTTGTCGCACCATATATACCGGCCGCAGGTGGAGACCAGCAATGGCGCGCTCTGGTTCGAGGCTTCGGGCAGCTGGCCGTCCTCGTGCTTCCAGGTGGCCAGGTCGCAGGAGAACGGTTGTGCGCCGAACGGCATGAAGCGGCCATCGGCGGCCCTGCCTCCCCACCAGCGTTCATCGGGCAGCAGATCGATTGTTGTGTATTGAGCCGTGTTGTTCATAATCGGTCTTTCCTATGTGCGGTAAACATCTGACGCAGCTGCGGTGCCGCGTGTATCTAATACGTATTATTACGACGAAGGTACCGATTTACAAATTCCGGCGTGGCGTGATTTCTTGCGGGTAGCCCGGAGGGTAATTGCTGTGCTGTCTGACGTCAATTAATGGCTTTATTGTGAGGTTTCATGTGAATGGTGTTATTGCGACACGCCGTTTTGCCGTCAGTGCCCCTTGGTGGCATACTGAAGTCACGTAGTTACTCATACGTATTAACAAATCAAGACGGTGCACAATGGAGGGGCATAGTGGCCCCGAGGTTCGAGCCGAACTTGATTAACGTTCTTGGCGACACCAAAGCGGGTGTCGCAGGAAGGAAGAAACACCATGAAGTTCTCCAAGACCGTCATCGCGGCTGTAGCGGCAGCGGCGATGATCGTTCCTTTGGCCGCATGCGGTAGTGGAACAGCTGATTCTGGCAAAACCACCATCACCTACTTCTCATGGAACAACGAGAATCAGGTCAAGCCCATCATCGAGGCGTTCGAGAAAGCCAATCCCGATATCAAGGTCGATCTGAGCACCGCGCAGGGCGAAGCCGCCGATTACGCGCAGACGCTGACCGCACGTGCCGCAGGAAACCAGCTGCCCGATGTGTTCCACATGTCCATCGAGACGCGCAATGAAGTGCTGGACGCCGGATTGGCCAAGGATTTGACTAATGAGCCGTTCATGGATTCCATTCCGGACACCAATAAGGACCTCTATACCCGTGACGGCAAGGTCTATGGCATGAGCCCCACCGCATGGGTCGGCGTCATTGTATATAACAAAGACCTGCTCAAGCAGGTCGGATACGATTCCGTGCCTGAGACGATCGACGAGTTCTGCGAGCTGGGCAAGAAGTTGCAGGCAGCAGGAATCACACCGTACATGGACGATCCGACCGTCGTTTCCGGCTCGTTCCAGCCGATGCTTGGCGGCTACTACGCCAAGCAGGGCATCGATACCAGCGAATGGCCGGAAATGGGCGAAGGCGGAAGTTTCGAGAAGCAGTGGACCCCGATCATCAAGGAATGGCAGAAGCTCATCGACTCCGGCACCATGCCCAAGGAGGTCGTGGGCGTGAACAACGACCAGATCAAGCAGCAATTCATGACCGGCCAGCTGGCCATGTTCCGTTCCGGCCCGTGGGACTTCCCTGATCTGAACTCCTCTGGCGTCGACTACGCCACCGCCCCGTTCCCCGCGGTGGAAGGCGGCGAACCGTACGTGGGCGGTGGTCCGGACTCCCCGTTCGCCATCTCCTCGAAGATCGATGGCGATAAGCTCAAGGCTGCCGAGAAGTTCCTTAGCTTCATGAATTCCGAAGAGGGCCTCAAGCTTGAGGAAAAGAACATCGGTCAGATTTCCGTCTCCTCCGAATACGCCGCCGATGTGGCTCCGCAGCTGCAGGACATCTACGACGAGTACGTGACCACCGGCAAGTACTACTGGACCAACTGGTCCCAGAACGGCAACGTGATGGCCACGGAGATGACCTCCCAATGGCAGCTGCTCATCCAGGGCAGCACGGACGCCGCTTCGGTGGCCAAGCACATGGACGAGACCTGGAAGGCCAACGCCAAGTAACGCGATTGGTGTGAATGCGCAATCAAAGCGAATGCGCAAATCAGCGGCGACCGGTTCTCTGGGTGCGGAGCTTCCACGCTCCGATGCGCGTCGCCGCTCCGGCCGGGGCGAACCTCCTGACGATTCTCCTCTCCTTTACGCCAGAGAAGCTTCGCCCCGACTCATTCCTTATGGAAAGGCAATTAAGACATGACGGCACAAACATGCAACCCCGCAGTGGTGCGGCAGACCGACAGCAGCGGCGACGTTACAGTCGGTGGACGTGATGGCGTTCGCAAGACGCCATGGTATAAAACCCGCGGATTCGTTGAATCGGCATCGTCCACCGGATTCCTGATCCCCGTCCTCGCGGTGTTCGTCGTGCTGACGCTGATCCCCTTGATCCAGACGGTGTATTACTCCTTTACCGACTACACCGGATTCAACCCCAATGTGAATTTCGTCGGCTTCGACAACTACCGCAAGGTGTTCACTGATCCCTCCCTGCTGGTGGGCCTGGGATTCACCATCCTGTTCGCGCTCGCCACCACGCTGATCACCACGATTATCGCCATTCCTCTGGCGGTGCTGCTCAACACGAAGTTCTACGGCCGCTCGTTCGCCCGCTCCCTGTTCTTCTTCCTTGGAGTTCCTTCGCTGATTGTGCTGGGTATGGTGTGGAGCTTCATCCTCTCCCCGCTCAAGACGGGCGCACTCAATTCCGTGCTGGTGTCGATGGGGCTGGATTCCATTCCGTGGTTGTCCAATGCGACCTTGGCTCGTGGCTGTGTGATCTTCGTGGCCATCTGGGCTGCTGTGGGTTGGCATGCCACGCTGTATCTGGCGTATCTGCAGGCGATTCCCGCAGATCTTTACGAGCAGGCCGCCGTCGACGGTGCCAGCGGATTCCAGAAGTTCATCCACATCACGCTGCCGCAGCTCATTCCCGGAATCGTGGTCTCCACGTTCCTGCTCATCACCAACGGCCTGAAGGTGTACGACCTGCCCTTCGGCATGACCAAGGGTGGCCCCGGATATTCCACCAACACCATCACCCAGGCGATTATCGTCCATGGTATTTCGCAGTCGCAGTACGGTCTCGGTTCGGCGCTGGCAGTGCTGTTTACACTGGCGTGCCTGATCGTGGTTCTCGGACAGACGGCACTCACCAGTGCCATCTCTAGGAGGTTTGCGTAATATGAACAAGCTCAAGCCAAGCACCAGGGCGAAGATCGGCGTGTGGGTGCGTACAATCCTCATCAACGTCGTGGCAATCATCATGGCGCTCCCGCTGTACTACATCATCATCAATTCGTTCAAGACCTCCATCGACATGGCGAAGTCTCCGTTCGGATTGCCTGAGACATGGTCCATCCAGAACTACATCGACACTTTCGCCAACCTGCCGATCGCCCGTAGTTTCCTGAACTCGCTGATCGTCACGGTCGTGGCGGTGTTCCTTCAGCTGTTCATCGGTTCCCTGGCCGCATACGGCATGATCCTGCGTAAAAGCTGGTTCACTGCCGGAGTCGGCGCCGTGCTGATGATAGCCTTCTGCATCCCGTTGCAGGCCACGCTGATCCCGCAGTACCGCATGGAGGCCAATCTCCATCTCGTCAACACATTGTGGGGCCTGATCGCGCTGTATCTGGTCAACTCGATTTTCTGCTACTTCCTGATCGTCGGATACATGCGCAAGCTGCCGATGGAGGTGCTGGAAGCGGCGCGCATCGACGGTGCCGGCCCGTTCAAGATTTACTACAAGATCGTCCTTCCGATGATCACACCGATTCTGGCGACCGTGGTCGTGTTTCAGACGCTGTCCACGTGGAACGACTTCCTGCAGCCGAATGTGTTCCTGTCCTCCACGGACAATCGCACGATCATCCTGCAGGTGTTCAACTCCATGAGCCAGTTCACCACCAACTGGCCGGCGTTCATGGCAATCACGGTGATCGCGCTGGTTCCGGTGTTCGTCTTCTTCATCTTCTGCCAGAAGTGGATTGTCTCCGGACTGGTTGCCGGATCGGTGAAGGGGTGATTCGGGAGGCAAGATTGGTCCTTGCGGTTTTCCGGAACCATCCTGCGCATGATTGGTTCCATTTCTGAGCAGTGCCTTTCCGGTGTGTGCCGTCCGGCGGTGTCGACGGTGCTACCGGGAAGGCGGCTTTGCGTTCAAGGAGATGAAGCTATGCCGCGGCAATCACTTATCATCAGCGGAGTACCGTGGTTCGACGACCATGGCCGGAAGGCGCGATGACCTGCAATTCGCAGACGCTGTACGTGCTGCCGGTGCACACCGGGCATGGCGAGATTGCGATGTACATGGGCGACCGCTGGCCGTTCCCGCATCAGGCCTCCGCCGCCACCTATGTCTGGCAACGGTTGTCCGTGAATCATGGACGTTCTGCACAGAAGCACCGTCAATATCTTGAAAAGTGTTGGAAAACGTGCTTCCCGTGAGCGAAATCACCTTGCGGGACGTCATGTTGGGCAGGTGGTCGGACTATTCTTAGGGCGAGAAGTAGCCGGGCGAAGCCGTCCGCAGGGTGTCTGCCAGCCGTCCGAAACGGTTCGGGATGCCTTGCGGTGTGTGAGAGGGCGATTATCCCGGAGGCCGAAGCTAAGAGGAATACATGGTTGACACCGCATCGAACGTGACCACGGACGCCGCCCGCACCGCGAACGCGCGCGTGAACACCGCGTCGGAGGCAAGCGCGGTCGCGGCAGTCGCATCGGGGAACGCCAAGCCGTTGCGCGTGGGGCTCGACATCGGCTCCACTACCGTCAAAGCCGTGGTGCTGGGTCAGTCCGACTCGCTGTCCAGCACCATCTTCTCCGACTATCGCCGTCACCATGCCAACGTACGCGCCACCGTCGCGGGACTGCTCGTCGACATTCGCAAGGAACTCGAAACACGAGGCCGCGGCGACGAACCGATCCGCCTGGCCATCACCGGCTCCGGCGGCCTCGCGCTCGCCGACAGCATGCACGTGCCGTTCGTGCAGGAAGTCATCGCCGAAACCGAGGCGATCGACAAGGAATACCCGCAAGCCGACGTCATCATCGAGCTCGGCGGCGAGGACGCGAAGATCACGTATCTGAAGCCCACCCCCGAACAGCGCATGAACGGCTCGTGCGCGGGCGGCACCGGCGCGTTCATTGACCAGATGGCCACGCTGCTCGACACCGACGCCTCGGGCCTCAACGAGATGGCGAAAAGCTACGAGAACCTGTATCCGATCGCCTCGCGTTGCGGCGTGTTCGCCAAAACCGACCTGCAGCCGCTCATCAACGACGGCGCGGCCAAGCCCGACCTTGCCGCGTCGATCTTCACGGCCGTCGCCACGCAGACCATCGCCGGCCTCGCCTCCGGCCGCCCGATCCACGGCACCGTCATCTTCCTCGGCGGCCCGCTGTTCTTCA
Source organism: Bifidobacterium sp. LH_230 (assembly GCF_056357555.1). Taxonomy (NCBI): domain Bacteria; kingdom Bacillati; phylum Actinomycetota; class Actinomycetes; order Bifidobacteriales; family Bifidobacteriaceae; genus Bifidobacterium; species Bifidobacterium sp. LH_230. Next base: position 81,271 of record NZ_JBKEWJ010000007.1, read on the forward strand.
TGAGCGAGCTGCGCGCCGCGTTCCAGCGCGCGCTCGACGGCAAGGTCGACGAGTTTATTGTGCCGACCAACGCGCACCTGTATGTCGCGTACGGTGCCGCGTTGCAGGCCGACATGGACACCGACGACGAAGGCCACCATTTCGAGGCGCGCACATGCGACGACATTCTCAAGCGACTCGACGAGCTCAAGAACCTCCCGTCCAACACGCCCACCATGCCGCCACTGTTCCCGACCGAGGCCGACCGCGAGGCGTTCAACGAGCGCCACCACCGCGAGCACATCCACATCGGCACGCTCGACGGCGCGCGTGGGCCCCACTTTCTCGGCATCGACGCGGGATCGACCACCATCAAGGCGACCCTCGTCAACGACGACCGCGAGATCGTCTGGTCTTCCTACGCGAACAACGAAGGCAGCCCGTTGACGGCCGCCATCAACATCGTCAAGAAGATCCAGTCCCAGCTGCCGGAAGGTGCATGGATCGCGCGATCCTGCGCGACCGGCTACGGCGAGGGCCTGATCACCACCGGGCTCCATCTCGATGAGGGCGTGGTCGAGACGATGGCACACTACCGCGGCGCCGAAATGGTGAGCCCCGGCGTCACGGCCGTGATCGACATCGGTGGCCAGGACATGAAGTACCTCGCCATCACCGACGGCGTGATCGATTCGATCGCCGTCAACGAGGCGTGCTCGTCCGGCTGCGGCTCATTCCTGCAGACCTTCGCCATGTCGATGGGCCTGACCATCCAGGAATTCACGCAGAAGGCGCTCGCCTCCACCCATCCGGTCGATCTCGGTTCGCGTTGCACCGTGTTCATGAACTCGTCCGTCAAGCAGGCGCAGAAGGAAGGTGCCTCGATCGAGGACATCGCCGCAGGCCTGTGCTATTCGGTCGTGCGCAACGCGCTGTACAAGGTCATCAAACTGCGCGATTCCGGCGAACTCGGCGATACGGTCGTCGTGCAGGGCGGCACGTTCCTCAACGACGCCGTGCTGCGCGCGTTCGAGCTGCTCACCGAACGCAAGGTGACCCGACCGAACATCGCCGGATTGATGGGCGCGTACGGCGCGGCGCTCACCGCACGCATGCACTACGAGGACGTCGCCGACGACGATCATGAGCATGTGCTCGCGGACGGATCGTCGGTCGAGTCGAACGCGGACATGGCCGGAGTCGACGTGACCAATGCGGCAGACACCGCCGCCGGCCACGAGCACGAGGTCGTGATCGACGGCGTGCACCACACCGCATCATCGATCCTGACCGGCGAAGCGCTCGACACCATGTCGATGACCACCGAACGCGACGTGTGCAAGCTCTGCCAGAACCACTGCAAGCTCACCATCACCACGTTCTCCGACGGCTCGCGCTTCGTGACCGGCAACCGCTGCGAACGCGGCGGCGACGCGAAGAAGCAGCGCTCCGACCGTCCGAACCTGTACGACTACAAGTACAAGCGCTGCTTCGCCTACCGCCGCCTGACCGACAAAAAGGCCACGCGCGGCGAGATCGGCATCCCGCGCGCGCTCAACATGTACGAGAACTACCCGTTCTGGTTCACGCTGCTCACCTCGCTCGGCTTCAAGGTCATGATCTCCGGCCGCAGCTCGCACGAACTGTTCGAGACCGGCATCGAATCGATCGCCTCCGAGAACATCTGCTACCCGGCCAAGCTCGTGCACGGCCACATCAAGTGGCTGCTGAACAAGGGCATCAAGACGATCTTCTACCCGTGCGTGAGCTACGAGGACAACCTCGTGCCCAACACCGACAACCACTACAACTGCCCGGTCGTGGCGAACTATCCGCTCGTCGTCGGCGCGAACATGCCCGAACTGCGCGAAGACGGCGTGCGCTACATGCACCCGTACTTCAACCTCGCCAACCACGAGCTCATGGTCGACCGCATCGTCGAGGAGTTCGCGTGGGCCAACGTGACGCGCGAGGAGGCCGAGGTTGCGGTCAAGGCCGCGTACGCCGAGGACAAGGTGTTCAAGAACGACGTGCAGCAGGAAGGCCTGAAGGCGCTCGCCTATATGAAGGAGCACGGCTGCCGCGGCATCGTGCTCGCCGGCCGCCCGTACCACGTCGACCCGGAGATCAACCACGGCATCCCCGAGACGATCTGCTCGCTCGGCATGGTCGTGCTGTCGGAGGATTCGATCTGCGAGCTGCAGCCGGGCGAAAAGCTCGATCTGACCGAGTTCTTGGCCGCAGGCGAGGAGGATCCGCGCAAGAAGAACGCGAACGGGTTCCGTCACGTCGGCGACCGCAAGGTGAGCGTCAACCGCATGCCGCTGCGCGTGACCAACCAGTGGGCGTACCATTCGCGCCTGTACGCGGCGGCGCACTTCGTCGCCTCGTATCCGGGACTCGAGCTCGTGCAGCTCAACTCGTTCGGCTGCGGCCTCGATGCGATTACCACCGACCAGGTGTCGGAGATCCTCGCGGACAAGGCTGACGTGTATACGCTGCTCAAGATCGACGAGGTGTCGAATCTGGGCGCGGCGAAGATCCGACTGCGTTCGCTCAAGGCCGCGGTCGAGGAACGCGAACGCAACAAGGCGAAGGCGGTTGCGGCGGTGTCCGCAGCGGCCGGTGCTGGTACGGCTGCTGCCGGTGCTGCCGGTGCGCAGTCCGTCGGCAAGCGGGACCAGTTGATCGTCGACGGTCCGTCCGCGGCCGAGATCAAGGCGCGCGAAGCCGAACAGGCCAAGGCGCAGGCTGATCTGGCCGCTGCGGAAACGCAGCTTCAGGCGGCGAAGGAACAGCTCGCCGCCGCACAGGCCGCGGTCAAGGCCGCGGAGGCGAAGCGCGCGGCCGCCGATTCGGCCATCACCGCCGACGATACGGTTCCGTCCGGTGCGCCGACGTCGACCGGCTTCCGCAAGACCGGTTCGGCCGCGCCGACCCCGGGCCGTCAGGTCCTGCTCGACACGACGATGGCCGCCAATCCGAAGCTCACCGAATCGGTGCGTCGCGCCTCGCGTCTCGCCGCGCAGCGCGACATCGAGGCGGCCGCGGCTCAATCCGGCACGGACGGCAAGTCCGCCAAGGCCAAGAAACCGTCCAAGTCCGGCCACAACAACGCGACCATGTCGCGCTACGCGCACCGCCAGAAGTTCCTCAAGAACATGAAGAAGGACTACACGATCGTCGCCCCGCAGATGAGCCCGATCCACATGTCCCTCGTCGAGGCGGTCATCCGCTCCGGCGGCTACAAGTTCGACATCTTGAAGCACGCCAGCCGCGAGGACGTCGAAACCGGACTCAAATACGTGAACAACGATGCCTGCTACCCGGCCATCATGGTCATCGGACAGCTCATCGACGCGATCATCCAAGGCAAGTACGATCCCGACCACGTCGCGCTCGCGATCACGCAGACCGGCGGCATGTGCCGTGCGACCAACTACTTCGGCCTCATCCGCAAGGCGTTGATCGACGCGGGATACCCGCAGATCCCGGTCATTGCGATCTCCACGCAAGGCCTGGAGGACAATCCGGGCTTCAAGGCCACGCCGGCGATGCTGCACCGCGCGATCAAGGCGCTGATCCTCGGCGACCTGCTCATGAAGTGCCTGTACCGCGTGCGCCCGTACGAGGTCGAGCCGGGTGCGGCGAACAAGCTGTACGAGCAGTGGGACGTGATCGTGCGCGAGACGCTCGAACACCACGGCTTCTCCAAGACCGCGGCCAAGACCCCGTGGCTGAAGAAGGCGTACCTGCCATACAACGTGATCGCGGCCGAGATCGTCAAGTCGTTCGACGCGCTGCCGCTTAAGGACATTCCGCGCAAGGTGCGCGTCGGCGTCGTCGGCGAGATCCTCGTCAAGTACCAGCCGGACGCGAACAACCACGTGGTCGACGTGATCGAATCACAGGACTGCGAAGCCGTGGTGCCCGGCATCATGGAGTTCATGACGACCCGCCCGTACATCACCGACTGGAACGAGCGCAACCTCGGCATGGGCGGCAATCAGCGACTCTACGCGCTCATGCGCTGGGGGCTCGACCGGTACAACGCGCCGATCCGCAAAGCCATCGCGCTCGCCCACGGCAAGTTCAAGCAGGACGATCCGATGCCCGAACTCGTCAAGAAGGCGGCCGAGGTCACGTCGATCGGCGTACAGGCCGGCGAAGGATGGCTGCTCACGGCCGAGATCCTCGAACTGATCGAACAGGGATGCCCGAACGTGATCTGCGCGCAGCCGTTCGCCTGCCTGCCGAACCACGTGACCGGCCGCGGCATGTTCGGCAAGATCCGTCGCCTGCATCCGGAGGCCAACATCGTCTCCATCGACTACGATCCGGGTGCTTCCGAGGCGAACCAGCTCAACCGCATCAAGCTCATGATCGCGGCGGCCAAGAAGGCCCACGACAAGCTGACCGCCGCGGATTAGTCCGTGGTTGCGTAGCTTGGCCGCCCTTCGCGGGTTGCCTGTCCTGCAACCCGCTCACTTCGCCTACGGACAGTGCACTGCACTGTCCGCTTGACGGCTCAGCCAAGAAGGCTCACGAGAAGCTCACCGCCGCGGATTAGTCCGTGGTTGCGTGATGTTCGGGATAGGTGATGTGGGTTACTCGCCAAAACATCACGCTAGAGGGGCTGTCTGCGTGATGTTTGGGATAGGATCGGATCGGTAATAGCCAGAATGTCACGGCAGAGATTATGCATCCGCGATTTGGGAGCGAGCTATTGTGGGCGATTACCGGTATCGGTTCCAATGGTTATGGTCAGTGGCTGGCATCGGCCGATCGACCGGTGCTGGCCGATCGGTACATGATGATTGGTCTCGGTTGACATGCATCGGTTGGCGGCCGGGTAGTCCGTTATCGGTTTTTCGTATAGCCGGACGGCCGCGTCGTCGCGTGTTCGTCGGCTAAGCTGGGCGCATGAGTACACCGCGCATCAGTTATGCCCATTTGCTGGCAAAGCCGAACCCGAAGCATGTCCAAAGCCTGCTCGACTTCTTTGAGCACGGCCGGTCCAAACGCGGAACCGGCGGCTTCGGCGTGGAGATCGAACACCTGCCGGTGCACAACAGCGACGACACCGCCGTGAGCTACTACGAGCCGAACGGCATCGAGACCCTGCTCAAGCGCATCGCCCCGTACTACGACGAAACCAAGGAATACTGGGAGAACGGACATTTGGTCGGCTTGGGTCGCGAAGGCATCGCCGTCTCGCTCGAGCCGGGCGGCCAGGTCGAGTGTTCGCTTGGCATCCTCAAGAAGCCCGAGGATCTCAACACGCTCTACCGTTCGTTCCGTCGCGACATCGACCCGGTGCTCGACGAACTCGGCTTCCGTCTCGTCAACTACGGCTACCAGCCGAAGTCGAGCTACGCGGACGTGAAGGTCAATCCGAAGGACCGTTACGATGCGATGACCGCGTATCTGGGCCGCGTCGGCCAGTTCGGCCCGTGCATGATGCGCTGCTCCGCGTCCACTCAGGTGAGCATCGACTACGTGGACGAGCAGGATGCGATCGAGAAGCTGCGGCTTGGCACCGTGATCGGACCGATTCTCGCGTGGTACTTCCGCAATACGCCGTACTTCGAAGGCGAGCCGAACCCGTGGCCGCTGCTGCGCCAGCGTATGTGGGATTATCTTGATTTCCAGCGCACGAACGTGATTCCCGGACTGTTCGACCCGCGCTTCGGCTGGGAGGACTATGCGGTGGACGTGCTGTCGACGCCGCTGATGTTCGCCGACCTGACGCACACGCCCGAGGCCGAAGGCCTCAGCGGCAAGGAACTGCATCATCCGGCGTTCTACGAGAACGCGGGGGAGGTGTATCCCGACCGTCCGCTCAACCCGTACGAGATCAACCACATCATCTCCACGCACTTCAACGACGTGCGCCTCAAGAACTTCATCGAACTGCGCCACTGGGATTCGCTGCCGCTGGCCCGCGCCGAACGGCTCACCGAGATCGTCGCGTCGCTGTTCTACGTGCCGGAGAACCGCGAGCGGCTCGTGAGCTACTTCGACGGCATCCGCGAGGAGGATGTGTTCGAGGCGAAAGCGAACCTGCAGGCGCATGGCCGCAACGCCGCGCCGTACGGTCAGCCGCTCGAGTTCTGGAAGGAATTCCTGGGACTTGAGGGCGTGCTGGCGGACGAGCCGGGCGACCCGAAGCACCCGGACGTGTTCCAGGCGTAGGGGCGCGTTGCTTTGACGCTCCCTCAGTCAGCCTACGGCTGCCGGCTCCCTCAGCACGGTGATATGTTCCAAGCGTAGGGGAGCCGCGCGTACGGTATGGGCATCGCGAGGAGAGCGATGCCCATACTGCTTTGAGGGACGTGATGGCGCCATACACCCCAACCCGCCCGCTCTGCGGGCACCCTCCCCTCATAGGGGAGGGAAATGCGAGAGAGGCACAGAGGCACGCGAACTACGCCCCACCCGCTAACCCCTTAGCCGGAAAGGTTCACCGGCACCACGGTAGACAGCACCGATTCCCACAAGGCCAACCTCTTGGCCAGGAAGGTTCACCACGGCTTCGAGGTGTTGCCGGTGTTGTTGGTGGTTTGCGACTGGGAGGAGTCGGTGGCGGTGCTGTCCGATTCGGCCGGCGTGGACTGCTCGTTGGCCTTGAGCAGCTCCTCGACCTGCTTTCGTTGCTCGTCGGTCAGTCCGCCGCCGGACGAGGACGACGAGGATGCTTCGGAACCGTTCGACGATGACTGGTTCTGCTGATCGGAACCGGCGTTCTGAGCGGCCAACTGGTCCTTGACATACTGCGACAGTTTCCCGGACACCGCGGCGTTGGCCGCGATCGCCTCGCGGATCTGCGGCAACAGCATCACGCCGGCCGACGCGGCGTCGCGGAACTGCGCGTCGGTCTGCTCCTGCAGCGTGCTCAGCTTGCCGTAATCGGGCGTCTCCTGCGCGGCCGCGGCCAAGTGCTCGTTCAGCGCGTCCGTCGCCTGATTGAACGTGCTCGCGGCCCGCAGGTTCACCGAAGCCAGCACGCCGACGACCAATACCAGCGCGGCAAGCGCGCCGAGCGCGATCCGCACGGCAAGACTCGCCCGCGCCGGCACGCGCGTGCTCCGACGCTGCGCCGCGGCATCCCCGCGCGACGATGTTCCGCTCATATCGCTCATATCAGCCTCCCTACAGCAACGTCCTACCGAGCGCGATCCACGCGCCCAGCTCCCACGCGATCAACGCCAACGCCACGATCGCCAGCGGCCATACCACCGGCGTGGCCCGCGTGCGCTGCTTGGTCGTCGTGCGCACCTGCCATTGCGACGACTGCTCCTTCGACACGCCGGCCGACATCGTCGTGGTCGCGTTCACGGCCACGAACGTGCCGCTGATCTCGTCCGCGATCGCGGCGAGATTCGTCTCGTCCATCTTGGAAATGCCCGGCTGGCCGGTGTCCGGATCGGTCACCCATGCGCCGTCCTGCGTGGTCGAGCCGTTCACGCCGTCGCGCACGACCGGAATTCTGCCGCCCTCACTCGAACCGACGCCGACCGTGAACCCGTCATTCAGATACTTACGCAGCGTCGAATACGACCGTCGCGTGGTGGTGCTGGTCTGCTCGCCGTCCGTGATGAGATACAGGATGATCGCATCGTCCGGTCGCGACTCGCGTATCGTCTTGAGATTGACGAGCAGCGGGTCGATCGGCGCGTCCAGACTCGAACCGCCTGACACGCTCGTCGCCTCGACCGTCAGCGTGTTCGCCCAGTTGTCGATCGCGAGCGAATCCGGGGTCAGCGGCACATCCACCGTGCCGGTGTTGCCGAACCGCATTCCCATGAAACTCGCGTCCGGATACAGCGACGTGATGTCGGCGACGGCCTTCTTCGCCGCGTCGAGCCGGCTGATCGTCTCCTCGGAACCGTAGTGCGCATCCGACACGGCCATCGAACCGGTCACGTCGACCGCGATCACCACGTCGGTCGCGTTCACCGCCTGACTGGTCGTCGTGGACACGACGCTCGGCGTGAGCGCCATCAGCGCGACCGTCACGCACAGCAATACGCGCAGCACGCAGGCCGTGACCGTCTCGTCGCTCGCACCGCCGCGACGACGCACATGCAGCACGATGCCGGCGATCGCAAACGCTGTCATCACCACGGCGATCACGACGCCGGCCGGCCATCCGAGCGCGGGGGAGAACGTCAGATTCGACAACGTATTCAACAGCGTATTCATCGACGCAACCTCCACGCCACGATCATCCAGCCGGCCACGAGCACGGCCAACGCAAGCGTCCACCAGCCCGGCGAGTCACTGATCGCGGCCTTCTCGTCCTGCTGGCTGACGGCCTCGCGCCGCCGGTCGATCTCACGCACCAGCTGGCTCACGCTCGTGCCGTCCGACTGCGTGAGAAACTGCCCGCCGTGCGATTCGATCAGCGTGCGCATCTCGGTGGTCGTCGACTCGGATTCGCTGGATTTGGGGCCGGAGAACAGGCCGTCCACGGTGATGCCCGCGCCGGAGACGAGATCGAGCGCCTTGGCAAGCGTGTACGTCGGCTCGCCGGAGACGACGTTGTCGGTCGCCAGCACGATCGACGCGGCACGCTGGCGGGTCGCGTTCGCGCCGGACGACGAACCGTACGCGAAGCCGGGCAGCATCGCCGCGCAGCTGACCACGCCGTCGCCGATCAGCGACGTCGCGTTCGTGCGGTTCTGCGTGCCGTCCAGCCAGTCGGAGATCTTCTGGTACTGCGCGTCGCTCATCTTGTCGATGTCGTCCTGCGTTTCGACGCCCTTGAGCAGCTTGGCGGCGAACGTGAGCTGGCCGGTGACCAGATCGTAGTCGTCGGTCAGCGGGAAGACCGTGCGCGACGTCGAGTTGAAGATGCTCAGGCCGATGCGTTCGCCCTGGAAGTTCGACACGAGATCGAGATACGTTTCGATGACCTCGCGGTCGTACGGCAGCGTGGAACCGGACACGTCGAGGCACAGCACGATGTCGCGGCGGCTGGCGCGCTCCTCGCCGACGTCCACGGTGGACGGACGGGCGACGAGCGTGACCGCGATGACCGCGGCCGCGGCCAGCAGCGCGACGGCGACACGGTTGAACAGCCGCCACGTCCTCCACGCCTTCGCGGCGTGCTCGGTCGCCAGATCGTCGTCCAATGAGAATACGGGCGCATCCAAGTCCGTGTTCCTGCGTTTGCCGGCCAGCATCGCGATCAGCAGGATCACGGCCAGCGCGGCCAAACCGCCGGCCAGCGCGGCCCACGGCCACTGCCAGGTCACCATCAACGCCACCTTTCGATCAGATTCGCCACCCATCCGGCGGCCTCGCGCACGCCGACCGCGCCGGCATGGCGGTTGAGCGCGGCATCGGCGAACTCGGGCGGATACAGGGCTGCGATCGTATGCTTGAGCAGGTCCAGACTCTGCCGGTTGCCGGTGGTGCGCGGTAATACGGTCAGGTCGCTCAGCGTGCGGGCGCTCATGTCCGAACCGCTGGCTTCGGAAGCGAACCGGCGGGCCAGTTCGGCCAGTTCGACGAACGCGTCCTCGCGGGACAGCTCTCCCGATTCATGATGGCGAACGATGTCATTGACCTCGGCGCGCCAACGATCGAGCGCATTGCCGTCCATATGCGCGCCATGGCGGGCCGGCTTCGCCTTCGCTCGGCGTCTCGGGCGCGACAGGACCACGACCAGCGCGACGAGCGCGATCGCCGCGACCAGACATCCGATCGAGGCCATCGCCAGCGGCGTCGACAGGTCGAGCCGCCCGACCGGATGCAGGTCGCCGAGACCGTCGGCCATCATCATGCCGATCATCACGCACCTCCCGCACGGATCTGGTTGAACGCGGCCGACACCGACGCCAGCGACACCAATTGCACGAACTCGTCGAACATCGCCTCGCTCGACGCGCCCCGGATCATGCGCGAGCCGCAGCGCGTCAGCTCACGCTGCAACGCGGCCGCCACGAACTTGCGGTGCACATCCACCTGCTCGGCCGCCGTCGTATTGCGCAGGAACGCGGGCATGCTGCGACCGTTTGCGCCGTTAACCACATGCATGCCAACGTTCGCGGCGAACGGGTTCACCGTCGCCACGTCGATCAGCACCAGCGGATGCGTGCGGGCGATATGCCCGATCGTGGCCACATGCTTGTGATCCAGCGCATGCTCGTCGGTGGCGATCACGATCAGCGCGTCACGGTCGCGGATGCGGCGCGCATACGCCAACAGCGCGTCGATGTTGCGGTCATGATCCCACGCGCGATCCAACGCCTGATCGAGCGTGCGCTCGAACTGGCTGAACCCGCCGTGGAACGGCACGCGCGTGATGCTCGCCGCATCGGCGAACACCAGCGAAATATCATCCGAACGGCGCAACGACAACGCGGCGAACATGCGCAACGCGTTCGCCGCGACCTGCCACGCACGCTCGCCCCGTTCGCACGCGCCGGTCATCGGCCGACTCACATCCAACAGCAGCCACACCTGACTGGTGACGCGACGCTCGCGCTGCACGACCATCGGACGACCCTGCCTTGCGCTCGACTTCCAATCGATCGAACGCGCCTCGTCGCCCGGCTCATAGGCGCGCACATCCATCACGTCCTCGTTGCCGCCGCGGCGGCCAGACGCGTGCTCGCCCTCGAGAATGCCCAACGCGCGGCGCACGGTCGGCAGACTCAACGACGTGCCGAGCGACTCGATCTTCCTGCGAATCGGGTCCTCGGACGGTCTGCGATCGATCATGGAACCGGAACCGCCTTGACGATCGAATCGACCACCTGATCGGCGGTCACGCCGTCCGCCAGCGCCTCGAACGTGAGCATGATGCGATGACGCAGCACCTGATGCGCGAACGCCTTGATATCCTCCGGCACCACGTAATCGCGGCCGGCCAGCAACGCGTTCGCCTGACCGATGCGCGTCAACGCGATCGAGGCGCGCGGGCTGGCGCCGAGCCGCACCAGCTGCGACAGGCCCTTGACCGGACGCGAGCCGGCGCCGCGCGATGTGGCGGCCATATCGACCGCATAGCGCATGATCGCATCCGACACATGCACACGGCGGGCCGCCGCACGCAGGAACTCCACGTCGCGGATCGACAGCACGTCAGGTGCCAGCATGGTCGGGTCGAGCGTATCCGAACCGCGGCGGGTGAGCATCGCCAGCATGGCGGCCTCCTCATCGGCGCTCGGATAGGTCATCACCGCCTTCATCATGAAACGGTCCATCTGCGCCTCGGGCAGGTTGAACGTGCCCTCCTCCTCGATCGGATTCTGCGTGGCGATCACCATGAACGGCTTGGGCAGGGGGATGCGCTCGCCGCCGATCGTGGTCGCGCCCTCGGCCATCGCCTCGAGCATCGCCGACTGGGTTTTCGCGTTGGAACGGTTGATCTCGTCCAGCAGCACGAAATTCGCGTGGATCGGGCCGATCTGCGTGGTGAACTTCTGCGACGCGAAATCGAAGACCTGCGTGCCGACCAGATCGGACGGCATGAGATCGGGCGTGCACTGGACGCGTTTGAACGTGCCGGACACGGAGGTGGCGAGGGTCTGCGCGGCCGTGGTCTTGGCCAGGCCCGGTACCGATTCGATGAGGATGTGGCCACCGGCCACCAATGTGACGATCAGCGACTCGCGCAGGTTCGTCTGGCCGATCAGCGTGGCCGCGAAGCGCGAGCGGAGACGATCGGCCAGCTGACGGGCGCGGGTGACGTCGTCCGCGGCCAGGCCGACCGCCGCGGTCGGCTGCGGGACGGCCGGCATGGCCGGGCCGGGCTGTGCCGGCTGCGGGGGAAGATTCGATTGCAATGGGAATACAGGCATGCGCCCCACTGTAACCGCAGTTGCTGAGAACTCATTCAGCTTACGGAGGGAAGTGCAATTACGGACAGCCTTCGGCTGGCTGTTTGCTGGTTCGCCTGTCGGCTCGCACGCTGTCGGAAAACAGTCCACAGGACTATTTTCTTTACGACAGCGTCCAATCAACAGGATCGGCACCCATGGCGGTGAGGGCGGCGTTGGCGCGGGAGAAGGGCTTGGAGCCGAAAAAGCCGCGCGAGGCGGACAACGGGCTCGGATGCGGGGATTTGATGACATAGGCGTTCGACAGCAATGGTTCGAGGGTCTGCGCGTTGCGCCCCCACAGAATCGCCACCAGGGGCTTGGGGTTGCCATGCTCGTCGGTGCGCGCGTTCAGCGCGCGGATCGCGGCGTCCGTGATCTTCTCCCAGCCCTTGCCCTGATGCGAGTTCGGCCGGCCCACGCCCACGGTCAGACACCTGTTGAGCAGCATCACGCCATGCTCGGTCCACGGCGTCAGATCACCGTTCGACGGCATCGGCACGCCCAAGTCGTCGACGAGCTCCTTGTAGATGTTGATCAGGCTCTTCGGCAGAGGCTGCACGTCCGGAGCCACGCAGAAGCTCAATCCCACCGGATGGCCCGGCGTCGGGTACGGGTCCTGCCCGACGATCAGCACGCGAATCGAATCGAACGGAATCGTGAACGCGCGCAGGATATTGCGGCTCGCCGGCAGATACGGCCGTCCGGCGGCGATCTCGCCGCGCAGGAAATCACCCATCCGGTGCACGTCCGGCTCGACGGGTGCCAGCGCCTCGGCCCATCCGGCCTCGATCAGCGCGGACAGCGGTTTGACATGAGGTTCATTCATATCAGCCACTGTAAGCGCACCGCCGGTCGTGCGACACGGCCTGCCGTCCGGGCGCGGTCGAGGTGCCGCACTGCACGATGCGAGGCGCGGGCGAGACGCGAGGCAAGACGATGCGGGACATACGATCCGGGCCGGCTGCACGCCGGCGAAGCCAACGTAGTCATGGCCGTTGGCCAAGGTGGCGGTTAGACTCATGACTAGCTGTGTATGGAAGGGCTGATATGGCGAAACAAGACAAAGCGACCTACGATTCGTATGCTCCCGATATGTTCGACAACCCGCCTGCCGGACCTGTCGGCGTGCATCGCGGTCAGCGATCGGCCGGTGCCCGTATCGCTCCGTACTTCATCGTACTGGTGATCGCAGTGCTTGCCGGCGCGCTCACATGGAGCCTCGTGACCGGCGAATTCTCGAAGATCACCGGACTGGGCGGCACGACGAACACCGCGCAGACCAACACGACGGATGGCAGCGGATCGTCGACCACGAACGACTCGTCGTCCGGCTCCGGCTCCAACGATACGAACTCGTCCGATTCCACCGATTCGTCGAAGGGCTCGTCGTCCACGGACAATACGAACGGTTCGTCGTCCACGGACAATACGAACGGTTCGTCGTCCGACAATACCGACTCGTCGAACAACGACTCGAACTCGTCCGATACTGACACCGACTCGTCGACCACGGACAACAAGTCCGATCAGTCGACCGACCAGAGCGCGCAGGTCAACAAGTCCACGTCCGTGCGCGTGGTGAACGCGGCCGGCATCAGCGGATACGCCGCGCAGAAGAAGACCGCGCTGGAGTCGGCCGGATACACTGCCGTCGAGGCATCGAACCCGACGTCGACCAATCTGCCGGCATCCACGGTCGTGTGGTATCAGAACGATGCCGACAAGGCCACCGCCGAAGACGTCGCATCGACGCTCGGCATCACCGCCGTGCAGCAGGTCAGCGGTCTGGACGTACCGGTCGTGGTCGTGCTGCTCAACTGATACGGCCGGTCGATTGGTCCACTGATCGAACGATTCGGTTCCGGCGGCGCGTAGATTCGCGCCCCGGCGGTATCCATTCGTCCCGCGGCTCGCTACAATAGGGATAGTCGCAAGGCGGGGGGAGTGCGATTTGTGCTGTGTGTGTTCTCTTCCTTTGAGTCTGCGATGTTCGGATTACTAAGAAAGAATGGTTATGGCACACGGAACCGTGAAGTTCTTCAGCGCAGGAAAGGGTTACGGCTTCATCAACCCGGACGATGGTGGCGAGGATGTGTTTGTCCACTACTCGGTGATACAGGCCGATGGATTCAAGACGCTGGACGAGGGGGACAAGGTCGAATACGAGGCCGAGCGTGGCCCAAAGGGCATGCAGGCCACCAAGGTGATCAAGCTGTAGGGATCGCCTTGATTCGAGCAGTTCTCCGCAATCGGGCCCCGGACGCATTCAGGTGCGTGCCGGGGCTTTTTCGTATGCCGTGAGCACAATCGCCGCGCACCCGGTTGGCACTCGGGCACCGAGAGTGCTAATCTCCCAATTAGCACTCGGGAGGTGAGAGTGATAACCGGCAGCTGACGGCCGGCTCGCCCGACGCCTCTCGCAGTGAGTACAAGTACATGTGAAGTCATGTGGAGGATATCAACCATGGCAAAGATCATTTCGTACGACGAGGAAGCTCGTCAGGGAATGCTCGCGGGCCTCGACAAGCTCGCCGACACCGTCAAGGTCACCCTCGGACCGAAGGGCCGCAACGTGGTGCTCGACAAGGCCTACGGTGCGCCGACCATCACCAACGATGGCGTTTCCATCGCCAAGGAAATCGATCTTGAGGACCCGTACGAGCGCATCGGCGCCGAGCTGGTCAAGGAAGTCGCCAAGAAGACCGACGACGTCGCCGGCGACGGCACCACCACCGCCACCGTGCTGGCCCAGGCCCTCGTGCACGAAGGCCTGAAGAACGTGACCGCCGGTTCCAACCCGATCGCGCTGCGCCGCGGCATCGAGAAGGCCACCGAGGCCATCGTCAAGGAGCTGAAGGCTTCCGCCAAGGAAGTCGAGACCAAGGACGAGATCGCCGCGACCGCGACCATCTCCGCCGGTGACGAGGAGATCGGCGACAAGATCGCCGAGGCGCTCGACAAGGTCGGCGAGGACGGCGTCGTGACCGTCGAAGACAACCAGGGCTTCGGCCTGGACCTCGAGTTCACCGAGGGCATGCGCTTCGACAAGGGCTACATCTCCGGCTACTTCGCGGCCGGTTCCGAGAACCAGACCGTGTCGTTCGACGACCCGTACATCCTGCTGACCACCAGCAAGATGTCGAGCATGAACGACTTCACCCACATCGCCGAGCAGGTCGTCAAGACCGGCAAGCCGCTGCTGGTCATCGCCGAGGACGTCGACGGCGAGGCTCTGGCCGGCATGGTCATCAACCACACCCGTGGCGCCATCAAGTGCTGCGCCGTCAAGGCCCCGGGCTTCGGCGACCGCCGCAAGGCCATGCTGCAGGATATGGCCATCCTGACCGGCGGCCAGGTCGTCTCCGACGATCTGGGCCTCAAGCTCGACTCCGTGGACCTGTCCATGCTGGGCTCCGCCAAGAAGGTCACCGTCACCAAGGACGAGACCACCATCGTGTCCGGTGCCGGCTCCGCCGACGAGATCGCCGCTCGCGTCGAGCAGATCCGTGGCGAAATGGCCAACACCGATTCCGACTACGACCGCGAGAAGCTGCAGGAGCGCCTGTCCAAGCTCGCCGGTGGCGTGGCCGTCATCAAGGTCGGCGCCGCTACCGAGGTCGAGGCCAAGGAGCGCAAGCACCGCATCGAGGACGCCGTGCGCAACGCCAAGGCCGCCATTGAGGAAGGCCTGCTGCCCGGTGGTGGTGTGGCCCTGATTCAGGCTGCCGCCAAGGCCGAGAAGGACGTCAAGCTCGAAGGCGACGAGGCCACCGGTGCCGCGATCGTGTTCCGCGCGATCGAAGCCCCGATCAAGCAGATCGCCGAGAACGCCGGCCTGTCCGGTGACGTGGTCATCGACAAGGTGCGTTCGCTGCCTGCCGGCCAGGGCCTGAACGCCGCGACCGACACCTACGAGGACCTGCTGGCCGCCGGCGTTGCCGACCCGGCCAAGGTGACCCGTTCCGCGCTGCAGAACGCGGCTTCCATCGCCGGCCTGTTCCTGACCACCGAGGCTGTGGTGGCCAACAAGCCGGAGCCGAAGACCGCCGCTCCGGCCGCCGGCGCTGACATGGGCTACTGATCGTAGGCTCATCGCTCGCTGAGTGAGTTTGAGGAGGCTCCCCGCAAGGGGAGCCTCCTTTTTGCGTTTTTGCGGCTTGGCTTGCAAAGGGGCGGAATCGCGCTTTGCGCGATGCTGTGTTGTTGGCGGCTTTCGCCGCAGTACCCCAACCCGCCCGGCCTGCGCCGGGCACCCTCCCCTGAAAGGGGAGGGAAAGGCCAAAACACTTCCCTCCCCTTTCAGGGGAGGGTGTCAGCGAAGCTGACGGGTGGGGTACTGCGGCGAAAGCCGCCAATATACACCGCATCGTGCGCGGCACGATCCCGATATATAGGGCGCATGCTGCGCAGCCGGGTGGATCAACCCGCGAAGAGGCGGGAGGCCTGGGCCTCTGCGTCGGCGTAGACGGCGGAGGCGGAGGCCAGCGCGTGCTGGATCGATTGGAGCGACTGCTCCATCTGCAGTTGCGCGGCACGCCACTGTTCGGCCACCGACGCGAACTGCGTGGCCGCGCCGCCGCGCCACACGCTTTGCAGGTTGTTGAGGTTCGCATACATGCCGTCGACGGCCTGCCGGATCGCGCCGACCGACGCGTTCACGGCTGCGGACGAGGATTGGATCTGTTCGGAATCCACTTGGTACTGCGGCATGGTGTTCTCCTTTCCAAAGAACGGATGATGTGTGGGTTATATGCGCGCCCGGATGCTTGGCGAACCCGGTCGCTAAGGTGGACGATATGACAAAACGAGCAATCGCAGAGGCAAAACCGACCTATGTGGTCGAACGGTATTCGCACGGCGTGTCGCGGCTGGTCGCAGTGCTTGTAGCGCTACTAACCCTGATGTTCGGATGTGGAAATTTTTCCGCGATCGCCGTAGCGGACGATGCGGGAACGTCATCTGATTCCTCCTCGACCAGCGGTACGTCGTCCGATTCGTCGTCGTCCGATACGTCCGGCACATCGTCCACGTTCACCGACGACGTCACCGACGTCAACAATCTGCTCGGCGCGGACCTGACCAAAGTCACCGACGCGATCAAGAAGACCAAGGACGAGACCGGCGTCACTGTCCGACTCATGTACCTGCCGAGCTTCGGCTCCACGGAAAAGCCAGCGAAGTGGGCGAGCAGCGTGCTGGAAGCCGTCACCCCGGCCAAGAACACGGTGATGCTGGCGGTGGCCTCCAACGACGGCAATCTGGTGGTGGCCGTCTCGTCGAACTCCGACGAATGGCTCAAGAAACAGCAGACCGTCGACGATCTGTCGAAGGCCGCGGCCGATCCGCTGCTCGAAAGCACGCCGGACTGGGCCGGGGCGGCCACCGCGATGATGGACGAGCTGGTCAAGCAGAGCAAAACCGCGACCTCGAGTTCCTCGGTGGCGGTCGGCATCGTCGTGATGGTGATCGTGCTGGCGGTGCTGGTGGCGATCATCGCGGCCGCGATCGTGATCCGCCGCCGCATGAAGCGCAAGGTGAAGCAGATGGAGGCCGAGCGCAAGAAGCGCGCCGAGGAGGCCGGCGACGATGACGACAACGGCGAGGAGCGCCTGAGCCGCAGGGAGATCCGCATGCGCCGCAAGGCCGGCATGTGGAAACAATAAAACCTACAGACGGCATTCAGGAAACCTTCAGATGGGCGCGACATGCTGGGAGGCATGAGTAAGCCTATTGAAGCATCGATTGTAGTTGTGGACGACGAGCCCTCCATCCGCGAGCTGCTCGTCGCTTCATTGCATTTCGCCGGTTTCGAGGTCGCCACCGCGGCATCCGGCTCCGAAGCCATCGAAGTCATCGAAAAGACCGATCCCGATCTCATCGTGCTCGACGTGATGCTGCCTGACATCGACGGCTTCACCGTGACGCGTCGCATCCGTCAGGAAGGCATCAGCGCGCCGGTGCTGTTCCTCACCGCGCGCGACGACACGCAGGACAAGGTCATGGGCCTGACCGTCGGCGGTGACGACTACGTCACCAAGCCGTTCAGCCTCGAGGAGGTCGTCGCCCGCATCCGCGCGATCCTGCGCCGCACCCGCGAGCAGGTCGAGGACGATCCGATCATCCGCGTCGGCGACCTCGAGATCAACGAGGACTCGCACGACGTGTCCCGTGCCGGCCAGCCGATCGACCTGAGCCCCACCGAATACAAGCTGCTGCGCTACCTCATGGACAACGAGGGGCGCGTGCTCTCCAAAGCGCAGATCCTCGACCATGTCTGGCAGTATGACTGGGGCGGCGACGCGGCCATCGTCGAATCGTACATCTCGTATCTGCGCAAGAAGGTGGACGGCATCACCTACACCGACGCCAACGGCGAGACGCGCAAGGTCACCCCGCTGATCGAAACCAAGCGCGGCATCGGCTACATGATCCGCGAACCGAAGACCGCACCCGGCGCATGAGCAACGCATCGCAGCAACCCACGGGCGGCGCACCATCGAACGGCACTTCCATGAACGGGAACCCGACGAACGGTGCGCCGCAGCCGTCTCCCGCGCCGAACGCAGCGCCGGCCAAGCCGAACTGGTTCCAGCGTCACGTGCGCCGCCGCATCGACGCGGTCCCGCTGAGCACCAAACTCGTCGCCTGTATCATCGTGCTGCTCACCATCGGATCGTTCGCACTGTCGTTTTCCATCCGCCAGCTCGTCAGCAGCTACCTGATGGAGAAAACCGACAAACAGCTGTCCAACCAAAGCGAGCTGGTCGTCAACGCGGCCGACATCCTCGCCAAGGCCGACCCCAGCCAATCCAACTTCGGACTCAACGACTACTACGTGCAGCTGCGCGACCTCGACTACAAGATCGTGCGCGTGCCGCTCAAGCCCACGTCCGCGAACGGTACGACCAGCATCGCGCCGCTGCTGCCGGACGACGGGTCGATGGGATCGGTGCAGCTCGGCGTGCCGTTCACCACCACCGCGGTCGTGACGACCGCGACGATGTCCAGCCAGAACAGCAGCCAAGGCGACGGCCAGAACAACGGTCAGGGCGACTCGAACAGCGGCTCGCAGAACGGCTCCGACAGCCAGAACAGCCAGAACAATCAGAACACGCAGACCCAGCAGGGCCAGATCACCGTCACCAAGTCGAATGCGCCGTGGCGCGTGCTCGTGCTGCCCACCGCCGACAAGAACGGCACACCCAACGGCTACGCGTTCATCGCATTGCCGCTCAAGGACGTGGTCGACACCACCAACACGCTCACCCGGTACAGCGCGATGGTCGGCATCGCGGTCGTGCTGCTCGGCGCGGCGATCGGCACGCTGCTCGTGCAGACCACGCTCACCCCGCTCAAGCGCATCGAGAAAACCGCCGCGAAGATCGCCGCCGGCGACCTGAGCCAGCGCGTTCCGTCCGCGCCGGAAAACACCGAGGTCGGCTCGCTCGCCGCGTCGCTCAACGCCATGCTCGCCCGCATCGAGCAGAGCTTCCACGAGCAGCAGGAGACGACCGAGAAGATGAAACGGTTCGTCTCCGACGCCAGCCATGAGCTGCGCACGCCGCTCGCCGCCATCCACGGCTACGCCGAGCTGTACAAGATGCAGCGCGAATTCCCGGGGGCCTTGGAGCGTGCCGACGAGTCGATCGAGCACATCGAGGCGTCCAGCGCCCGCATGACCGTGCTCGTCGAGGACCTGCTTTCGCTCGCGCGACTCGACGAAGGCCGCGGCATCGACTTGACCCAGCAGGTGCCGCTCACGTCGATCGTCTCCGACGCCACCGAGGACCTGCACGCGCTCGACCCCGAACGCGGCATCCGCAAGGGCCGGCTCGACCTCGTGCCGGCGCAGGACGGTTCCGGTTCCCGGTTCATGTTCACCGAAGGCGACATGCCGCAGATCACGCTTTCCGGCGACGGTTCGCGCCTGCGCCAGGTCGTCACGAACATCGTCGGCAACATCCACCGCTACACGCCGGCCGACTCGCCGGTCGAAGTGTCGATGAGCGTGCTGCCCGCATCGATCAGCCCCGAGTCGCTGGCCCGCATGCCCGCCACCGAAGCCTCGATGAAGCACCTGGTCGAGGCGGTCGAGGTCGGCCAGACCATGCACGTCGGCATGAACTACGCGTTCGTCCGGTTCTCGGACCACGGGCCCGGCGTTCCGGAGGCGTCGCGCTCGCAGATCTTCGAGCGGTTCTACACCGCCGACCCGTCGCGCGCCCGGCTCAAGGGCGGCACCGGTCTCGGCATGGCGATCGCGCTGTCGGTCGTCAAGGCGCACCGCGGATTCATCTGCGCGTCCGGTTCCGAGGGCGGCGGCCTGACGCTGACCGTCGTGCTGCCGGTCGCACCGGTCGAACCGCAGGTCGGCCCGGTCGCAGCCTCGGCATCGTCCGCTCCGGCCGGCATCGTCAACGGCGTGGTCGCGTCGCGCCCGCACGGCGCTAAGCCCGACAAGAAAACCCGTGTTCGCTGAACAGACCTTGAGGTAAACTGTTACTTTGGTTTGAACGTCGGCGGACACGGGGCCCGCTGACCTGTGAGGCGAAGAACGAGGTGTGAATCACGATGCCCAGTGGACGAGTGCGCTGGTTTGATGCGAACAAGAAGTACGGTTTCATCATCAACGAGGAGGGTAAGGACGTGTTCCTGCCCGCCGCCGCGTTGCCGGCTGGAGTCACCACGCTGCGCAAGGGCGCGAAGGTGGAGTACTCGGTGGTCGACGGCCGTCGCGGGCCGCAGGCGATGGGCGTGACCTTGGTGGAAAGCGCCCCGTCGCTGGTCAAGGCGACCCGTCCGAAGCCTGACGACATGGCCGCCATCGTCGAGGATCTCATCAAGCTGCTCGACGCGGCCGGCAACGACCTGCGCCGCCACCACTATCCGTCGTCCGCGGACAGCCGCAAGCTGGCCACGCTGATGCGCGCCGTGGCCGACAACTTCGACGTTCAGGAGTAATAGGAACACGCATGAGCGATGAGATGACCCTGCAGGAGCCGACCGAGCTCGCCCGATCCGTGGCGCTGGATATGGCCGACACCGCCGATCAGGTGGGTGCGTTCGTTGAATCGATTGACATGGGCGATCATGTGACCGATTTCCGGTTCGTCTGCGGTATCAAGGGATACGAGGGCTGGCAGTGGTCGGTCACGCTCTACCATGACGAGGAAGCCGAACGGTGGACGGTCAACGAATCGTCGCTGATTCCGACGTCCGCCGCGTTGCGCCCGCCGCAGTGGGTGCCCTGGAAGGACCGGTTGGAGCCGACCGACCTGTCGGTGACCGATTCGATCGGCACCGATCCGGACGATCCGCGCATCGAGGACGGGTTCCGCAAGACGGAGCCGGTGACGGATGCCGGTGCGGGCGATGCCGTGGCCGATGGGCTGGCTGACAGTACGTCGGCGGCCGATGATGCCGGCGATGCGGCTTCGGCGGCCGACGGTGATGCTGATGCGTCTGCCGACGCCGTTGCAGCTGATGCCACTGATGCCGCCGGTGCGTCCGAATCCGCGGGGGAGCCCTCGCAATCCGATGACGAGCCGGCGCCGGCCGTCACGTCCGAAGAGGATGTGGACGATGCCGTGGCCGAGTTCGATCTGTCGCGCCGCCATGTGCTGAGCGCGCTCGGCCGTTCGCAGACCGCGAAGCGCTGGTACGAGGGCCCGCACGGCCCCAAGTCGCTGTCCACGAAGACCGCGGACGGCAACATCTGCGCGAACTGCGGGTTCTTCATCCAGCTCAAGGGCGAATTGAACATGCTGTTCGGCGTGTGCGCGAACAAGTGGAGTCCGGATGACGGTCGCGTGGTGTCGATCGACCACGGCTGCGGCGAACATTCCGAAATCGAACCGCCGGAGCCGACGCATCTATGGGTGCAGTCCAAGCCGGCATACGACGACTACCACATCGACATCATCGCCCAGGCCCCGCGCGAGGAGCGTGGCCAGATCGAACTGCTCGAGCGCCTCGCCGACGCCGGCATCAAGGTCGGCAAGGGCGTCATCGTCCTCAAGTCGCAGCTGTAGGGGTGTGCCTGTAGCGCAGGATAGCGGGATCGCGCTTCGCGCGATGCTGTATTATCGGCGGCTGGCGCCGCAGTACCCCAACCCGTCAGCTTCGCTGACACCCTCCCCTAAAAGGGGAGGGAAAGGTTACAGCACTTCCCTCCCCTTTCAGGGACTTTGCCGTGAAGCAAACGCCGGCGGCCGTTTGTAGGCGAAGTGCGAGCTGACAGGCGAGCCAGCAACAGCGCGGACGAAGTCCGTCCATAATTGCAGGACGGGTGCCCGGCGTAGGCCGGGCGGGTGGGGTACGCGGCGAAGCCGCTCATCAACACAGCATCGCGCGAAGCGCGATCCCATTACCTCACCACTGAGGAACCCAATCGAGCCTCTCCCTCCCCGTTCAACGAGGGGGTGAACACTTCCCTCCCCTCTCAGGGGAGGGTGGCGGCGAAGCCGCCGGGTTGGGGTACTGTCGAACGGCATAGGCCGTTCGACTATCACACAGCATCGGACGCGCGAAAGCGCGGACGATACCATGTGCGCTTATCCGCTCATCCCGTCAGTGCACGACGGTGAGGGTGCACTCGGATAGGGCGACGAGCTGCTTGGAGACCGAGCCGAGGAAATGCGCGTCCAAGCCCGACAGGCCGCGCGAGCCGACCACCAGATGGCTCGCATAGCGGGATGCCGCGATCAGGCCCTTCGCCGCGGAGATATGGAAGGCGTGCGGCTGCACGTCAAGCCCCTCGGCAAACGGCGCATCGGCCAGCATGTCGGCAAGGATCTGCTCGGCCCGCGCCTGACCGGCCTCGACCGGCGCGACCGCGTTCTCATAGCCGGGCACCACTCCCAAGTCACGCAGCTGCCAGCAGAACAGCACATGCAGCGGCACGCCATGCACGCGCGCCTCATGCGCGGCGAACTCCAACGCGCGGCGCGACGTGGCCGAACCGTCCACGCCCACCGCCACGGGCCGTCCGCTGTCGGCCAACCGCGGTCGATCATAGCCGGTCGTCACGTTCGCCGGCGTCAACGCGTTCGCGATCGCATCCTGCATCGACTCGTCCTCGTCGGAGAAGATACGCA
This sequence comes from Bifidobacterium sp. LH_230, assembly GCF_056357555.1. Lineage (NCBI taxonomy): Bacteria > Bacillati > Actinomycetota > Actinomycetes > Bifidobacteriales > Bifidobacteriaceae > Bifidobacterium > Bifidobacterium sp. LH_230. The sequence goes on from NZ_JBKEWJ010000007.1 coordinate 104,180, forward strand.
CCACCGTCACCGGAACGGTCGCCTCCTCGGCGAGCGAAGCAGAAAACGATCCGGTGAACCAGCGTGCCACGCGTCCCAGCGAACGTCGTCCGACGACCAACTGCTGCGCGTCCTTGCCGATCCGCAGCAGCGCCGCCGAACCGGACGCATGCACCGACGTCAGTTTGATGCGATCCGTATCGACTCCCGGCGTCGCGGCGACCGCCTCGTCGACCCACGACTTGAGCCGCTGCGCGATCCGGGCGCGCAACTGCTGCCAGCCCTCCTCGCTGTCCGGCTCGGAACCCATGTCCCACGACCGCGTCCAGCCATACACCGCGTTCACCTGCTGGCCGGTCAGCTGCGACTCGCGCAACGCCCAGCGCAGCGCGGCGAACGACTCATCGGAACCGTCCACGCCGACCACGATGTCGGCGAGAACCGTATTGTCAGCCATGATGCCTCCTTTGTGCAACGTGCGTAACAACCGTTAGTCCCAGCATAACGAATCGGGTTGCGTCCACAGCGCAATTCATGGAAGAAACGCAATAAACGTCACCGCAAATCGGTAGAGTGTTATGGACTAACAAGAGTGGAAGGACAAGCATGTTCGAACGGTTTACCGACCGTGCCCGGCACGTGATCGTGCTGGCGCAGCAAGAGGCTCGTGCCCTCCAGCACAATTACATCGGCACCGAGCATCTGCTGCTCGGCCTGATCCGCGAAGGCGACGGCGTGGCCGCGAAGGCGCTCGCATCCAAGGGCGTGACTTTGGAGGACACCCGCAAACAGGTCGAAGAGATGATCGGCAAGGGCAATGCGGCGCCCGGCGGGCACATACCCTTCACGCCGCACGCCAAGCAGGTGCTGGAACTGAGCTTGCGTGAGGCGCTGCAGCTGGGGCACAGCTACATCGGCACCGAGCACATCCTGCTCGGCCTGATTCGCGAAGGCGAGGGCGTCGGCACGCAGGTGCTCATCAAGATGGACGTCGATCTGGGCGAACTGCGTTCGACGACGATCGACATGATCCGCGGCAACTCCGCATCCTCCGACAGCCAGAACAAGGGTGACCTCGCGAACGCCGGCGGCGTGCAGGACAAGCGCGCGCAGACCGGTTCCGCGATCCTCGACCAGTTCGGCCGCAACCTGACGGCCGAGGCCGCCGAAGGCAAGCTCGACCCGGTCATCGGACGTTCCAAGGAGATCGAACGCGTGATGGTCGTGCTCTCGCGGCGCACCAAGAACAACCCGGTGCTGATCGGCGAGCCCGGCGTCGGCAAGACCGCCGTCGTCGAGGGCCTCGCGCAGAAGATCAACGCGGGCGATGTGCCGGAAACGCTCAAGGGCAAGCAGGTCTACTCGCTCGACCTCGGTTCGATGGTGGCCGGCTCGCGCTACCGTGGCGATTTCGAGGAGCGCCTCAAGAAGGTGCTCAAGGAGATCAAGACGCGCGGCGACATCGTGCTGTTCATCGACGAGATTCACACGATCGTCGGCGCCGGCTCGGCCGACGGCGCGCTCGGCGCATCCGATATGTTGAAGCCGATGCTCGCGCGCGGCGAGCTGCAGACCATCGGCGCGACCACGACCGACGAGTACCGCAAGTACATCGAGAAGGACGCGGCGCTGGAACGTCGTTTCCAGCCGATCCAGGTGCACGAGCCGTCGATCGCGGAGACCATCGAAATCCTCAAAGGTCTGCGCTCGCGCTACGAGAACCACCACAAGGTGACCATCACCGACGGTGCGCTGCAGGCCGCGGCCGAACTGTCGGCACGATATATTCAGGACCGCAACCTCCCGGACAAGGCGATCGATCTGATCGACGAAGCCGGCGCACGACTGCGCATCAAGCGCCTGACCGCGCCGCCGGAACTCAAGGAGCTCGACAACCGCATCGCCAAACTCGCCGCCGACAAGGACGAGGCCATCAAGGCCCAGGACTTCGAGAAGGCGGCCACGCTGCGCGACAGCCAGGAGAAGCTGGAAGCCGAGCGCAAGGACAAGGAAACGGCCTGGAAGCAGGGTGAATCCGATGTCAAGATGACCGTGGACGAGGACGTGATCGCCGAGGTGATCTCGAACACCACGGGCATCCCGGTGTTCAAGCTCACGCAGGCCGAGTCCAAGAAGCTCATGAACATGGAGGCCGAGCTGCACAAGCGTATCATCGGTCAGGACGAGGCCGTCTCCGCGCTGTCGCGTTCGATCCGCCGCGCCCGCGTGGGCCTCAAGGACCCGAAGCGCCCCGCCGGCTCGTTCATCTTCGCCGGTCCGACCGGTGTCGGCAAGACCGAGCTGGCCAAGGCGCTCGCCGAGTTCCTGTTCGACGACGAGGATGCGCTGATCCGCGTGGATATGTCCGAGTTCTCCGAGAAGTACGCCGCGTCTCGTCTGTTCGGCGCGCCCCCGGGATACGTCGGCTACGAGGAGGGCGGCGAGCTCACCGAGAAGGTGCGCCGCAAGCCGTTCTCCGTCGTGCTGTTCGACGAGATCGAGAAGGCTCATCCGGACATCTTCAACACGCTGCTGCAGGTGCTGGACGACGGTCATCTGACCGATGGCCAGGGTCGCAAGGTGGACTTCAAGAACACCATCATCATCCTGACCACGAACCTCGGCACGCGCGACATCGCGAAGATGGCGAACACGGGCTTCAACCTCGGCACGAACACCGAGTCGAGCTACCAGCGCATGAAGGACCAGGTGAGCACGGAGCTCAAGCAGCAGTTCCGCCCCGAGTTCCTCAACCGTCTGGACGACATCATCGTGTTCAAGCAGCTCACCGAGCCGCAGGTGCGCCAGATCGTCGACCTGGACGTCAAGCAGCTCAACGACCGCCTGTTCGACCGTCACATGTCGCTCGAACTGACCGATGCGGCCAAGGACCTGCTTGCGCAGAAGGGCTTCGACCCGCTGCTCGGCGCGCGTCCGCTGCGCCGCGTCATCCAGCGCGACATCGAGGATGCGATCTCCGAGAAGATCCTCATGGGCGAGCTGGAGGACGGCCAGCGTGTGATCGTGGGCACCGAGGGCGACAACGTGCTTGAAGAGGAGTTCACCTTCAAGGGCGAGAAGTTCGAGGAGCCGGCGACCGACAAGGCGGCTGCTGGCGAAGCTGCCGACGCGTCCGGCGAGACGGCTGAGAACGCCGGCGACGCCGCGGGCGACCAGCCGCAGCCGGTTGCCGCCGACGGCGATGCCGCTCAGGAGAACGCCGCCGAGTAATGGTGATCTGACGGGTAGCGTCACAGGGTAAGGGGTTCAGTCCTTTCGGGCTGAACCCCTTTCTCGTGGTGGGACATCCGGGCGACACGACGATGTGCCGTTTGCCGGGAATAGTTGCGCTGGGAAGATGGTAGCGCAACTATTCCCGGATGATTGGGTTGATTTCCGAAAATAGTTGCGCTGGAAAGTCGGTAGCGTAACTATTCCCGGAAACCAGGGTTGATTGCCTGAAATAGTTGCGCGGAGAAGCCGGCAGCGCAACTATTCTCGGATGATGGGGTTGATTTCCTGAAACAGTTGCGCTGAAAAGATGACAGCGCAACTATTCCCGGACGATAGGGTTGATTTCCGGGAATAGTTGCGCTGAGAGAGTCGGATGATGCCGATCAGCGCAGCAGGTCGAGCGGGGTGTCCACCGACTCATGACGGGTGAACAGCGTGCGGCCTCCACGCACGGAACGCAGCACGGAGCAGCGCTCGTACACGGCATCGAACACGCTCGAGGCGTCCAGCACGATGAAGTTCGCCGGCTTGCCCGCCTCCAGACCGTACGAATCGCGCAGGCCCAGCGTCGTGGCACCGTTGACGGTCAGGAACTTCAGCGCGTCGTCGATCTCCTCGAAGCTCATCATCTGCGCCAAGTGCAGCACGTAGTCGAGAATCAGCATCATATTGCCATTGCCGACCGGATACCACGGGTCCTGCATGGAATCCTGGCCGAGCGACACGTTCACGCCGGCCTCGGTCAGCTCCTTGACGCGCGTGATGCCGCGGCGCTTCGGGAACGTGTCCTGACGGCCCTGCAAATACAGGTTCTCGGTGGGGGCGCACGCGAAGTTGATGTGCGCGGCCTTGAGCAGCTTGGTCAGGTGGAAGAAGTAGGCGTTGTCGGCCGATCCCAGCGAGCAGGTGTGGCTGGCCGTGACCTTCGGGCCGATGCCCGCCTTGTACGCCAGTGCGGACAGCAGCTCCACGTAACGCGAATTCGGGTCGTCGGTCTCGTCGCAGTGCACGTCGATGAGCTTGCCGTACTTGGACGCCAGCTCCACCACCGTGTGCATCGAACGCTCGCCGAACTCACGGCACTGCTCGAAATGCGGAATGCCGCCCACGCAGTCCGCGCCCATCTTCAAACCCTCCTCGACCAGGTCCGCGCCGGACTCGCCGTGCGGTCCCTCGTACGAGTACATGCCCTCCTGCGGGAAGCTCACGATCTGGATCGTGACCGTGTCCTTCAACTCCTCCTTGAGTTCCAGCAGCGCCTTCAGCGACGTCAGATTCGGGTCGGTGACATCTGCATGCGAACGGATGAACTGCACGCCGTGCAGCATCTCCTTCTTGATGCCGATCTTCGCGCGCTCCTTGACCTCGTCCACCGTCAGATCCGACTTCGTCTCGCTCCAGCGCTGGATGCCCTCGAACAGCGTGCCCGTCTCGTTCACGGCGCCGGGCTTGCGCGCGGTGAACACGTAGTCGAGGTGCAGGTGCGTGTCGCAGAACGGCGGGCAGACGAGCTTGCCGCCCAGATTCACTGTCTCCACGCCGCTCAGATCCTTGCCCTGCGCGGCAAGACTTGCGGCGAGATCCGGACCGATGGCCGCGAACGTGCCGTCCTCGACCAGAATGTCCTGCAGCGGCGCGGTGTCCGCCGCGGTGCTGCCCGGGTTGCCGGTGGCGATATGTGCGTTGGTGAACAGTGTGGCGGTCATGCGAAGCTCCTTGCTCCTCGGGTCCTAGTTCCGGTCAATGTGTCCGGATGTGTTGCCGACTGGTTACGTGCGTCAAGGGTTTACGTAACCAACTGCGGTTATTGTCGGCACAGCGCTTTGCGATGACGTTTAACCGATGCAACCGGTGTATTACCGGAGATTGGACAGATTGTATGGTCATTTCGATTCGAGACGCCTTGGATGAGGAGTGGTTCCGCCGCGCACGGCCCGTGGTCGAGGTCGAGGGCAAAGGGCTTGACCGCCCGGTGCGATGGGTGTTCACCAATGAGCGCGAGGACGTGGCGAACTTCCTGTCCGGCGGCGAGATGCTCATCGTCGAAGGCAACGCGCTGCGCGGTGCCGGATGGTCTGGAACCATTGATGAATACGTACGCAGCCTGACGTCGGTGAACGTCGCTGCGTTGGTGGTCGAGCTGGTCGAAGGCGTGCGGCAGATGCCGGCGAATCTGCTGGCCGCGGCCCGCGCGCGACGGCTGACGCTGATCGGCCTGAAGGCCCGCGTGCCGTTCGTGGACCTGTGTCAGGAGGTCAATACGGCGATCGTGCGCGAGCAGATGAGCTTCCAACTGGAGGTGGACACTATGTCCACCTCGCTGCGGGAAGGATTGTCTCACGCGGACAATATCGACGCCGTGGCCGCGACCGTCGCGGAACTGTTCGGACAGTCCGTGGCGATCTTCGACGCGGACGGACTGCTCGCGGCCGAAGCCGGCGGACCGATCCGGCCTGGGGAGACGACCGTGACGGTCGCGCTGACCGGACAATCCCGTCCGATCGGAGCCTTGGAGATCTCCCAGCGTGCGATGACGTTGGACCGGAGCAAACTCAGCACGATCGCGGCCGTCGTCTCGCCGGTCGCCGCACTGTACATCGACGGCGGCGCGCGCATCGGCATGATCCGTCACCTGACATGCGGGCCCGCGGACGGCATCCACGTCTCGGCATCCGAAGCCAAGGACGCCCACGCCATGCTCGCCGCGCTCGGCTTCGCCGGCTCGTGCATCTACCTGCCGTTCGCATTGCGGTTCCGTTCGCTGGTGGAAGGACTCGATGCGGTCTCCGACATGATCGAACGGTTCTGCGAACAGCCGGGATACGAGATCGCCTGCATGCTCAACGGCGACACGATGACCGGCTGGATGTCGGCCGAGGACTCCACAGGCGGCGTGTCCGCGTTCAACGAGCGATGCCTTGCGGCACTGCGCGGCCTCGGCGGCGACGGCATATACGTCGTGTACGGCAAGGTCGCCACCGACACCGTCGCCCTGGTGGACGGATTCGCCGGCGTCAACGCGGTCATGCAGGGCGACGCCCGCTACGGGCAGGTGACGGGCGCCATGTCCGCCGCCATCGACCGGTTCGTCGCCACCGACGACATGGACCACGCCATCCGCACGCTCATGGTGCAGACCATCGGCATGGAGATCGTCTCGCAGCCCATGCTGCTCGACACGCTGTGCGCATGCTTCGACAACCTCGACAACAAGACCGGCGCATGCGAGCAATTGGGCATCGGACGGCAGACCCTGTACAACCGACTGGACAAAGTGACGCAGATGATCGGCGTCGACCACAACGATCATCGGGACTGGTCCACGCTGCTGTTCGCCGCGAAACTGGCGCAGGCATGGCAATCCGCGCACCGCAGATGACCGCTGGAACAGTACGGACAGACTGTCCAGCATGATCGCGAACGACGTAATCCGAGGTTCATCTTCCGGCAAATCTTGTGCGGCATAGTCAGGACTACCGCAACGGACAAGGCCAATCCGAAGCGAACGATATCCGGCCGCCTCACGGCGACGAACCGCATCCCCACAGACACAACCGCACAACACAAGCTTTACAGACGTTCGAAATCTGCACCCACCCGAAAGGACGTGACATCATGAGCTCGGCAACGATCACCTCCGCACGACTGATGAACACACCGCAAACCGAAGAACAGGCGATGGTCAGGAAGGTGGCGGTATCCTCCTTCCTCGGCAACTTCATCGAATGGTTCGACTACGCGTCCTACTCGTACTTCGCCACCACGATCGCGCTCGTGTTCTTCCCGACCGGCAACCACACCGTCGCCATGCTCCAGACCTTCGGTGTGTTCGCGCTGTCCTTCGTGCTGCGCCCGATCGGCGCGCTGTTCTGGGGCAGCTACGGCGACAAGAAGGGACGCAAGGCCGCGCTGGCCCACTCGATCCTGTTCATGTCCGGCGCGAGCTTCCTTATCGGCTGCCTGCCGTCCTACTCGGTCATCGGCGTGGGCGCGCCGATCCTGCTGCTGATCCTGCGCATGGTGCAGGGCTTCTCCGCATCCGGCGAATACGCCGGCGCCGCAACGTTCCTCGGCGAATACGCGCCGACCAGCAAGCGCGGCATCTACTGCTCGCTGATCCCCGCCTCCACCGCCATCGGCCTGCTCGCCGGCTCCACGCTCGCCACCGTCATGACCGCGCAGCTCGACCAGTTCGTCATGGTCGGCTGGGGATGGCGCGTGCCGTTCCTCATGGCCGGTCCGCTCGGCCTGATCGTGCTCTACATCCGCACCAAGCTCTCCGACTCGCCGGTCTACCAGCAGATGAACGACGCGCTCGAAGCCAAGACCGACAAGAACACCGGCGACAAGGCCGTGGCCGAAGGCGGCATGTTCGCCCCGCTGGCTGAGCTGTTCCGCGGCCACTTCAAGGCGCTCGCCATCAGCTTCGGCGCCTGCGTGCTCAACGCCGTCGGCTTCTACACCGTGCTCACCTACCTGCCGACCTACCTGTCCGACACCGTCGGCATGAACGCCACCCAGTCCGGCACCATCACCACGATCTGCCTGGTCGCCTACGTGTTCATGGTGTTCGGCATGGGCCACATCTCCGACAAGTTCGGCCGCAAGAAGGTGCTCATCGGCGCATGCGTCGCGTTCATCACGCTCACCGTGCCGGCCTTCCTGATCCTCAACACCTCCCAGTTCTGGCCGGTGCTGATCGTCGAGCTGCTCATGTGCGCCACGCTCACCGCGAACGACGGCACGCTCTCCAGCTATCTGACCGAAACGTTCCCGACCTCCGTGCGCTTCACCGGCTTCGCGTTCAGCTTCAACCTCGCGAACGCGATCTTCGGCGGCACCGCGTCCTTCATCGCCACCGGCCTGATCGCGCTGACCGGTTCGTCCATCGCTCCGGCCTGGTACATGGTGGGCGTGGCCGCGATCGCGCTGGTCGCCATGATCCTCTCCCACGAGAACACGGACAAGGATCTGAACCACATCTGATCGGTGCGTCTCGCATCCTGATACGCACATATCCCGCTGATCGGCTCCCCTCCTTGGCGAGGGGGGCTCGTCATGTGCGTTAACTTACTGCGTTATCTTGTTTCGTTAACTCATCGCGTTAACGCAACCCGACTATCTTGTTCAACCAACCACAAACCGCACGCCGCAATGCAAAGGAGTACAGCAATGGGCAGCAACCGTCGTATGGACCACATGACCTGGCCGGAATTCAAGGAGGCGAAGAACCGTCCCGTCATCGTGCCGATCGGGTCCACCGAACAGCACGGGCAGCATCTGCCCATCGGTACCGACGCGGTGCTCGCCACGCGCATCTCCGAAGATCTGGCCGAGAAGATCGACGGCACCGTACTGCCCACGCTGAGCTACGGGTACAAGTCCAAGCCGCTGTCCGGCGGCGGCCCGCTGTTCCCCGGCACCATCGACATGAACGGCGTGACCGTCATCAACCAGATGCACGACGTGCTCAGCGAACTGATCGCGGACGGCTTCACCAAGATCGTGGTGATGAACGCGCACTTCGAGAACGAGGCGTTCATCGTGGAGGCGATCGACCTGATCACGCGAGAGACCGGGGGAGTGGCCACCATCGTCGAGACGAACTGGTGGGACCCGCTGCCGCAGTCCGTGGTGGACGAGGTGTTCGACGGGCTGGTGTTCCCCGGCTGGGCGCTGGAACATGCGGCCGTGACCGAGACGTCGCTGATGCTGCACTACGCGCCCGAGCTGGTGCACATGGACCGTGCGGTCGAGGAGGCCGGCGCGGAAGCGAAGTCGTATGTGCGCTACCCGGTGCGACAGGGCGATGTGCCGGCGCACGGCGGCCTGGCGAATCCGGCCGGTTCGTCCGACGAGCGCGGCAAGCTCATCGCCGACGCGTGCGTGGACGAGGTGGCCCGCATCTGCGAGGCCGAGTTCGCGTGATCGTCACGTGCGATTGGCAGAACCGGTTGAACGGTCGATAGCCGCATGGCCCCTGCAAGGTTCGTCCTGCAGGGGCCTTTGTGTGATGTCACGCTTTGCTGTTGCGCACGATTACATGCCGGGTGTGGCTGGATATCGTGTCATGCTTTGGCGAAAGCGGGCGGTTTTGCGTAAGCGTGACAGGCTTCCAATGGCCGCGTTCGGTTTGTTGCCTGAGAATTGTTGGTATTGCAGGGGTCTTGACGTCTCTTGATTGTCACGTTTCGTCTGAAAATCAGGTTTTGTGGGTTGTATGACAGATTCGCTGTCACACAACCCACAAAACCTCCCATCTCCGAGATGCGTGACAGCAAACTGTGTCACACCAGCTTTGCAATCCTCCCCAGTCTTCATGTATGACAAAGGGGCGGTCACCGGAATGTGCTTCCGGTGACCGCCCCTTTCTGTCAGTCCGTATCAGTATGACTTCAGGGCCTTACTTGATGGCGTTGAGCCACTGCTCCTTGGTGGCCTTCTCGGCCTCGAGCTTGGCCTTCTTCTTCGGATCGGACTCGGCGGCGATCTTCTCGTTCAGCTCGGCGAGTTGCGCGTTGAGCTGCTCCTCGAAGCTGGACTTGCGGGCGTCGGCCTCCGGATCGGTCTTCTTCCACGCGGCGTCCTCGACGGCCTTGATCTGCTTGTCGACCGCGTCGAGACGGCCCTCGATGCGGCGCATGTCGTCACGCGGCACGTAGCCGATCTGATCCCACTCCTCCTGAATGGCGGCGAGGGCCTGACGGGCCTTCTTCGCGGCGGCCTCGTCGGCAACCGGCACGAGCGCCTCGGCCTTGACCAGCAGGGCCTCCTTCTTGGCGAGGTTCTCCTTCTCGGAGGAGGAGATCTGGTCGCGGTCGGCCTGACGCGCGTTGAAGAACGCGTCGGCGGCGGCACGGAACTGCGCCCACAGGGCGTCGTCCTCGCTGCGGCCAGCGCGGCCGGCCTGCTTCCAGCGGTCCATCAGCTCGTTGAACTTGCGCGACGTCTCGCCCCACGCGGTCGAATCCTTAAGTGCGTTCGCCTCGGCGATGATGGCCTCCTTGGCCTCCTTCGCGGCGTTGCGCTCGGTGTCGCGGGCCTGCGCCCACTTGCGGCGAGCCTGGTTGAACGTGGTGCGGGCGGCGGAGAAACGCTTCCACAGCGCGTCCGCGTCGGCCTTGTCGATGCGGACCGTGGTGCGCTGGTGCTCCTGCCACTGGTCGAACAGAGCGCGGAACTTGTCGGCGGTGGAACGCCAGTTCGTGCTGTCGCCCAGCGAGGCGGCCAGCTCCTCGGCCTTGACGACGATCGCGGTGCGCTCCTCGACGGCCTTGGCGACCGCAGCCTTGCGGGCCTCGGTGATCTTCGCCTTCTTGGCTTCGCCCTCGGCCTTCAGGGCCTCGAACTGCGCCTTGAGCGCGGCGATGTCGCCGACGACGGCCGGCTGAGCGGTCTCCTCGGCGAGCGACTTGATCGTCTCGTCGATCTCATGCGCCTTCACGTTGTTGGACTTGAGGCGTCCGGCGAACATGTTCAGCTTGCCCTTGAGGTCGAGGAAACGGCGGGCGTACAGCGCCAGCGCCTCCTCCTTCGACACGTCGGGGAACTGGCCGACCTCGCGCTCGGACTCGCCGTCCTTGACATAGACGGTGCCGTTGTCGTCCACGCGGCCGAACGCCTCGGCGGCCTTGACCTGATCCTCGGCGTAGCCGGTGGCGGTCGGAGCCGGGGCGGCGGTGTGCTGCGGCTTCTTCGCGAAGACGGCCGGCGACGGCGCGTGCGGCTTCGCCAGCGCGGCCGGAGACGGCTTCGCGGCTGCTGCGGGTGACGGTGTTGCGGCGGCGCTGGCCTGCTCCTGGGGAGCGGGCGTGCTTGCCTGCTCGGTGGTTTCGGTGGTGTTCTCGGATTCGGTGACGTTCTCGTCGGCCATGGCCAGCTCCTTAAGCTACAAGGTGGTAGAGGGGTTTCGGACTGCGCGCAGGGCAACGAAAACCCTGCCGCGTTTTCCGCAACCTCCCTTATTATAGGGAACCGTGGCTAAAGGCGCATCTATTTCAGGATTTCCAGAGTGGCTCCCCTCTGAACGTGTCGTGGAGCAGCGTGTCATCGACACGCTCCGTAGGGTTTTCGAGCTTAATGGCTTCATCGGCATTGAGACTCGCGCGGTCGAGCAGGGTTCGAGTCTGCTCAAGAAAGGCGAGACCAGCAAGGAGATCTACCTGCTGAGCCGTCTGCAGGAGGTCGGTCAGGAGAACGACACTCCGATCGAGGACCGTCTCGGCCTGCATTTCGACCTAACCGTGCCGCTGAGCCGGTACGTCGTCGAACATTCCGGCGATCTCGCGTTCCCGTTCAAGCGCTGGCAGATCCAGAAGGTATGGCGCGGCGAACGCCCGCAGGAAGGTCGTTTCCGCGAGTTCGTGCAGGCCGACATCGACGTGATCGGCCAAGGCGACCTGCCCGACCACTACGAGGTCGAGCTGCCACTGGTCATGGTCTCCGCGCTCGAGCAGCTGCGCGCGTATGGCCTACCGAAGGCGACCGTGCACGCGAACAACCGCAAGCTGTCCGAAGGCTTCTACCGCGGTCTTGGACTGACCGACATCGAAGGCGTGCTGCGCGAGATCGACAAGCTCGACAAGATCGGCGCGGACGAAGTTGTCAAACTTCTGGTCGACGGCTGCGGCGCGAACGAGGCGCAGGCCCGCGCGTGCCTCGAACTGGCCGATCTGACCGCCGCGAACGGCGACGAACTGGCCGTCAAGTTCGACGCGCTGTGCGCCAAGCACAACATCGCCGCCGATTCGGAAGCATACGTGCTCGCCCGTCAGGGACTCGACACGCTTGCGATGATCGTCGACGAATCCGCACGCATCCGTCCCGGCTCGGTGATCGCCGACCTGAAGATCGCCCGCGGACTCGACTACTACACAGGCTCCGTCTACGAAACGTTCCTCGACGGCGCCGCGTCGCTCGGATCGATCTGCTCCGGCGGCCGCTACGACAACCTCGCCTCGCAGGGCAACCGCAAGTACCCCGGCGTCGGCCTGTCGATCGGCCTGTCGCGACTCGTGTCGTACATGCTGCACACCGCCGGCGCGCACGCCAGCCGCGTCTCGCCGGCCGCCGTGCTCGTCGCCGTGTGGAACGAGGAGGACCGCACCCAGTCCAACCTCATCGCGGCCGATCTGCGTGCACGCGGCATCGCCGCCGACGTGGCCCCCACTGCGGCCAAGCTCGGCAAGCAGATCAAGTACGCCGACAAGCTCGGCATCCCGTACGTGTGGTTCCCGGCGGACAAGGCCGATGAGAACGCTCACGACGAAGTCAAGAACATCGTTTCGGGCGAGCAGACGCAAGCCGATTCCCAGTCTTGGGAGCCGGATAGTGTGGTTGCCCGGCAAACCGTGGAAGTAGCGGATCGCTGAGTCCGTTTGTTGCGGCGTCTGCCCGTTCGCGCCGACTCGTGCGGACGGCGGACGCCCATGACACAGAAATAGAGGAAGCATGAGCCAGACGGCTTACAGAACACATCATGCGACCGACGTGACCGAAGCGCTCGTCGGCCAGAAGGTGACGCTCGCGGGTTGGGTCGACCGTCGCCGTGACCACGGCGGCGTGGCCTTCATCGATCTTCGCGATTCGACCGGCCTCGTGCAGGTCGTGATCTACGACGAGGAGATGGCGCGTCCGCTGCGTTCCGAATTCGTCATCCAGGTCGTCGGCGAGGTGCGTCTGCGCCCGGACGGCAACGAGAACACGCATCTGGCGACCGGCAAGATCGAGGTCGTGGCCGAGTCCATCGAAATCCTCGCCAAGGCCGACGCCCTGCCGTTCCAGGTCTCCACCGCGCTTGAGAACGAGTCCGAGAACAAGCTGCCGGGCGAGGATGTGCGCCTCAAGTACCGCTACCTCGACCTGCGTCGTCCGTCCATGCAGCACAACTTGAAGCTGCGCTCCGACATGGCCAAGGCCGCCCGTCACGCGCTCGAGGACATGGACTTCACCGAGGTCGAAACCCCGACGTTCATCAAGTCCACGCCGGAAGGCGCGCGCGACTTCCTCGTGCCGGCCCGCCTCGTGCCGGGCTCGTGGTACGCGCTGCCGCAGTCCCCGCAGCTGCTCAAGCAGCTGCTCATGGTCTCCGGCGTCGAGCGTTACTACCAGCTCGCCCGCTGCTACCGCGACGAGGACTTCCGTGCCGACCGTCAGCCCGAGTTCACGCAGCTCGACATGGAGATGAGCTACGTCGACCAGGAAGACGTGATGGCCATGGCCGAGAAGGTCGTCGCCGCGATCTGGAAGACCGCCGGCTATGAGATCCAGCTGCCGCTGCCGCGCATCTCGTGGCAGGAGGCGATGGACAAGTACGGTTCCGACAAGCCGGACCTGCGCTTCGGCAATCCGCTCGTCGAACTGACCGACTACTTCAAGAACACGCCGTTCCGCGTGTTCCAGGCTCCGTACGTGGGTGCGGTCGTCTTCAAGGGCGGTGCCGCCACGCCGCGTCGCCAGTTCGACGCATGGCAGGAGTGGGCGAAGCAGCGCGGCGCCAAGGGCCTCGCGTACGTGGTCTTCGCCGAGGACGGCGAGCTCAAGGGACCGGTCGCCAAGAACCTGTCCGAGGAGGAGCGCGCCGGTCTGCGTGAGGCCGTTGGTGCCGAGCCGGGCGACGCCGTGTTCTTCGCCGCCGGTTCGCGCGAGTCCTCGCAGCTGCTGCTCGGCGCCGTGCGCGTCGAGCTGGCCCGCCGTGAAGGTCTGCTGGACCCGAAGAAGTTCGCGTTCACCTGGGTCGTGGACTTCCCGCTGTTCAAGCGCACCGACGATCCGGACGACGACGATGTGGCGGTCGGCCACTCCAAGTGGACCTCCATGCACCACCCGTTCACCATGCCGTCCAAGGATTGGATCGACAAGTTCGACCAGGACCCGGAACACGCCATGTCCGACTCCTACGACATCGTCTGCAACGGCGAGGAGATGGGCGGCGGCTCCGTGCGTATCCACCGCGACGACATCCAGGACCGCGTGCTCAACGTGCTCGGCATCGGCAAGGAAGAGGCCGAGGAGAAGTTCGGCTTCCTGCTCGAGGCGTTCAAGTACGGCGCCCCGCCGCACGCGGGCATCGCGCTCGGCTGGGATCGCACCGTGTCGATCCTTGCCGGCACCGACACCATCCGCGACGTCATCGCCTTCCCGAAGGCCGGCGGCGGCCGCGACCCGCTGACCGGCGCCCCGGCTCCGATTACCGACGCGCAGCGCGCCGAGACGGGCGTCGACTACGATCCGGAAGATGAAGACTGAGATTGATGCTCACTGACTGAGAGGGCGGTTCCCGCATGGGGCCGCCCTCTTGTCGTGTTGGTGTGCGCTTGGCCGCTGATCGGTGGCCGCTATCATAGTCAGTCGTCCGGCTGGCTGGCGATCACGCCGTCGGCGATGGAGCCGTCGGTGCCGCGGTGCGGGGCGTGCGCGGCCGTCGCATCGCTCGCCATGACGACCTCGGTATGTAACAGGTACTGTTCGGCAAAATCCAATGTGGTGTATACCATCCGCGCATCCCCCTTTCGTTGCGTGACGCGGCAGTAATCGATACGGCGTCCCCTCGCCGTTGACCGATAATCCAATCATGAATCCGCGCGCGACACAAGACCTGCGTTATATCGCCTGGTTATGGCCGGTTCACAACGTCATCGACTACAGTGAAGGCGGGAACCCCGCGGAACATGCGCGGGCCAACGGTCATCTGCGAAGCGTGTGAACATGTCATCATCGGATCTCATAACAGCCGGCACGGAATCGTCATCGCGCCGACTGCCGGACGGTGCGAATCCATCGGCACGATCGTCGCGGCATCCACCGATCGGCATAACTGTCGGCACTGCGATCGGTTCGGCTTGGTCGCGGCTGAAAGTGCGGTTGACGGATCGTCGGCCGTCCACGTTCGACGCGGCGATACGAGCACGGTTCGTGCCGTATTGCGCGGTGTTGATCGTGGCGTGGCTGCCGTATCTTGCGCTGATCTGGCCGGGCGCGATGCGCGACGACACGCTCGCGCAGTACCTGCAGACCGCCGGACTGCACCGGTACTACACGCAGCACCCGCTGTTCGACACGCTGATCTTCGGCCTGTTCTGGAAGACCGGTGACGCGCTCGGCTCACCGCTGATCGGCGAGGCGATCTATACGGGCGTACAGGTGCTGCTGTTGGCCTCCGGATGCGCGCTGATGCTGTGTTACGTTCGCAAACTCGGCGCGCCACGATGGCTGCGCATGCTGGGACTGCTGTATCTCGCCACGAGTTACGTGGTGGTCGGCTCGGTCGGCACGATGGGCAAGGATTCGCTGCATACCGTGTTCTTTCTGCCGTTTGCCGTGCTGTTCACGGAGATCTGCCGGACGCATGGACTGATGCTGGGGCGGCGACCGGTGGCATGGACGTTCGTGATGCTTACGTTCGCAGTGATCGCGTCGAAACGCACGGCGCTGATGATCGTGCTGTGTTCCGGCGCAGCGTTGCTGGTTGCGTGCCGGAGCGGCCGGATTCGCCGCCGGACGCTTGCGTGTTTGTGTGTGGCGATCGTGCTTGCGCAAGGCGTGTTTGCGCCGGTTGCCGCCGCGGCGACGCGCGCCAACCAGTCGCCGTCGCGTGAACTGTGGGGTATCGTGACCCAGCCGGTTGCGCAGGTTGCGCACGACCGGCCATCCGCGATGTCTCGGGAACAGCGGGCATCGCTGAACGCGATCATGCGACTCGATCAGGCGGCGCTTGAAATCAATCCGCACCGCACCAACGAGACGTTCCAGACCCTGCGTGAGGACCCGCAGCCGTCCGCGGGCGCGAAACTCGCGGCGTTGCGCGTGTGGGCCGAGCTGGGACTGGCCTATCCGGGGGAGTATCTCAAAGCATGGTCCGGGCCGATTCGCGGCTGGTGGGACCCGCGCGTGAACTTCGCATATCCGACCGATTCGGATTATCTTCTGCGCGGCTGGTACCTGCGGCAATGGGCCACGTTCCTGCCGGAGGATGCGGGTCTTGCCGGACGGAAGAGGGCTGATACCGCCGATGCGGACACCGTTGCGGCGTTGCGCGTGGTGCGGATTGCTCGCGATCTGACGCCACTGATGGGCACGTCGAGCAAGCCCACGTGGCAACGGGAGCTGCTTGACCGGATACGTCGGTGGGTGCGCGATGACAACCCGCTTACGTCGATTGCCCTGTACGTCACATGGATTCCGCTGATGATCATGATGACGTTGACCGTACAGTCGGTCCGCAGACGTCTGTCATCTCGACCGAGCAAAGCCTCTTGTCTGTCATCTCGACCGAGCGAAGCGAGCGGAGAGATCTTCCCTCCCATCTCACGCCTCGCCGCGTTCTCCCTGCTGTTCTTCACGGTCCTGTCGCTATACGCCTCGCCCGAGGCCCTGTTCTGGTATCCGATCCCGGTGTTTTGCGCTCTGCCGTTGTTCGCCGCGCTGCCGTGTGTCGGGCACACATCACGCGGCTGAACGCGGTCGGCGATGCGGGATAATGATGGCTATGACAACGATCGCGATCGTGGACAATGACCGGTTCGCACTGGGTATGCTGGCGCAGATCATCGGACGGGCCATGCCCGGTGCGAGTGTGATCTGGGCAGCCGAAGACGGGCGGGCGGCCGTGCATCGGTGTCTGCACGAAGGCGATGCGCAGGTGCCGGACGTGCTGGTGCTGGACATGTCGCTGTGCGCCGAGCCGGGTGCGGGTGCGGATGGCGCTGATGTGTGCCGCGCGATCCGTGAAGCCGCGGTGCGGCCGGCGATCCTGTGCATGACCTCGTATTCGCGCAACCATTATCGGCAAGCGGCGATCGACGCGGGCGCGCAAGGGCTGATCGGCAAAGATGCGATGCCGAAGGAGCTGGCCGCGGCGATATCGGCGGTGGCTGACGGCGGTGCGTTCGACGGGTTTATGACCGCTGTCGCCGCACATGAGTCGTTGGCCGCGACTGCGCGGCGCACGGCGGCGTTATCCGATCAGGAACGCGCGGTGCTGCGCCTGTACGCCGCGAACCGCACCACCGAGGAGATCGCCGAACGGCTCGGTATCAAGGCGTCCACCGTGTTCGTCGTCACACGGCATGCGAAGCGCAAGCTCGGTGCCGTCACCCGTGCCGAAGCCATTCGCCTGTTTCTTGGCCGGTGACGATCGTTTCATACGCGAGGCGTGACCGTGGGCGGTGACGAAGCATATCGTGTTTCCGTTTCGTAAGTGGGTGTTTGCGGTCGATTTCGTCGTCGCCACTCTCTTGGGCTCCAACTCCGTTCCATAAGTGGGTGTTTACGGACGCCGGTTTGTTTGTGATATTGGAGTCGATTCGTAGTGGGTGTTTGTAGACCATATGGAACGGTGTTCTCGGACGTGAAATCAGTCGTGAACTCATAAGTGGGTGTTTGCCTACCGTATGAAATAGGTGAAAGTGGGTGTTTGCGGACGTGGAATCTGCTGTGAATCTGTAAGTGGGCATTTACCTACCACGAACATTGATGGAAAGTGGGTGTTTGCGGACATCCAATTCGTAAGTGGGCGTTCGCCTACCACGAACGGCCTTCATAAGTGGGTGAATCCCTACCTTGAAAAGATAAGTGGGTGTTTGCATACCACGAAAACGCGATTCTGGGCGTTTTCATGGTAGGCAAACACCCACTTACGGATTTTCGCGTCCGCGACCGCCCGCTTTCGAGCCGTAAGCAGGCAGACCCGGACGTGAATCATCCCCGTCAAGCGTGTCGATGGCCTGATACGTGCCGGTCATGGCGTGCTGGATGAAGGATCGGATCATGCGCAGGTCGTCCAACTGCGATTGCGGCAGATCGTCTCGTTCCAGATCGGCGTTGATCAGCATGATCGCGTTCGCCAGATCGTTCGTGGTCCGATCGTGCAGCGAAGCGGCGATGCGATCGCGTTCGCGACGTTGCCGGGCTCGATCGCGCATCCGCCGGTGATCGGCCATCCAGCGCGACACCAATCCGATCACGATCGCGAACATGCAGTATGCGAACGAAATCACCACCGAATCGGTCACACCCAGTCCGAACAGCATCTTGCGGTCGATCAGTAGCGCGGTGACGGCAAGTGCGACAGCCAATCCCGCGGCCCACCGGTTCTCCCGCCAGATCAGTCCTGCGGCCAGCGCCATCGCCAGCAGATACGAATACGACATCGGGAACGGCGAGACAAGTCCCACGCAGGTCAGCGTCGTTATGAGCCAAGCGCCCGCCTCCGGAACGAACGGCAGCGCGGCGAGCGACGCCAGCGCGAGCAGCGGAATGAGCAGATACGACAGGTGAAAATTGACGGCCGGCCATCGCAGCACGGTTTCCACCAGCACGCAGCATGCGATCGCGGCGCAGCCGATGGCGAGTCGGGTACGCCGCGTGCGGAACATTGCACGAACAGATGATGCAGACCGGGCTACGAACATGCCTCCATCATGGCACAGCCGATGCGCGGAATCAGTGGAGCGGTGCTCCACGCAAGCCGGTTCTCGTGCGTGATGTCGGGACAGACAAAGATACTAACCAGAATATATCTGGATGACAGCCGAATATATCTAGGAGCGTTAGCCGGAATATCGCATAGGTCGGTTACTGGCGTGATGTTTTTGCTAGTAATTGGGTTTACTAGCAAAAACATCACGCGAGGAGGGGTGATTGCGCGATGCTGGGGATAGTGTCCAGAGGATGCTAGCAGGAATGTCACGCTGGAGGGGTTGTTTGCGTGATGTTTTTGCTAGTAGCGGGGGATGCTAGCAGGAATATCACGCAAGATGGCCTTTGGCGGGATATTTCGGTCAATGCGGCATTGGGGCGCAGCGGAACGACGGCGGATGGGCGCGTGACAGGTAAAGCCTGAACTGGTGTGATGGGCGAAGCCTGAATGGGCGGATGTGAGACGGGCTCAATGCGGATATGCGCTCGTCCGCGATCCCTAGTTACAGATCCAGTTCGAATACGCATCTGTGCAAGACGGGCCAAGCGCGGATAAGCGGCCATAAGGAACGTCTATAGGCGGGCGGTGTTGCGGGCGGCGCGCGGCCGGTATGCTGGCTCGTAACAAGTTGCGGGGGAGGCATACCTATGACTCTGGAAATACTTGACTGGCATGATGGGGATCTGCTGGCGAAACCGGTGTTCGACGCGCTGAAGGGACTGGTCGCGGCCGGCGTACCGGAAAGCAAGATCCTTGGCGTCACGATCAACACGGATGAGGAATCGGACACCGACCTGTGGTGTCCGAAATACGGTGTGCCGTTCGAAAACACAGGCAACGTGGTTGTGGTGCATACGCATAAGACGCGCAAGGCGCCGCCGCAGTTCGCCGCCGCGTTCGTGACGGCGGACACGCGGGCCGACCTGAACGGCGTGGTCAAGCACACGCTGGAGGTGAGCAAGGTGAGCTTCGCGCCGATCGCCGACGCAGTGGAAGCGACCGGCATGGAGTCAGGCGGCATGTCGCCGATCGGACTGCCGGGAGAGTGGCCGCTGCTGGTGGACCAGCATATTCTTGCGGTGTCGAAGCTGTACATCGGCTCGGGGATTCGCCCGTCGAAGCTGGTGGTGGATGGGTCGATTTTCGCGGATATTCCCGGGGTAACGTTTGTGGCGGGGCTAGGCAAGCCGAGAGGGTGATTGCTTTGGACCCCCTCAGTCAGCTTCGCTGACAGCTCCCCCTGTCAGGGGGAGCGGGGGAAGAGGGGAAACTGGCGAGCCGAGAGAGAGTGCTTGGGGCGGGTCTCTCAGTCAGTTGTGCTGACGGCTATCCTTGTTAGGACTAGGACGAGGAAAGAAGGTTAGGTAAGACGTGTAGGTGATTGGTTTTGACGCTCCCTCAGTCAGCCTGCGGCTGACAGCGTCCTGCAATTATGGACTCGCTACGCAAGCTGTGTTGTTGGCTCGCTGTCGCTCGCTCCTCGCCTACAAACGCCGCCGGCGTTTGCTTTACGGCTCGGCCTGGCCGAGGGAGCCGAGGCTCCGCCAGCTTCTGTGGGGTTTCAAACTGTGTAGGGCATGGTGCTTTGACGCTCCCTCGGTCAGCTTTGCTGACAGCTCTCGGCCGAGGGAGCCGAGGGGCTGACAGCTTCTGTGGGGTTCCAGGCTTGGTGTGTGGGGCATGGTGTTTTTCGGCTTTGCCGCCATCGTTTGGGGATTATGGACAGTCTTTGGATGGCTGTGCTGTTGGCTCCCTGCGCTTGCTTCTCGCTTACCAATGCCGCAAGCGTTTGCTTTACGGCTTGGTCTGGCTAAGAGGGGGGTGATGGGGTGAGATTGGCGCGGACGAAACGAATTTCCGGTGAATTATTGTCCGGTATATGACGATGTGGGATGTCGTTAATCGACACACACAGTAAGGGTGTATAGTGCGAACCAGTTGACCCTTAACGTCCATGTCGCGGGAGACCGCGAACGAGCGTCAATCGAGAAGAGGAATGAGCATGGTCGATTCCAGCCATGATACGATTCGTTCCGCGCGAGGCAGCGAGAAAGCCTTGCACTGGGATATACGCGGCATTGTTGCGGCGACGATTGCCCTGATGACGGCGGTGGTGATGATGCTGTCGATGGTGCTGCCGGCGGCATATGCCGATGATCAGTCCAGCAATACCGGGCGAAACCGATATAACGTCGTCTTCGTGTCCGACACGTCGGGATCGATGAACGACACCGACCCCAAGAACCTGCGCTATGACGCGATCGGCCGTTTCGTCGCGTTGCTGGCGGATTCCGGCAACCGGGTCGGCGGCGTGATCTTCAACGACGGCATCGCCTATAAGAAGGACTTGGCGCCGGTCGACGGCGTGCAGGCCAAACAGCAGTTCCTCGACGACATCCGTAAGGTTCCGGCCAAGGGTTGGACCAACATCGGCGCGGGTCTGCAGACCGCCGATGACATGCTGGATAAGAACAAGGATCCGAACATCCCGTCCGTGATCGTGCTGCTGACCGACGGCAACACGGCTATGGGCAGCGACGACGAGACGCAGCAGTCCCTGCAGACCAAGGCGCAGGCGCTGGAAACGGCCCGACGCAATGGATACGGCATCTACTCGATCAGCTTGAACGCGGACGGCAGCGCCAACTCGAACGAGCTGTCGCAGCTGTCGAACGCCACCGGCGGCCAGTTCAAGGAAGTCAAGAACGCCAGCGATCTGACCGACGTGTTCGACATGTACTACAAGATGGTGTTCGCGACCAAGAGTGATAAGGGAGTGGACCTGACCATCCCCGATTCCGGCAAGGCGGAAGGCACGTTCGACGTGGCTTCGGTCGGTGTCGAGGAAGTCAACATCATGGTGACCGGCAAGCCCACGGATTACAGCCTGACTGATCCGAACGGCAAGCAGTATACCAAGGATGCGCTGTCGGCCGATACGTTCTCCACCGACGCGTTCGTGTCGATGAAGGTCAAGAAGCCGGCGCAAGGCACGTGGAAGTACACGATCGCCGGTACGCCGGGAGATCATGTGCGCATCGACATCGTGCGCAACACGGATCTGTCGACCGAGCTCAAGGCCGAGGACACCAAGAAGGAATACGCCGCGGGCGATGCCGTGACGTTGAATGCCTCCGTGCTCGAAGGCGGCCAGGCCGCCAGCGGCGATCGACTGAGCAAGTTCAAGGCCGTGGCCACCGTGACCGACGGCAAGGGCAAGTCCCAGGACGTGGATCTCAAGGCCGCCGACAAGGGCTTTGCCGGCAAGGTGACCTTCGACAAGAAGGGTTCGTACAAGGTCAAGGCGCGTGTGACCGGCGAAGGCTACGATGTGACCTCCAACGAACTGACGTTCGACGTGGGCAACAGCGCCCCGAAGCCCAACGGCGACATCGAGAAGACCGTGAAGCTGTGGCCGTTCTTCAAGAACACCGTCGACATCGATCTGACGCCGGGCGCCACCGACGCGCAGGACAAGACCCTGACCTACGCGGTTGATTCCACCGCGTTCAACAAAGACGAATACAAGCTTAACGGCTCGAAGCTCACGCTTACGTTCGGTACGGTCAGCAGCCTGTCGCAGGGGTCGTTCACCATCCGTGCCACCGATTCCGACGGCGCGTCCTGCACGTTCAACGTGCTGGTCAAGACCATCAACATCGGTCTGATCACGGCCATCGCGATCATCGCGGGCATCGTCATCGCGATCATCGTGGTGCTTCTGCTGCTGTGGATCGCCCTGAACAAGCGCTTCTACGGCACCTGCTACGCCAGCGAGTTCGACGAGGAGAACTACAGCGCGCAGTTTGCGGAAGTCAGCCGCGAACGCAACCGTGGCCGTATCAAGCTGTTCGCCTTCGGCATCAACACGCATGGCCTCGATCCGCGCTCCTCGTACCTACAGGCATCCGGCAAGGACTATGTGACGCTGGTGCTGAAGAAGCCCGCATACGCCCAAGGCCGCATGACCAAGAAGGTGAAGATCATGGGTGACGGCTATGCGGTCGATGTTCGCCAGAGCCCCGATGCCAAGCAGGGCATCAATATCCGCTTCGTCAGCCGCAAGGCGAACCACTTCTGATTCGAGCACAGCCGAATCCGAATAGATCTGAATAAATACAGACATCACATAACACAATCCATAATTGAAAGGAACATTCATGTACGAGAAGCTCTTGCTCACCGCCGGTGGTGGCGTGATCGATCGTATGCAGCAGTCCGAGCAGGATAATTCCGCGGTGCTCGCGATCGGTCTGGGCGGTACGGGCATCGACTGCCGAGGTGCCTCATTTGAAAATGAGCGCGTAATCCGGAGTGGTGCCTCACCTGTGGTGAGCGTGAAATCCTAGTCCGCGTCGGCTTGTGGGGTTTCGTCGTCTTCCGGTTCGACGCCCGCGA
>NZ_JBKEWJ010000008.1:0-115974 GCF_056357555.1 Bifidobacterium sp. LH_230
TCATCAGGCGCTTTTTGGTTGTTTGTTTATCTTGGTCGAAAACATCCTACCCAGGAAGCGCTCTTCTCTTACTCCCTCAACGGCTCAACGACGAACCCACACCCACGAAAACAACACAAGCGCCACATTAGTAATATCAGCCAAGGTGAGTCCGATTGTACGAAACGCCGATTGTTGACAGTGACAACATTTAATATATTATTGTCACTGTCAACGGTTTACCCGCTGGCAATAACTGAAAAACCATCGAAAGGTTCATCCGACATCAAGGACAAACGGATCGAACCGCTCCTTGAAAAGCTCAAGGAACAGGGCTGGCAGGTCAAGCCGATGAAAAAAGGCTGGATGTGCTACCCGCCCGACAAGTCAAAGGCCGGCGTTGCCATCCACAAGACACCTTCGGATGTCCGGTGGTATGACAACTGCCTGAAATACCTGCGACGCGGCGGATTCCAAGAGTGAGCGGCACGGTGGCCTTGCTGTAGACAGTTTCCTAGGCTGCTACGGCAAGGCTACCACAATCATGGTTCGTTTGGCAATCTCTCAATGGCCTAGGAACAGTGCAAAACAAAGCATGCGCCGGCCCCTGCGTGGGGGCCGGCGTCGGCTTTAGTAACGGATAGGCGGGGCATGGGCATGGAATGGCAGGTTTCCCTTGACTTCAAGGCGAAGCTCGATGAGGATACGGCGTTTGATCTGATGGACGCGCTCGGCGGGTACGGTGCGAGCGTTGCCGTCAACCCGGACGGGAACGGCGGTGGCTTGACGCTGGCCGTGAAGGCGGACAGTGGCGAAAGGGCGCTCGATGCGGCCGAAGAGCTGTTGCGCGGCGTGCTGCCCGGTGCAGTCGTCTCAGGCTTCGAGGTGCATGACTGGGATACGGCTATCAGCATGAACCGTGAGCCGCTGTATCCGCCGGTAGTTGGGTATGCTGAGATAGCGAACATGGCAGGGGTGTCGCGGCAGCGGGCGAGGGAGTTCCGCAAGATACCCTCGTTCCCGAAACCGGTCATTGAGACCGCTCAAGGGCCGTTGTATTCCGAGCATGCGGTGCGTGCGTGGGCGCAGACGCGTAACACAAGCGCTGGCCGTCCGTGCGAAAGCGTGCGCTGACATGGTGAAACCCTCGAAACTGGTATGTCGTATACCGTTTTCGAGGGTTTTAACTGATTAGTCGCGGCTTGTTAACGCGTTATGCAGACGTATGAGCCAGAGAGGATCGCTGACTAGCGGGCGCAGGTGGATGTCGTACTGATGCCGGTGGATGATACCGGCCATCATCAGTTTTACCGTCCGAGCGCAGTACGGCAGCATGTCGTCGCTAAATAGGTCAGGCTTCATTTGACGCCAGTCCCAGTTCGGTGATGGCTTTATACCAGAGTTCGAGGTCGGGCAGTTCGACGCTCGTGTTCGCGGCGACGGGGATGCCGTTGTCCACGAACGGGATGCGCCCGTCATCCACGCGCCTGCACGTGAGACGCCTGTATCCTTGTTTGGCGGCTTGGATGAGTTCGCTCAACGGTTTGCCGCTGATCTTCTGCGCCGTGTACAACGCGTTGATCGTGTTGCGGACGATCATCACGTTCTGATAGTCCTGTTGTTTCTGGGTGAGAGTGGTCAACGTTTCCTCGATTCCTCGATGATGATCGCCGCGAGCAGCAGCATGACTAGTGCGAGCGGGATGAGAATCACAGTTCCCCCTTGATCTTGCGCGTATAGTATTCCTTGGCGGGCAGCACGTCGATCACATGATTGGCGGTGATAATGGATTCCCAGTCCGTCCACGCGTTCGGAAACAGGTTCGTTGTGGCGTCCATCCAAGGTTTGTCGTATCCGGCGAAATCTACGAGCATCATTGCCCTGCGGATCAGCTTGCACCATACGCGGGGTTGGTCATAGGTCGGTCCCAGGTCCACTTGCACCCAGTATTCGCCCGGCATTGTCGGTTCCTTGAGGGGCTGCATCGGTTGTTTGGGCGCTGGTCGGGTCGCGTACGCGAAATCGTCGTCCATGACAAAAGACCTAGTGGGGTGTAATCCCGGCGTCTTGACTGTGATGAACTCGTGTTGCCGGCTGTTTGCCGTGTCGTCGTGTTTCTCGAACCTGTACGTGTTCGTAGTGCCCTTGACGTGGATGAGGTCGCCGGGCTGCAAGTCCTTCCATGCGACGCGAATGTTCTTACGGCTCATTACTTCTTCCTCCGTTTCTTGGTGAGTCCGCTGATCTGGATGCTGGGGTATTTGCGGTGGACGGCCGCGCGAACCTTGGCCTTCTCTGTAGGGGTGCCGTGTTGTGCCACCCGCGAGAGAGCCGAAATTGCGTGTGCCCGGTCTTGGATCGGATAAGCGCGTTTCGACGGCAATGCGAACGAGCTGGCCTTCATGCGTTTGCGTCCGCGACTCGTGAGCTTCGCCATCAGTCACCGCCCCCCCCACTCCGACCCACGTGCCGGCGTCGATCTCTTTCGCCGTGTCCAACAGGCCGCGGGTCAGGATGCCGCGCTGATATTCAGGCGTAATGATGTAGATGTTCTCCGTGTCTTCTTTCAGATCGTCCAACGTGCTCGCATCCACGACGAGCACGTACGGTTTCATACCCAACACGGGGGAGAGCGCCTTACGTACCTGTCGGCGCAGCTCCTCGTACGCGGAATCATCGTCGTCGGATTGCGGCGGTTCCTGCATGTCCTGCATCAGTCTTTTACCTCCAGTTTGTAGTCGGTCTTGTCGGCGGACGTGAACCGTGTCGTGGTCATGCCGTCGAATTTCAGGTCGGCCCAATACTCGCCATGCCTAGCGCTTACGTTGATGTCGGTGAGCTGACCGGTGATGTGCGGCAGCCCGTCCCGGTACAGGGTGACGGTATGGCCGACGATCGTCAGTGGAATATCCGGGAGCCGGTACACGCTCATGACATGTCCTTCTGGAACGCGGCTTGGAATGCCTCGCACGCGCTGTTGAACGCGTAGACGAGCCGGCGTGAATCATCCACGTAGCCGGTGGTCCCGTTGATGTCGCAATAGCTGTCCGATGTCTGGCCGTCCGTGATGTACGGCAGGCTCAACGTGAGCGTCCCCGTATGCTCATTTCCAGTAGGGGCGAGGGGGATACTGACCGTACGCTTGAGTTTCATTTTGTCTCCTTGATTTTCATGTCGAACGCGGTCTGGAACGCTTCGACACCGGCCTTGACGGCCGATTCCAACAATCCGTCCGGCAATGGTTCGACTTCGATCCTCGCCCTGTACGGGGTATTGCCGAGCACCAGTTCGTTCGTTACCACGTGTCCTCGTACCGGCACGTCCACGCTGAACGAGGCGAGACTACAGCCCTTGTAGGCGAGGTCAAGGTCGATCTCGACGGTTCCCATATCGACACTCATGCGTTCGCGTCCTCGTCCAGGTCGATGCCGAGCTTGCCGGCGCAGTCATACAGGGCTTCGCGCATTTCGCCGCTGACGCGGATAAGACGGTTCACGACGTCCTCGGGTACGGGCAGCTTGTGTTCCTGCGGGTTGTTGTCGTGCAGCAGGGCGACGCTGTTGAGCCGTTTCCACGCGTCGTCCAACTGCCAGACGGCCTCTTTGATCTGCGTGGCGTCATCGAGCGTGTCCACGAGTTCGCCGGGAACGCGCTGGACGGCACCGATATTGGAGAACGGGACGAGCATGGTGAGCATGCCGTCGGGGTCGTCATCCTGCTCGTAGTCGTCGGAATCGTCACCCCACTGGGTTTCATCCAGCAGCAGACCGACGTTGGGCAGGAGGGACATGCCGGCCGCGAACACGACGCGATGCCCCTTGACGGGCGTGACGAGGTGAACGAGCACGGCTTCCACGTCGTAGTACTTCGGCAGGTCAAACTCTTCGATCTCCGGTCGCGGGGTGATCGTGAGCTGGGGGATGATGGTTGTCATGATGGTTCCTTTCATGCGGTGATTGACAGGGGATTGAGTTCAAACCATGCCTGATCGAAAAGCTGGCGGTCGGCTTCCGTGTAGGCGTAGACCTTGGTGATATGACCGTTCGGTAGTGTCAGATCGGCGCGTTGCGGATCTACGCCGTACTTGGCCTTGTACAATGACTTGAGCTTCTTGCCGAACACGCCGCCCTTGGACTTGGCCTGCTTGCCGCTCAGGTTCTTTTCCTTGAGATAGTCCTGTACATACAAGGGGCGAGTCTTCGGGTCGATCTCCGGTAATTCTCCAAGCTCCTGAGCGATGACGATACGCGCCTTCGCTTCGAGGAAGTCCTTGTGCACGAGTCCTTCCGACGCTTTCAGCAGCTCGATCTTGCCCATGCGCTCATGGTGCTTGGCCTCGAGCAGGTGCTGATCGCGTTGCATCGTGTAGCTGCCGGTCTTGCGGATGGACGGCAGCACGTCATGCTTGACCCAGCGCTTGAACGCCTTGGCTTCCGGCTTGCGTGACTTCCATACCAAGTCGTACAGGCCGGGTTCTGAGATGATGGTCTTGTTGGGGTTGCCGGAGGTTCCGTCGGTAATGGCGACGGTATTCCTTTCGTCGTCGTCAAGCTGGGACACGGCGTCGCGATTGTTGGCGATGCCGAGGATGTCGCATACGTCCTTGGCGATGAACCAGACTTCGCCGTTCTCGTCAGTCAACGCCCTGAGCGCGTAATCGTTGAAATCGTAGGTTTGGATCTGGTTCATGGTTACTCCTTCGTGTTGATCGTTTGCCAGATGTTGTCAGCTTGTGTGGTTGGTGGTGTGGGGCCGTCGGTGGCGAGACGGTAGGCGTCCGCCAATCGGTAGACGGGTTTGGAGAGGCTGTTTTCGCCGGCTTGGGGCAACTGTCCGCGGTGTACCCATTGGCGCATGGTTCCCTTGTTCACGTGCACGCCGCATGCCTTCAACAGTTCCGCCAGTTCCGACTGGGTTCCGAGCTTCGGACTGTGGAGGATGCGTTCGCGTCGTTGCGCAATGAGATAGCCGGTCGCCCATCTGCTGTGGCAGTGGGGGCATTGCACGTCCTTCGCGTCCGCGCGTCCAGACAACGGGGTGCCGCAGTCCTTCGCGGGGCAGGGGCCGAGGATGATGGTCTTCCCGTCGTCGGGTTCGAGGAACCGGCGCAACCGTGTCACCTGCTCGTGCAACTGGCGCGCGTACACGGGGGTCGCGGAGTTCTCCATGAGCCGGTAGCAGGTGCGCAGACGATGCGCCAATGATGCGAGGTCGCATGTGGCGGGCACGTTCAACGCGAGCGATCTTGCCCACTCGTACAGGGTGGGTTGCAATCCCGGATACCCTTGGTCGTCCACCCGGTACAGCAGGTCGGACAGGGTCTCGCGCAATGGTGCGGGCGCGGTGCCGGACGATCCGCCGGCGCCTTGGCTGTGACCGTACGCGCGGTTGATCCGGTAATGCTCGAGGTCGTCGAGGTTGCGGGCGAGCCAGTCGAACTCGTCGCGCACCTGACGCTCATGCACCATGCACATGAGCGACGTGTTCTCGGGGACGATCACCCCGATCAGTGGGGTGGGCGCGTCGGTGACGACCTCGCGCCAGCACGTCGCGTACGCGCAGATACGAGGGGAGGGGGCTTGAATCTGACCTTCAGACAACACGAATCCTAACCTTGTGGTCCAAGGTCAGGCGTTCAACTGAAGTCAGTGTATCACGCCGCCTTCGCTGTTTCGGCGAGTTTCGCCTTCCGTTCCCTGCGGCGCTGGTTGTCCCGTTCGCGGAACTCGGGATGCGTCCGCCGGTATTGCCGCCGGTACTCGTTTCGTTTCGCCCTGTTCTTCCGTTCCCAGCGTTTCTGGTTCTCGCGCTGGCGTGCGCGTTCCTCGGGCGTGGTCTCGTGCGACTGCCGCCATTCGCGCATCCTGTCCAGTTGAGCTTGACGATACTCTGGGTCGGAATTGTATTTCAGACGGCGCTGCTCGTTGCGTTTGTCGTGGTCGAGGTTGCGGAAGTACTCGCGCAGCTCTTCCCTGTGCGCTTCGCGATAAGCGGCCTGCCTACGGCGGATCTTCTCACGGTTCGCCTCGTAATAGGCTTTCTGCCGGATCTTCTTGCGGGCCTTCGCGTCCGGTGGCGCGTCGCGCAGCTGCGACACCATCATCTTGATCTCGGGATCATCCAAGTCGATGTTCACGGTGAAACCTCCAATAGGCTAAAACGTCACGTAATCGGGTCGTGCGCGCGTTCTCGTATGAAACGCGGCTCATTGTTCGCGTCCGTGTCCGATCGTGTCCGTGAGGTTGATTCCGAGCCTCGGATTGAAACCAACACCCGGACGGGGACGCGTCTTCGGTTTCACCGGTTCCAATTGCGGCCGGTAATCGATTGCGATCCGCCCCGCCTCATCCGCGGGCTTGCCCAACATGCGCTGACGCCGGTACATCCACGACTGCAAGCCATCCAAACCCAGTGCCTCGCATTCACGGCCGATCTGAGCCTCGCTCGGTTTCGACTGGTTACGCATGCCGGTGACGATCGCGTTCACGTTGCCGGCCATGCACCAACGGCCGGTCACATCCTGCGAATAGAAGCGCCTGACAGCCTCCAACGCCTCCGCCACGGTCATCGACTCCTTCAACTCGCTGCGGAACTGTTCCACCTGCTGCGCGTCGATCATCGCGTTGCCGTGATGGCTGCGGATCGCGGCGAGAACCACGCCCGCCTCACTAAGCGAAAGCATCCGAATGCTCCTTCCGGTAACGGTCGCGTTCCTCCGGGGTCATCAAATCCCACACGACCTGACGATTGTGATCCAAGTTCTGCTGGCTACGGCTCACGGGCGGTTTCGTGAACGCCGACTGGGGCGGTGGAAGCTGCTTCTGCCAGTTGCGCGCGTACAGCTCCTGCGCGAGGAACCGGCTGAACCGGCACACGTAGCGTTCCTCCGTCGCATCCACGTACGCGCGGCACTTCGCTTCGAAGAACGACACCGGGTCAGCGTCGCCCGCCGCACGGATGACCTTCGGCCACTCGGCCTCCAGATCGAACCTCACCTGGGACACACGGCCGTCGAACCTGTTCGTCGGATAGAACGATTCGATCCGATCCAGCAGCCTGTCGAAATCAGGCCGCGAGGGGGTAGGGGGAGTAAAAGAAGAATGTTCTGTAGTTCTGTTGTTCTGTTGTTCTGTAGTTTGTCCCGAAACGGCGTCGTTTTTCGGCGCTTCGGCGGAGGTTTCCGCACTTTTTTGTACCGTATCGTCCGAATCAGGGAACAAAAGCGGCACTTCGGCGAAGGTTTTCGTGTTTTCCGGTACCGAATCAGCATCATTCGGTGTCTTATTGGCTGAATTGGTGCTGCGCTTCTTCGTTACCTGCTCGTTACTGCGGTTATGGCGCAGGTAATCGTGCACCATGTAATTGTCGCCGGTCTCGTCCCTGACGAGCATTTCGACACCGCACAGGGCGTCGATCTCCTCGTCGGATGCGCCGATCACGTATCGCAGATCGTTGTATGTGATCCAACCGTCCGACAGTTTGAACCCGCAATACGACAGCACCATCGAGAACACGCCCAACGCCGTCGGCGCGGTTTCGCGCAGTCGGCGCACCTTCCAGTTCATGAAATAGCTGTTGACCAGCTGCACATATCCCTCAGTGGGTTTCCGAGCCATTGTTATGTCCTTTTCTGAAGTCGATTACCTTGGTGTGCTTCCACGAGTTGCACGATTGGCATAGCGTCTGGAAGTTGTCGATGTCGTCCCGGCCTCCCATCGACCACGGATAGATGTGATCGATGGTGAGGTTCTTAGTGCTTCCGCAACGAAGACACTTGTACCCGTCGCGGGCATAGACTTTCCTGCGCATATATTTCGGGATTGACGCCCGATTCTCTGATTCAGCACGAGATCGATTCGATTGCCACTCGCTGAAATCGTGTATCACCCATCCGCCGGCGACTGGTTCGAAAAAACCATGAGCCTCCAATAACGACAGGTCTTTCTTCTTCGCCCCAAGGAAACATTTCGCGGCAAACGTCGCGACAAAACCGTTTGTTCTCTCGCTTGTCGCGTACGTGATGGCCTTGACCCACACGATCGCCGCGCGAGGATTTTGTGAAGCGAACGTGCCGAACTTCTCGTTCATCCACAGGAAAGCGCTGAACTTCGCGAAGATTTCCGTTTCGTTAGCCATGTTCCTGAGTCTCCTTGATGAGCTGATCCAATGCTGTTTCGATACCGGGGTGATCATTGAGAAAGACCGCTAGCCAGAAATCTTGCTCCCGTACATCGCTCACACTGTCCGCTTTGATGAGCAGCAGTGTGCGCCAGTCATACTGTGGATGACGCAGTCCGCCTGATTGTGCTTTCACCAAGGGAACTGCCGGCGCAAAGTCCTCGCCGTTGCTGATTGCGCGCAACGCATACCATCGGGCCTTCCGTAAGTCTTCGAGGGGACGGTTTTTGAGCTTGTGCCGCCACACGTATTTCAGACAGTTGCCCACGTTGAACGTGAAGCACTCCACGAGCAGGATGCACTCATACGGGCCGGACTCGTAGTGAGCCGGATGTTCGACGTTATCGGTCATTGTCGTGTCCTTTCAATCGTTGTTTGGTCAAGCCGATCAGGTCGAGCCATTCTCGGTATGCGTCGCCGGGCTGGTTTTTCCAGTTCGTGCTGATATGCCCGCACGGACAGTACATGCGGTAGATGCTTGTCCCGTCGCCGCTCCAGTAATTGCGGTTGACGTGCTCCTGCATTTGTCCCAGTCGCCCGCACATGGGGCAGCGGAGACGACGGTCACGTGTCATGTCAAGCATTCGTATCTCCTGAGTTGCATGATGAGGTTCTTGCGTGCACGCCGATCGGACGGCGTGCCACTGGTGGAGAGAAGAAGCTGGCCCGTCGTGTCGTACACGTGCCAATGCCCGGACCGGGCCTTCATGACCGTGTAGCCTTGACGGGCCAGCAGGTTCCAGAGTTTCCGGTCATCGCCTCGCGCGGTCATGAACGTTCCCGCACCAGATACGTGGGATGGTCGAGACAGTATCGGCGCAGGACGCGCAACCAGTTGGTCGCGCCGGCGACGCTGCCCCAATTGTTCGCGGGATTGTACAAGTCGGCGAGCATGCCCTGATCCTCTTGTTCGATCTCGCGCAATGCGATGTCGATGCGGCTGGCGCATTCCCGGCCGGTCAACCCGTCCAAGTCGCGTATCGGATTCACCTTGTATGCGGTGAGGAACCGGCCGAGATTGTACGTGTAGTTGAAATACGCGCCGGCATCGTAGTCTCCATACGATTCGATGCCGGTGTCGTAGCCGCGCGTGTCAGAACACGCGTCCCACAGATCGTCTTCGCCTACCGTCGCCGGCGCGACGAACAGGTCGTAGCTCATGATTCACTCCTTATATATAAGGTGTCGTTGCCGGTCGATGTACTCCCTGTCGGCGAGCATCAGTTCAACCAGACTCGGATCGGATGTTTTGGGCGCGTGCGGCAGCGGATGATCCGGCGCACGCCTTGAGATGGGGTGACTGCCGCCCATCGGCTGCGGATGATTGCTATACGGCATACGATCACCCGAAGAACAACATGAGAGAGAAGACGATGGCGATGCTGAACAGGAACCACAGGAACGCTCCCAACCAAAGGTCTTCGTCCAGCAGGTAGAAGGCCGGTGCGAACACGAACACCAGTCCCAATCCGACGACTCCCATGTACACGAGCATCGGCAGCAGATAGTTGGTGAGATAGCCGATCATTCGATGTCCTCCATGACCAAAGTGATGATGTGAAGCCCTTTGGGGGCGGGATGGTCGGCTTTGCGATAGTCGGGGCCGACCAGATGCAGACTGTCGTCATCGGGAAAATAGCCGGCGGTGGTGCATGCGTCGATAGCCGCCTTGACCATAGGGGAGGCATTGCCGGGGTCGTATCGCCGTGCGTTGGGCGGGTAGGCGATGTACGCGGTCACATGGCATTGCTCGAACACGGGGGAGCGCAGCTTGTGCTGGGTTTTCAGGTTCCGGGCCATGACCCACGCCAGCTCCTTGACCGCGCGTGTTCGCTTCCATTTCTTCTGCCACGGGCCGCGACTGTTCGACGTCCACCACAAGTCGGAGGGAATCGTCAGTTCCAGTTCGAGCCTCACTCATCCCTCCAACCGTCATACGGGTCCTCATGCAACCGTTCCTCCATGCAATGCCCCCACGCGTTCAACGGACTGCCGCACAAGGGGCAGTATTCGTCGTCGGGTGGCGTCTCATCCGCATACAGGCGCATCATCCGCATCACTCCCATAAGGGTTGAGAGTCGGGTGTTCGATATGGATGCGATCGTGAGCGCCGGCCACATCGTTCAAACACGCCAGATAACCCGCGTTCCACGCGTCACGTTTGGCCTGACGCCAATTCGACACCGGTTTCGGTTCCACGGTCTTCGTCCTGCTCACTGCGACCACCCCTTGTCCGCACCATCCGCATGCGCCCAATCACACGACAAACCAAGTCCGTTCGTGCCTCCCGTATCCCTGATGCAGGTGACGCGACGTCCATCATTAAGCTGGTAGACCCGCTCATAGCCGGTTTTCGGATCGTCGTACGTGCCCGCAGTGCAGCCGCCGAGCGTGGCGAGCATGCCGACCGTGCACAGGCCGGTAATGATTCGTTTCCTCATGAGTTCTCCTTGCCGGTCGGGACGTTGATTTCGATGACGTGCCATGTCATGTTCCGCAGCCTGTCGACCGTCCAGTAGATCCACAATGCGAGGCATATGACCTGAACGGCGAGCGACAGCCAATCCTCCCGGGCCAAAGCACGCCCGGCGAAGAACGCGCACCAGACGATCCAAACCAAGTGCCACCACAAGCCTTTGAAATCAGGGCGTTCCCCATGACGGTAAATCAGCACGATTCCTCCTTGAACAGTCGTTTGGCTTCGATACGGACCACGGATGTGAGCGCCGTGATGATCTCCCGACTCTCCATGTCCTCGGGAATCGACTCGCACTCCCACGACTTCGTGTCACGGTTGTACGTGTACTCGAACACGTCGTTGTCGTCGTAATAGACCTCAATACGATCAATGATCTGGCCTAGCATCGCTTCACCTCGATCGACCTGGCCCAACAGTCAGGGCAGTACCAGTCGTCGTCCTCATCCACCCAACCGGACTCATCATCGGGATGGAATCTGCCGCACGCGTCACACTGCGCATGCCGGCAATCCGGGCAATAATGAGTGCCGTCATGCTCCTGCCAACCGGCATCCACGGCGGCATCCTCGGCCTGCTCCGAGTAAAACCACCAGTCGAAGTCGTCACTCTCATACTTGCGCCCGCACTGGTCGCACACCACGCGGTAGAACAATGAGTTCTCATAGCTCATGAGTCCTCTTTAATGTCGAATGCCTTGCAGCCGGTACGATTCACGCCATCCGCATCGACCGCACGACGCAGCGCGAAGGAAAGTCCCGAGACGTACCCGTCGTTCCACCTGTCGTCAAACCCGTATTTGCTGGCTTTCACGATCTCGTCGTGAATGATCTTCTGCACGTCACTCATGGTCGGTCTCTGGCTTGTACGGACGGAACGGGGCGAAGTTTTCAATCCACTTGCTGCCGATGGGATACGCATTCTCTGAGAACCGGGTGCTGTATTCATTCCCGTCGGTGATTCGTACCATAGCTTCCTTGTCTCGCACCCACAGGTCTCCATCCGTGTCCACCCACAGGCCGGGCTTATCCGGCAGCTGAAGCTTCCGGCGTAGTACGTAGCGGATTTCACTGACGTCGAGGCTAAAGGGTGAACCGGGGTCCTCAAGCGTGCGGCATTTGACGTAGTCACTGCCTTCGCGCGTGGCGAGAACCTTGTATCGGTTCCCGATGAGAGTGACGACGAGGTCACCCTCACGCAGATCATGATGATCGTCGATACGCTCATAGTCAGGATTACTCACCGGTTCGTCACACCTAAGTACATGTTCCGGCGTCAAAAACTCATTCATGTTCCTGCTCCCATTCAGATTTCAATCGGTTGAATACCTCTGGCGGGAGTTGTTCCCACCAGAGGGGATAGAAATGTTGTTCGTGTTTGATGGCTTCTACGTCAACGGGCTTGCACACGGCGTCCACCCGCCCTCGTCGTCCAACAACACCCAGCCGTGCAGTCTGGTCAGGACCGGCACCAGTTCCGGGTGGTCATCGAAACCACTGACGATCCACCCGTACTCCTGTGCCTGTTTGGGATGAGCGTGACACCAGCCATGACAACCCGTGACGCCGCTCCCACACATCAGAATCAGATTCGATGCCTCATGCAACCGGGGGTAGGGGTGACTGCGGTTATGCCGGTGATGACGGGAAAACCCGGACCACTCGTAGGATTTCCCGCATCGCATGCACCGCCAGCCATCCCGCGCGTCCACCAAGTCGCATACGCGCACGCTCGGCTGTCGTGGCACTAGAACTCCGGTTCCTTCACGGGGCCGAAATCGACTTGCGGCGCGGCCCACCGGGTTCCCTGCGCGGTTTGCACCTGACCCCACGGGTCGGATGGCGTGCCCGAAATCGGCTGCTGGACAGTAGGCTGTTGTTGCGGATACTGTTGCACGTCCTGCGCGGGTTGCGCTCCGTTGAACGGATTGGCGTTTGAGAAACCGCCCTGCGACTGGTACTGCTGCGCCTGTTGGAAGCCCTGCTGCTCCTGCTTAGCCTTGGGCAGGTTCTTTGAGATCCGCGCCCACGACACCTGACGGTCGATCTGCGGATGACCGTCCTTATCCGTATAGATGCCGAGCGCCAATACGCCTTCGACGCGAATGCTGTCGCCCTTATGCAACTGCTCGAGATAAGTCTGCATCTGCCGTTCGTCGAACTCGACCGCGCTCCACCACTCGGTCTCCAAGTTCTCATACTGGCCGGTCTGCTTGTTCTTCCGGTACGGAGTGGTCGCGAACCGCAGACTCACGTACGGCTGTCCGCTGTTCTTCCCGGTCTTGCGCTCCGGATCGGCTCCCAACCGGGCGTTCTCGATGATCACTCGTGTTTCGTTAGCCATAGTATTTCCTTATCTTCCTGCGTTTCGCTTCCCGCTCGTCCTCGCACTTCTTGGGACAATCGCAACGTGGGTTGATCGCGTGCGGGCAACGATCCCGCCCCTTGTCGGGACGATGACAGTAATCACAGATCACTCGTCGTCCTCCGGGTGATACGTGCCGACGTTCATGCTGATACGCGCGAACGGGAAACGATGCGCCGCAAGAGACGACTGGTAGAAGTCGTTCGGGGACACCAATGCGGTCTTCTTGCCGACCGGCGCCGGCTTGCCATCATGAGTCAGCACCGGGGCGAACCAGTTATCATCACGCTTCCACACGCTGCCGGATGCGGCACGGTAGAAGCCTCGTTCCTTCGGCAGCTTGTCCTGCGTCCACGAATCGTACGGGCGTCGTTCCGCATAATCGAACGTCCAACCCCACTTGTCCTTCACGAGATAATGGTCGAAATAGGCCGGCTCGTCCGTGAACGCGATGCTCACACCGCCTTCGCCAGGGTTCTCGCCGGACCGCATCGCATCGTACAGGCCCTCGACCTTCACCTCGCCCTTGTGCAGGTGGACGCGGTCGCCCTGACGCAGCTCGTGAATGTCCGTGATACGCAGCATGGCCGGCTCATCATCCCCGGCAACCTGCGGACCATCCTCTTCAGTGTGGCCGAGCGGACGATAGCAGGACAGGAACTGCCAAGAGTCTTCACCCACCCAGTACCCGGTCGTCATCTCCTCGAAGAACACGGCGACCACATCATCGTCCGAACTTTTCCTGATTGATCTCACGATCCCGTTCACCGCGGTCAAACCCTTGCCGATGGACAGCAGGTCGCCCGGCTTCACATCCTCGATACGGTCGATGTGCTCGTTCGTATGCTCATCCGACAGCGGCGGAAGATCATCGGACGAAGGGGCGATGAAGATGCCCTTCATCAGATCGGACAGGCCACTGCCCGGCTCCACGGTATACACGGCCGTAACGGTCGTCTCCCCATAGGTGCTCTCATGCTGCTTGTTCATTGGTTTCCTCCTTGTTGGTGGTTTGCTGAATGTTGTTGTACGAATCGATGAACTGTTGCGCGTCCAAGCCGGTCAACTGCTTGTAGGAGACGCCACGGTTCAACACCTTGCTGATGAACTGGCTCTCGAAACCGGGGGCGACCTTGTACTCGTTGAGAATCCGGTCGATGGCCTCCTGCTGCTCGTCGGTCATGCCGCCCGAACCATGACGCCGATACCCTGAGGTTTCGCCGTCGTCGTCCGTGGTCGCCAAACCGAACGCGGCCAATGTGCTGTACCGTCTCGCGTAGGTGAGCGCCGAGCCGAGCGCCTGCATGACGCTCATCCCGCGACTGTCACCGACCTCGACGGGAATCCAACAACACGTGTCCTCCCATTTGATCTCGCCTTGTCTGCGGATCATCGTGTTGACGTACAGGCGTCCGTCCTTCACGTCGGTCGGCCAACGCAGCTCGTACCCGTGCTCGTCCGCATAGTTCACGACCTGAGCCAACGTCGCATATGTTCCGCGACCGCCTTGGGCTTTCTTCTTGATCACCGCCATGAGTCGATCTCCGTCTCCTCCTCCAACAGCTTCCAATCAGGAAACTGGATGGGCTGCGGGGTCTTGTCGTAACCCCAGTCACGCATCGCCTGTAATGGGTCCTTGTGGTTGTCGCGGAACCATTTGATGCCCTCGAGCGCGTGGTCGATCTGCTTCGTGGCGATCTCCGTGATCTCCGGGGAGTCCTCGTCGAACCGCCACTCCATCCAGTCGTACGGAGCCGTTTTCTCCTGCACGATGAACGAGAAACCAAGCCGCTGCCGGCGCAATTCCGGATAGCACAAGCGCCACAAGCGCAAGTAGAACGCGGCCTGAACGTGATAGCCGAACATCCAGCAGGAACGGGGGAACTCGGTCGCCGGCTTCGACGTGGTCTTGTAGTCGTAGATGCGCAGCACCCCGTCATCGTCCGGCTTGGAGGGCAGCCAATCGGCCTTGCCCTTCAACGGCAACCCCGTCTTCACATCCTCGGCGAACATGGCCTGTTCCGGCCTGCCGTCCAACTTGGCGAAGAAACCACGGGTCATGTCGGCCATCGCATGAACCGCATCCCAATCATCCTGGGACAGCCACACAATGTCCTCGCCCTCATGCTCGGCCAGCAATGCCTCATACTCGGCCTTGCCCGTCTTCGACCGCAAGTTCGGCTTCACCAACACGGCCGGACCGGACCCCAATACGAGACTGTGCGCCGCCTTACCGAACTCCAGCACGCTCGAAGACTTGTGTTCGCCCGTCACGTACTCCGCGTACGCGAGCGGTGAGATGAGGTATTTCTTCAGGCTCGTCTGGTCGATCGCCGGATCAGCGAAATACTCGCTGTCACTCATCGTCAGCACCGGCATCCTGGACTCCTTTCTCCGCTTCCAACACGGTGATCCGATCCTGCAAAACACTGATCTGCCTCAACAGGTCCTTACGCTCCTTCAACAACTCCGTCCGAGCGTTGAGCAACGCTTGCAACGAGTCCGCAACAGCATCCAGAAACTCGTCAACCGGATCAGCGAAATACCATTCACGCCTCGAAAACATTGACGTCCTGCAAGGGAACTCCACCTTTCGAACCTGTTTAGCGGTCACCAACATGACGACCCTCGCTTTCCAACCTGAGCTGTTCACGCCTCTCCAGCAGATCCGACTTCCTGTAGGTCATCGCATTGCCCTGCTTGACGCCGCAGAACGGCTTGTAGTTCTCCTCGAAAAAGATCCTCGAAACCCCTAGAAACTCATAGGCTTTCGCATCGTTGTCATAGATCACGTCGAACAAATCCCGGAGCGTATTGCGCAATACGTCCGCCATGTTGTCCACACGCCGGCCAACCAGCCGGGCAGTCTGATCAACAGCCATCAGTCGTCTCCTTCCTTCCCAAAATCCGCGCGTACACGTCAAACTGTCCCTGGGCGTTCCTCGCCCACGTCGTCTCAACCTCGTACGGTTTGAACGCCGTATTGGAATGCTTCAGGTTGTTCGCCAACGCGTAGGCTTTCTTCACATCGGGCTTCGTGTCAACGACAGCCCACTCGCCCTGTCGTCTGAACAGTTGCGCCGCGGCCTCGTTCCACTTGCTCTTCGCCGTACGCTTCGACGGACGCTGGGGCGGTTCTCACCCTTGATGAACCGGATCTTCATCAAGCTCACTTGTCCGACTCCTGAATGCGTGACCACACCGTCTCCATCAACGGCCGGTCGATCTCGTAATACAAGTACGAACTGCCATGCTTCGGCGGTTCGACGCCATGCGCCTTCTTATATGCGGTCGCCAGCTCGTACCCGAACCGGAGCGCGCTTTTCTTCAACGGTTCCACGCCCTTGCTGCGCATGAACGCGCTGATCGTCAACGTGGGAGACTCCACGTTCGGTTTCGCATCCTCGAGCACGGATTCCACGTACAAGTCGATCAGATGATTCGCGCGACGCTCCAACTCGTCCTGCGGGACAATGCCGCGTGCCACGCCCAGCAATCTCATCTGATCGATCGGATTCAGTTTCTCCGCCATCGTCGGCTCCTTACCTATAGAGGTGGTTGTTGGTTGTCCCATGAGCCGGGAGTTGAACGCCTGACCTTGGAGTTTTTTGAAGACTCCCGGCCGGAACCGACTCTGGGGGATTCAGTTATGCGTGTCGTGGGGGAGAGTCGAACTCCCCGCATCCCGCCCAGTCCATTCGGAAAGCTGGGTTGATGCGGCTTATGCCGGCACCACGACCACCACCCGACCGGCGATAACTATGTACAAGGCTGGAACACGAGGGTTCGGCTGGTGTTCCAAACCCGGTCGGGAAACTTCAGTTATGTTCCCCACACAGGGGAGTGGCCGGTCAAGGATTCGAACCTTGAGCGTCCCTTGTCACCGCGAACCACAAACCAACCCGAGAGAAAGGAAGGCAACCGCAATGTGAATGACGAGTCCATTCCGAAAAGAACGATGACAAGGGGTAGCGCGTCCAGACACCCCATGAGGGGTACCGGCCGGGCGGGCTAAACGCCCGCTCGCCTTCCGAGTAGGCTGGTAATCGCCAAACCACAAGCCACACCCGAAAGGAAGAACAGAACATGATCGATATCAGCGAACTTCAGCGAGCCGCAAGCATCATTAGGGGAGACGCAACCTTCCTGCACTCCAGCAACGACGCCGACACGCTGCTGCGGCATATCAAGTCCTCTCTGAACGCCACGGCCAACGCCATCGAAGCCATCGCCACGAACCAGCGCGAGCTTGACGAGCGTCTTGCGAAGCTTGGCCGTTGAACTGCCGATATGGGCGAGTTCCTTGCGGATGCGTTCGACCTGATCGAACCATTGGCCGGTCACGAGCGCATCCGTATCGTTGACGGACGATTGCATCGACCGCATCCGGTCCAGCGTGCGTGCGATCTGGTCCAGTGAATCAGCCTCATTCGGCGGTGTGATCAGAGTGTTCATGTCGATCTCGATTCATGAAAGGAGGTGAAAAGATGAGTTGGATGATTCACTTCAACGGTGAGGACTACGGTCCTGTCGCCAACGACGAGTACAACCGGCTACGCGTCGTCATGAATCGTGTCGCTGCCAGTGGAACTGGATATGTCGGCTGGCCCGACACAAGCGTAGATTCCGTTGATGCTCCCGCCGGTATAGGAGTAAGGGAATTCTTCTGGACTCCCGGTGCGCCCATCAGCTTCACTCATATCGCTGACTGATTCCGCCTTGTCCGCGAGGTCGTTGATCGCTTTCGCGATCTCGCGGGCTTGGCCGGGAATGAGGGGATTGCGTTCCGTTATGAGTGGAATGTGGAGTATGACCCCACCATTGAGCGACACGTTCCCGGTGAAGATCAGTTCGGATGTCTGCCGTTTGATCTTCATCTCATGCCGCCAGTTTCAGTACTCATTGCAGTCCTTTCAAGTACTCGTGTATTTCCGGGCCGACACGTTTGACGACTGGGAGGGTGATGATCGCGCCGTCATCGAACAGTTCGATCTTCACCGGATCGTCTCTGGACAGATACTCTCCGGGAAACTCCGCCATGTTCATCAGTTTTTCCGCGTCTTCCACGCGGTCAAAACGGCTGATCTCTAAATAAGCCATGCCTCATGCCGCCAGTTTCTGGGGAGAAGCAAGACGCTGCTCCTCCTTGCGTTCCGATTCGGCGAGCTCCATCAGCCCGAACATATCCTCGATGCCGAGCGCGGCTCCTATCTTGTCCGCTACGGTCAGGTTCATCGTCGCCTTCCCGTTGAGCATCCGACTCATGAAGTTCTCGGATACCCCAACCGTCTTCGCAAGGGATGCCTGGGTCATCTTTCTGCGGGCCAGTTGCACGGTGATGGCTTTGCTGACAAAGCGCTGGTTTGTAAGCAATCCTCTCGCCTCCTAGTTCATATTTGTGAACTTGTTGATTTACAGAATACCATATATGTGAACTCAGTCAAGTCGGCGACACGCCGTGAAAAGTTCACATATGTGGGATACTATGTACCTATGAGTGATAAACCATCAGGCAACGCCCTTATCGTTGCCGACTATGTAAGAGCAAGAATGGCGGCGCTCAACATAACGCAGGAGGATATAAGGGCAATCCTCGCCGCCAATACCACCCATGACTCGAAGGGCTATGTCCAAGGCAGGGTCAGCGGCAAATACTCGTGGTCCATAACGGAACTCGAGCTGATCGCGGGCAAGCTCAAATGCGGGGACGCCTTCGATCTCGTCGCCAAGGCCAAACGCTGGAAGGCCAAAAGTGAGTTAGACTAGTTCATGCTGCACCTCCTTCGTGGGGGTGGGGCAATGCATGGGGTGCGCCGGTTCTTGGTCGGATGGGCGCACCCTTTCTCATACGCGAAAGGTCGAACACATGTTCGTGGAATGGATGACTGCATCCATTCTTTCAAACGTATGTTCGACCTCATGTGAATGTTATACAACATTCTGGTGATTCCCGCAATCGAACAAGCCACGTCGCCGACTACGTTGCCGGTATAATCGACCATGACCTTGCAACGAAGAGAGATCACAAGGGAGAGAAATATGACCGAACCACAAGGACAGCCGGAGAAGACCGTTGTCAAAAGACCGAAATGGACACGTTCGGCGATCATCAAGGTTGTCGTAGCGATAGTTCTTGCCGCCGCCGTGCTGGCGGTTGCGGGGTTCGCGGCGAAGGATACGTATGTAAAAGTCACAAAACCGGTGGAGTACGTGGGGGCAAAGTGCGCAAGATATACAGACGGGTATCCCAAACCCGATCCTGAGAAAGCGCAAGATTACGAAAATATACTTTATGCAATCACCGACAAAGATCAGGCCAACAAGCTGATCGGGCTTACTCTCGAAACCAATGTGTCAAAGACCCGTAAGCTGTTTGACTGCGTAGCGAAGTACACGGGCATTCCCAAGGACGTTCAACAACAGATGCTGGTCGCAGATAGCGAAGGAGAGTTGACTGCTGGACACTGGCATGTGAAGTGGTATTACATTTCCGGACTATGGGCAGATTTGACAAGGGTTGATTAGTTTCAGAGAGGGCGGGCACCTAGGTGCCCGCCCTCTCTGTTTGTTCGGTTAGAGTCGTGTCTTGACCATGCCGATCACATCGCTGTTGACCTCGCGCATACGCGGGTCGGCGAGCATTTGGTCCACGGTCATCCACATGCAGTCCTTCGAGTCCACATGGAACCGGTCGGCCTTCCACTCCTCCGGCATACGATGGATCGTGGCCTTGTACAGCGTGTAATCGTAGAAGCGCGTCTCCTTAT
The DNA here is from genome assembly GCF_056357555.1 of Bifidobacterium sp. LH_230. Taxonomy (NCBI): domain Bacteria; kingdom Bacillati; phylum Actinomycetota; class Actinomycetes; order Bifidobacteriales; family Bifidobacteriaceae; genus Bifidobacterium; species Bifidobacterium sp. LH_230. Next base: position 19,765 of record NZ_JBKEWJ010000008.1, read on the forward strand.
GTTCGGTGGAGTACTTCTCGTGCGATTCCATCGTGACCCGTTCGAGCGTGAAATCCGTCAGGGGGATGTCGAAACCGTTGGACAGGTAGTCGGCGAGCAGTCGCAGGTTCTCCGACTCGTTCTCGTCGGTCGCATGGTTGGGGAAGAAGTCGCAGTCCCAACCGGTGTCATGGTAGAGGAGATACCGGTTGCCATTGTTGATGGCGATGATGCTGCTGCGTATCTCCGTGCGGTCCAAATCGATCAGCTCCCTGTACAGGTCCTCGGCGTTATAGCCTTTACTCCATGTAATGATAGCGGAAACCAGCGCATACAAGGTGACAAGCAGCGCGACAAGCGTGAAACCGAGTTTCCACCAGTAGCCCATGCTCGTGGTCAACGCGGTCAGGATGAGGAACAGGCCCTCCGCGACGGCGACCAGATGCGTCTCCCTGTGCCCGAAGCCGACGTGTTCGCGATGCTGCAGCAGCAGGTCGTGCAATCGCGTCGAGCTGATCCTGAGCATCATGATTGCTCCTTCCATTCGATCTGTTTCAAGTCCAGTTTCTCGCCGATCGTTTCCATGCCGGCCATCAGTTCGTCCAGGGGCACGCGCCGGTAGTATTCCGACATGGCGAGGCTGGAATGGCCGACGATGCGCTGTATCTTGCCGGGGTCCACGCCCATGCTGAACAGCAGGGATATGGCGCTGTTGCGGCATTCATGCCCGTATCGTTTCTCCGGGTTGGGGACTCCGGCCTTTTCCATGAGATTTCTGAAGTCGGCCAGATCGTCCTTGAAATCGATCGGGGAACCATCGGGGTTCCTGAATATAAGCCCGTACGGGTTCGGTTCGTTCTTGGTCGCCTCGAGGTAACGGCGCATGACTTCAGCCAATGGGGGGAATGATCGGAATGACCCTGCCCGTGTGGCTTTTTGGACGGGTCAACGCCAATGCTCCGTCCAATGGCACGATGTCAAAGCCCGGCGGCGTGTCCAGTCTTCCTTCAGGACATTTCAGGCCCCTCATCCACCCGCATGGGTAACGTCCGTCCTTGCCTTTCTTTCCGCAGCCATGGATCGTCTTGACCCGTTCCAGCTTCCAGTTGACGGTGTAATATCCTTCCCAATAATCAAGACCGTCCTTCGACCGTCGTTCGATGGTCAGATCATCCAATGACGCGCCCAATATCTCTCCCGCTCGCATTCCGGACAAGATGCGCCACCATTGCCGGGCACCATTCCGGAGATCGTCGGTCGACTCTCGGAGCATCGTTATTATCTGCTGGTCCGTGAACGCCTGATGGGGGCGCTCCACAAGCTCGTGATCCTTGCCTGTGGGGGTTTCAACCCCAGAGACCGGGTTGGTGGGGATGATCCGGTCGGCCACCGCGCTTTTGCAGATCATGTTCAGCACTATCTTGAAATGCTTCTTCGTGCCGGGGGATATCGGATCGCCGTTCGTCTTGCGCCGCCCATTGATGATGCGGCGTATGGCGGATGGCGTAAGGTCGGCCATCTTGACGCGGGGATAGTTCGCCGACAGATAGTTGATGTCGGTCATGTAACCGCTGCGGGTGCTTGGGTCGATGTGGTCCTTGTGCGACTCGTACCACTCGCTCGCGTAGGCGGGAAGAGTGACGCTCCTGTCGATCACGATGCCCCACTGGTGTTGTTCCTTGAGCGCCTGTTTGATCTTCTGATCGCACTCCTTATAGGTCTTGCCTCTCACCCATTTGTCTCCGACCTTGGCCCGATATCCCGTGTAGGTTTTTACCGTCCCGTCCTTGAGTGTTTTTCGGTGCTCTTCGAGCATTGGGTAGATCGCCCCGTTGCGTGCCCGCCTGACCATAGCCGTCCTCCATTCCGCAATATTCCGCAACTTCCTTTTGGTTCTCAATGATACTTCAATGGTGCCTCATTGGTCTCTAAAACGTTGGAATTCCGCCATTGTTCAACAGTAAACCTTGAGTTCAATTGTACTAAAGTACTACCACCAGTGACCGGCGGCGGACCGGGAATGAACTGAGAGCAATATGCGTGTGGCCTTCCTCCAGACGGGGAAGGCCACACGCATATGAAAAGTGGAACGAACCGGGCGTCACTGCACGTCGGGCACGTTCGCGAACACCTCGTGATGCGCATCGAGCACGTGGATGCGGTCGAGCGGCCAGAACGTGAACACGGCCACGCCCTCCGAGTTACTGATCGGCACCTGGCCGCCGTTCGCGTCGTCCTGATGGGCGCGGCTGTCGGCGCTGCCCGAACGGTTGTCGCCCATCATCCACATCATCCCGTCCTTGACGGTGACGCTGAACGCCTGATCGGACGGATTCACCCCGGACTTGAGGTACGCCGACTCGTCGATCGCCACGCCGTTGACCTTGAGCGGCGCGCCGTCGCCGTCGCAGCTGACCGTATCGCCCGGCAGGCCGATCACACGCTTGATCAGATACTTGCCCTTGCCGGCCGACAGCCAGTTGCCCGGGTCCTTGAACACGACGATGTCGCCGCGCTGCGGCTTGATCACCTTGACCGCCACCACGCGGTCCTTCAACTGTATCGTGTCGAGCATGCTGCCGGACGGGATCACGTACGTGCCCAGCAGGAACATGCGGACCAGCGCGACCACGACCACCGGCACCACGATCCACGGCAGCCAGTCCATCAGACCTTCAGAAGAGGTTTCCGAGGCATTTGCCTGTACGCTGTGCTTCGCCATATCCGTCACTTCCGTTCCCTGCGGCCGCGCGCCCGCGCGACACGATCTGCCATTGCACTGCCCGCCATTATCCCACAGCCGGTCCGCAGGTTCGCTGGGAGCGTCGCGCCGCAGTCCGTACCCGGGCGGGCAAGCGCGGCCGCGGCCGCGACACCGTGACCTCGCACATCCCTGAAATCCCCTAAAATTGGGTATTGACTTTTGCCCCGACTCGGTATATGGACAGGGAAACCTATTTGACATATGCCAGCGGTACTCTGTCCTACGCATTACCTAAAGAACCGTAGGTTGTCAAGACCTGCCGAAAAAGAAATATAGACATGAAGGTGGTTTCGGTGACTTTCCACGCCCCGCTCGATCTGAGCATCCATTCATCACAAGGTCTGTATGACCCCAGTGCCGAACATGACGCCTGCGGCGTCGGCATGGTCACCACGCTCAACAAGCAGCCCGAACGCAAGATCATCGACGACGCCATCGAGGTGCTGGTCAACCTCAACCACCGCGGCGCGGTCGGCGCCGAGGAGAACACCGGCGACGGCGCGGGCATCCTCATGAGCATGCCCGACGAGTTCATGCGCGCCACGGTCGGCGTCGAACTGCCCGAGGCGGGCCATTACGCGGCCGGCATCGCGTTCCTCGACCGCGACATCGCCACCTCCGGCCAGCAGGAGCAGGCCATCGCCAACATCGTGCGCGAGGAGGGCCTCGAAGTCCTCGCGTGGCGCGTCGTGCCGACCAACCCGGACGGCCTCGGCCTGCAGGCCCTCGCCTCCATGCCGAGCTTCAAGACGCTCGTCGTGGCCGACCCCGACGGCAAGCTCGCCGGCATCGACCTCGACCGCAAGACGTTCCGCATCCGCAAGCGCGTCGAACACGAGGTCGGCATCTACTTCGCATCGCTGTCGGCCCGCACCATCACGTACAAGGGCATGCTCACCACGATGCAGCTCACCCCGTTCTTCCCCGACCTGAGCAACCCGCTCATGAAGGCGAAGATCGCGATCGTGCACTCGCGCTTCTCCACCAACACGTTCCCGAGCTGGCCGCTCGCCCAGCCGTTCCGTCTGCTCGCCCACAACGGCGAGATCAACACCATCCAGGGCAACCGCAACTGGCTGTCCGCGCGCGAGGGCCGCCTGAGCTCCGAACTGCTCGGCGAGTTCAAGCCGCTACTGCCGATCACCACGCCCGGCTATTCGGATTCCGGCACATTCGACGAATGCCTCGAACTGCTGCACCTCGCCGGCCGCTCCCTGCCGCACGCGATCTCGATGATGCTGCCGCCGGCCTGGGAGAACAACGACCAGCTCGACCCGGACGTCAAAGCGTTCTACGAGTACAACAACACGCTGATCGAGCCGTGGGACGGCCCGGCCGACATCATCTTCACCGACGGTACGCAGGTCGGCGCGCTGCTCGACCGCAACGGCTTCCGCCCCGGCCGCTGGCAGCTCACCGACGACGGCTATCTCGTGCTCGCCTCCGAGGCGGGCGTGCTGCCCGAGATCGACGACGCGCACGTGGTCGAGAAGGGGCGCCTGGAGCCGGGCAAGATGTTCCTCGTCGACACCGACGAAGGCCGCATCATCCCCGACGAGGAGATCAAGAAGAGCCTCGCCTCGCAGCACCCGTACCGCCAGTGGGTCGAAGGCAACTCGGTCGAGATGAGCGACCTGCCGCAGCGCGAGCACGTGAGCCACTCCGGCCAGTCCGTGCAGCGCCGCCAGCGCGCGTTCGGCTACACCGAGGAGGATCTGAAGCTCCTGCTCGCCCCGATGGCCAACACCGGCAAGGAGCCGCTCGGCTCGATGGGCAACGACAACCCGCTGCCGGTGCTTTCCAAGCGCAGCCGCATGCTGTTCGACTACTTCCACCAGAAGTTCGCGCAGGTCACCAACCCGCCGCTGGACTGGGAACGCGAGGAGATCGTCACCTCGCTCGAATCCGCGATCGGCCCGGAGCCGAACCTGCTCGAGGATTCCGAACTGCACGCCAAGAAGATCCTCATCCCGCTGCCGGTCATCAACTCCGACGAGATGGCCCAACTCAAGCGCCTCGACAAGGCCAAGGTGCTCGGCGGCTACTACCGTCCGTTCGTCGTCAAGGGCCTCTACCAGGTCGCCGGCGGCGGCAAGGCGCTCGAGGAGCGTCTCGAGGAGATCTTCTCCGAAGTCGACGAGGCGATCGCGAACGGCTGCAACTTCATCGTGCTGTCCGACCGCGAGTCGAACCACACGTGGGGCCCGATCCCGTCGCTGCTGCTCACCGCGGCCGTGCAGCACCACCTGCTGCGCCGCCACACCCGCACACAGATCTCGATGGCCGTCGAGGCCGGCGACGTGCGCGAGATCCACCATGTCGCCCTGCTCATCGCCTACGGCGCGGCCTGCGTGAACCCGTACCTCGCGTTCGAGTCCGTCGAGAACCTCGCCCGCACCGGCTACCTCAAGGTCGATGCGCCCACCGCCGTGAAGAACCTCACCAAGGCGCTGTCCATTGGCGTGCTCAAGATCATGGCCAAGATGGGCGTCTCCACGATCATGAGCTACCGCGGCGCACAGCTGTTCGAGGCCGTGGGTCTGAGCAAGGAAACGGTCGACAAGTACTTCACCGGCACCGTCTCCCAGGTCGGCGGCGTCGGCCTCGACGAGATCGCCGAGGAGGTCGCCATCCGCCACCGTGTCGCCTATCCGAACCAGTGGACGGCCACCCCGCACATGAACCTCGAGACCGGCGGCGAATACAAGTGGCGTCGCACCGGCGAGGACCATCTCAACGACCCCGAGGCGATCTTCCTGCTCCAGCAGTCCACCGCACGCGGCGACTACCAGATGTTCAAGAAGTACTCGCACCACATCAACGACACGTCGAACCGCATCATGACCCTGCGCGGCCTGATGAAGTTCAAGCACGACCGCAAGCCGATCGACATCTCCGAGGTCGAGCCGGCCTCCGAGATCGTCAAGCGCTTCTCCACCGGTGCGATGAGCTACGGCTCCATCTCGCAGGAGGCGCACGAGACGCTCGCCATCGCCATGAACACGCTTGGTGCGCGTTCCAACTCCGGTGAGGGCGGCGAATCCGACGACCGCATCGAGGACCCGCTGCGCTACAGCCGCATCAAGCAGATCGCGTCCGCCCGATTCGGCGTGACCTCCGATTACCTCGTGCACGCCACTGACCTGCAGATCAAGCTCGCGCAGGGCGCCAAGCCCGGCGAGGGCGGTCACCTGCCCGGCGCGAAGGTCCCGCCGTGGATCGCCAAGGTCCGTCACGCGACCCCGGGCGTGGAACTCATCTCCCCGCCGCCGCACCACGACATCTACTCGATCGAGGATCTGAAGCAGCTCATCAACGACGCGAAGATGGCGAACCCGAAGGCGCGCATCCACGTCAAGCTCGTCTCCGAGTTCGGCGTCGGCACCATCGCCGCCGGCGTGGCCAAGTGCCATGCCGACGTGGTGCTGATCTCCGGCTACGACGGCGGCACCGGCGCGGCCCCGCTCAACGCGATCCGCCACGCGGGCACCCCGTGGGAGATCGGTCTGTCCGAGACCCAGCAGACGCTGATCCTCAACGGTCTGCGCTCCCGCATCGTCGTGCAGTGCGACGGCGAGCTGAAGACCGGCCGCGACGTGGTCATCGCCGCGCTGCTCGGCGCCGAGGAATTCGGCTTCGCGACCGCCGCTCTGATCGTCGAGGGCTGCGTCATGATGCGCGCCTGCCAGAAGAACACCTGCCCGCAGGGCATCGCCACCCAGGACCCGGAGCTGCGTGCCCGCTTCCGCGGCAAGCCCGAGTCGGTCATCAACTTCTTCATGTACATCGCCGAGGAAGTGCGCGAGATCCTCGCCGAGCTCGGCTTCCGCACGCTCGAGGAGGCCGTCGGCCACGTCGAGTGCCTCGACCAGAACGAGGCCATCAAGCGCTGGAAGGCGGACGGCGTCGACCTGACCAACGTGCTCATGCAGCCCGGCCCGGTCCCCGGCACCATCCTGCACAACACCGAGCCGCAGAACCACGAGCTCGACAAGGCGCTCGACAACAAGCTCATCGAGCTTGCCCAGCCCGCGCTCGAGCACCAGGAACCGGTGACGATCGACCTGCCGATCCGCAACGTGAACCGTACGCTCGGCACGATGGTCGGCTACGAGATCACCCGCCGTTACGGCGCCGCCGGTCTGCCGGACAACACGATCGACATGACGTTCCACGGTGCCGGCGGCCAGTCCATCGGCGCGTTCATCCCGAGCGGCGAGACGATCCGCGTGATCGGCGAGGTCAACGACTACGCCGGCAAGGGCCTGTCGGGCGGCCGCCTGATCGTGCGTCCGAACGACGACGTGACCTTCGACCCGCACGAGAACGTCATCGCAGGCAACGTGACCGGCTTCGGCGCGACCTCCGGCCAGATGTTCGTCGCGGGCCGCGCGGGCGAGCGCTTCGCCGTGCGCAACTCCGGCGCGACGTTCGTCGTCGAAGGCGTGGGCGACCACGGCTGCGAGTACATGACCGGCGGCACCGTCGTCGTGCTCGGCTCCACCGGACGCAACTTCGGCGCCGGCTTCTCGGGCGGCAACGCCTACGTGCTCGACCTCGACATGAACCAGGTCAACCCGGAGGGACGCAAGAACGGCTCGCTGCTGTTCCAGCCGCTCGACGAGACGACCGCGCCGATCGTGCGCGATCTGGTCGAGCAGCACGCCAAGGAGACCGGCTCCGCGTTCGCCAAGGAACTGCTCGAGAACTGGGACGAGAACGTGCTGCGCTTCACCCGCGTGGTGCCCGAACACTTCCTCGCCATGACCGCGGCCATGAAGCAGGCCGAAGAGGACAACATCGATTTCAATGCGCCCGGCGCCTGGGAACAGGTGTACGAGCACGTGATGGAAGGAGCGCGCTGACATGGGAGATCCTCGTGGATTCCTGAAGGTCCGTACCCGCCGAGAACTCGCCGAACGCCCGGTCGCCGAGCGCATCAAGGACTGGCTTGACGTACACGCCGAATCCGGCCTGCAGCCGTGGACCACCGAACAGGCGGCCCGCTGCATGGACTGCGGCACCCCGTTCTGCATGACCGGCTGCCCGCTCGGCAACATCATCCCCGAATTCAACGACCTCGTGCGCCAGGAGAAGTGGGAGGACGCGTACAACCGCCTGTCCACCACCAACAACTTCCCCGAGGTCACCGGCCGCATCTGCCCGGCCCTGTGCGAACAGGCCTGCGTGCTCGGCATCCACCAGCCGCCGACGATGATCAAGAACGACGAGTGCACGATCATCGACCAGGCGTGGGATCTCGACTACGTCAAGCCCCTGCCGCCGCAGAGGCTCACCGACCAGACCGTCGCGGTCGTCGGCTCCGGCCCTGCAGGCCTCGCCTGCGCCCAGCAGCTGACCCGTGCTGGCCACACCGTCGTCGTGTACGAGCGCGACGACGCGATCGGCGGCCTGATGCGCTACGGCATCCCGAACTTCAAGCTCGACAAGCGACTGCTCGACCGCCGCGTCAAGCAGATGGAGGTCGAAGGTACGCGCTTCCGCACCGGCGTGGAGATCGGCAAGGACATCACGTGGGACGATCTGCGCTCCCGCTACGATGCCGTCGTCGTCGCGATCGGCTCGCGTGTGCCGCGCGACATGAAGCTGCCCGGCCGCGAGCTCAAGGGCATCCACTTCGCGATGGACTTCCTGCCCGACGCGACCCGCCGCGTGTACGGTGTCAAGCCGGTCAACGACATCACCGCCAAGGACAAGCACGTCATCGTCATCGGCGGCGGCGACACCGGCTCCGACTGCCTCGGCACGTCCATCCGTCAGGGCGCGAAGGACGTGACCGTGCTGCAGATCATGCCGAAGGAGCCGAGCCAGCGCCCGGACAACCAGCCGTGGCCGACCTTCGCACGCCTGTACCAGAAGACCTCCTCGATGGAGGAGGGCGGCACCTACATGTACAGCACCGATTCGGTCAACTTCATCGGTTCCGAAGAGGAGCAGGCGAAGGTGCACGTCGAGAACTCGACCGCGACCGAAGGCTTCATCGCCGACGAGAACGGCCACGTGACCGGTCTGAAGGTCGTCGACGTGGCGCCCGGCGAGAATGGCCCGTTCACCCGCCAGCCCGGCACCGAGCGCGTGCTGCCCGCCGACCTCGTGCTCATCTCTGTCGGCTTCCTGCACCCGGACACCACGTCGCTGATGGACCAGCTGCCGGTCGAGCTCGACAAGCGCGGTAACGTGGCGCGCAACGACAAGTTCGCCACCTCGCAGGACGGCGTGTTCGTCGCCGGCGACGCCGGTCGCGGCCAGAGCCTTGTCGTGTGGGCCATCTCGGAGGGGCGCGCCTGCGCCGCCGCCGTGGACGAGTACCTGACTGGCTCCACCGAGCTGCCCGCGCCGATCGTCGCCTCCCAGCGTCCGATGATGCTGCCGCGCTGACCGGTTGCGTTGCATCGTCCTCGGTCTTACGAGCGATGATGACATGATCGCCAAGCCCTTCCGTCGACGAGACGGAAGGGCTTTTCACATACCGGGCACGGTTGATTCGCGTGGCGCATGAGCTTGACGGATACCCTAGACATATAGGGAAGGCGGTGCGCGATGAGGCGACGTGAACTTACCGTGATCATTGGTTCGCTGTCCGTCATGGCGATGCTGGCGGCGGGCGGTGCGGCGTTGCACGCGAAGATGACCGATGCGAATCATCATGCGGCTCAGGCCGGGCCATCATCCTCGCGGCATGTGAGCGAACCCGATCATGGCGATCTTGACAGGATCGCCGTGCCGCCGTTTGCAGATGTCCCGACGGAAAATACTGCGGAACTGGTCGATCCGAGCGTGCTCGCCGGACTGAACATGGGCGTGGATGATACGTATCCCGGCGACGCATGGTTCCGCGAAGCAAGTGGCGGGAACACCGTCGACACGTCGGGTGAAGCCGATCATCCGCAGAAACCGGACGATCCCACAGCGACGGATGCGGCGAGCGTCCGCCTCGACGTGCCGTACAGCGTGCAGGAAACCGGATACTGGTGCGTGCCGGCCTCCGTGCAGATGGTGCTGCGGTACCAGGGGATCGACGTCAGCCAAACCGTGCTCGCCGCCGACATGAACGCCAAGCCGCAGACCGGCACCGAATACGTCGACCTGGCACGCGTCGTCAACCGGTACCTGTTCGGCGTCGACGACGCGAACCCGAGCGGCGCCGGCTACCGCGTGCAGACCGTCGGGATAGGGGATACGGACCCCGCCGTGGCGCGCACGTTCGCACAGCGTGCGAAAACGGATATCGACGACGGATATCCGGTCTTCGTCGCCATCGACGTGCACGCGCTCTACCCGTCGTTCGGCCACGCCAACCATATGATCGTCATCACCGGATACGACGCCGACGCCACCGGTGCCGTCACGCACTGGACATACCGCGACCCGTGGTACCGGGTGCAGGACGAAACGGGAAACAACCTGAAAACGGCAACCGCCGGCGCGATGATCGCCGCGCTCATATCCAACGAGGAACCGGCCTATATTTGGTGAGGTGTTGTCTTCTGGCTCCCCTTGTCAGGGGAGTCGTCACGTAGTGACTGAGGGGTAGTCGGAGGACGTCGCATGAAGCGCGGCAAAGCGTGGTGATTCATGAGCGATGCCGATTATAGTGGAGATGATCGGGAACGCGTTGGGGGAGCGTGAACGGAACGATGATGACGAAACGCACGGCCACGCGCGTCCTGTGGTGGGTCGGTCTGATCTGCCAGCTGCCGGTCGCATGGTGCTGGATCGACGACCGGACCGTCTCGAACGTGTTCTCCGGACTGCCGCTGTCCTGCGACCTCACCCAACCCAATTGCGATACCATGACCGGCATATGGCGACTGCTGCTGCTCACCATCGTCGGATATGCGGTCTGGATCGCCGTCGCCATACTGCATATCATCGCGTTAAGTACGCAAGATGTGCCGCAAGGCAACGCGGCAAGGCCGCTTCCTCTGCGCATCGCCGTTGCCGCCGCCACCATCGCCATGCCGCTCATCACCTTGCCGGTCGTCGGCATCATGACGCTCACCGTCATACTCGGCATGGGATGGTGATATCCGGCCCGAAGGAGAACCACGATTGGCGCGGTGGAGCCAATATGGTCTGGTTTCCATGCGGGTTGCTCCGTACCTCACCATGCGAGAGGCTGACTAGAGCAGATGCTCCCGCACGCAGATGCGAATCGCTTCGGCACGTGTATGCACGTTCATCTTCTTGTACGCGTTGTTCATATGCGTTTTGATCGTGCCTTCGCTCATATGCATCACCCGCGCGGTCGCCGCCGTCGTACGCCCCTTGAGATACTCGCGCAGCACTGCGATCTCCGTATCGGTGAGCATCATCCGCTCGAACGCAAGCGTATGCTCCCGCCATTCGAGCATCCTGGGACGGCCGAGAATACGTCCGATCAACTGCACGTACTCCTGCGTATCGGCCTCCTTGCGGATTACCCCGCCCATGCCGGACGCACGGAGTTCTTCGGTCGTATAACCGAGCTGGAACGCGCTCATGCCCAGCACCGCCAATCCCGGATGTTCGGCCAATAGCCGTTCGGTCAATTCCTTGCCATCCATGCCCGGCATACGCAGATCGGTGAGCACCAGATCGGGGCGCATCATCGCGTCCGAGCACAACCGCAGCGCCTCATCCGCGGATTGCACGTTCCACAGCACGCGCAGCGGAGTCGGACGGTCGGCAAACATCGATTCGAGTGCCTTCGACACCAGCGGATCGTTGTCCACGATGCCGATGACGGCGTAATCCTTATCGGCATCCTTGGCATGCATGTCGGTCCTGTTCATCAGCGGTCATCCTCTCCGGTTCTGCACGCATCGGGAATGCAGACGTACACGGTCCATTCTCCATCCTCGGCACTGGCCGACATGCTGCCGTGCACGGAACGCAGCTCGTTGCGCAGCAAGGTCAGTCCGCTGTTGGTCGGCAGCATCGGCAACTGCTTCGGCTCGTTCGTCTGGACACGGCATTGATTGGACGACACGATGGTGACGATCCCGTCGGCGGACACGTCCACGACGAACGCGTATTCGCCGGGCCGCCCATACTTGATGATGTTGCCGCCCAGCTCGTGCACGCACAGATCGACGATGCCGAGAACATCCTCCCGCACCGCGGCAAGGTCGCCGTCGACCTGCGGATTGCCGACGAATCCGCTTTGTCGCAGACGTTGCCCGATCGTCTGCACCGTGCGACGAAGCTGTATCGAGGGATCGACTCGAGGCTCCGGAGCGTAACGTTTCCCATTGAACGGGGCTTGCGGTTCGGCGACCTCAAGTTTCGTTGGTTCGATGATCTGCTGACGGAGCTGCGCGAGACTGGACTCCAACACGGCGATGACATCATCGCTCTGCGCAATGGCGGTGTCGTCTGTGAGCCGATCGCGCAGCGTCTTGCCCTGCGCAATCGCATACACCAGATCGTTGGCCACCGAATCATGCAGAATGTGCAGTATGCGCAACTGCTTGGCTCGGTACCGGGCATGTTCCTCGGCGACGGTTTTCATGCGCTGCGCATCAACGGCATATCCGAGGAACGTTCCGATTGCCCACGCGACTATTAACGGCTGATAACTCAGCATCAGTATGCGCAATTCCTCGTTATGCATGAGTGTGCCTATGGAGGCGAGAAGCTGCATGGCACAGAACACGATCGCCGTGGGAACCGGCTGCTTGACGCTTCTTCCCAAGAGGATCAACGCCAACAGGCATGGCGCGGAAAACAGCCAGTAGATGTTGGCCGTGGGAAGTATATAGGCCATTGCCAGCGACATGAGTACAATGACGATGCTGCATACGTTCGGATTGAGCGGAATCAGCAGCGTGAATATCATCAGCAATGCGTTTTGCATGTGTTCCTGTGAAGTCAATCCGATGCTGTTGATCCAATCCAAACAGAACAGGGCGGCACCCATCCCCGACATCGCTACGTCGACGACATGTATGCGACCGTGAAGACGCCTCATAATAGAGCTACCTTGACAACCGTGACGGGACCACCGGAGATTACGATTCTTGCCCTGTGCGAATATTTCGGCGAGGTGTCGCCTGTGCCATTTGGACTGGAACGGCGAATCCCGTAACGCAAAACACTACGGAAACCAAGCCGCAGAATAACCGATGCATGATGACTCCTTCTCGTCTCGTCGATGAGATTCGCAGAACACTCTACAGGAAAAAGAGGCTGATCATGTTCATTTGGCCTCATACGAATGGGTAGGAGTCTGCTTATTCGATGTAGACGGGGACGTTGGGAACCAGCCAGCCGGTTTGTCCACTGTCGTAAGTGACGTGTAGGAATGGGCGGAATATCGTCCGGGAGCAACGAGCGGACAGATGGATGGTCGCCGTGTACACCAGATCTCCGTTATCGCCTTGTGATGGTTCGGAGAACGAATATGAGTCAATGTCGATGTATTGTTGCGCATACTGCAGGCTCATGCTGTTGACTGTATGGGAGGAGACGCCGTAATTGATGGTGGCTGTATGGTTGTCCCGGAGCTGTGAACCGATGCTGGACAGGGAAACGGAAATCAAATCGTCCGCAATGGTATCGTGCTGTTCAACAAGATATTGCTGCATTTCATAACGCTTGGTATCTTCTTTTGTGATCAGCTCGATGGATTCCAACTCCAATGTGCCGTTGAAAGGCAACTCCTGAAGTGTCGGATTCAAGACCAGCGTCAGGTTGTGGACCGTGCCGCCGGACAAAGCTGAGCTCCAGACCAGATTCGTCGTCCGATATACGACTTGTCCACCGGCGTATACGGCTGCCGATGAGAACGTTCTGCCCAGAGATCTCTCTACATCCTCATCGTTGATGTCAACGCCCGGATCGAATTTGAAATAAAATGGCAGCCACCGGTTATATCCGGTGTCGTCGTTCTTGCTAATTGCGATATATGCGTTAGCCTGATCCAGCGTCAGCTGTGACGAGACTGCGGTGTCATGACCATTGATGGAGTGGATGGGTAGGTTATGATGCAGGTAGAGAGCAATCATGCCGCAAAAACACGCCAGAACAATGAATACGATGCTTAGGTTCTTTTTCTTCATGACGATCTCCAGCTACGGTTTATCGGGAGGTGCACTGTACAAAACATGCATCTCCCGATAAAGAACTACGGTAAATTATTGGGCCTATATGCTGCGTGTCTCTGGTCGTGGTGCTCCCTTTCTTGGTCGGCAATACTGCTGTCCTTAGTGTCGTCGTTGACCTGTGCTATTTGCCACATGATGCATGCGATCTGGGGTAATCGCTGTCATGTGGCTATAACGATACCGGTAGTTACACGCGCTATGGCCGAACGTACTCATACGATCGGCCAGAACATGGTTGGGGTGCGTGTCCCATCTCTGCATGTGGCGCTTCGCGATGAGTGAAGGTAGATGCCGCGGTACACTGGCACACAGTGTTATCCGTCTCGCAGTAGAGGAGTAGTGGAATGCCGAACCGTGCAGAACGTCGCAAGGCCGCGAAGGACCAGCGTAGGGGAGTGCCGCAGCAGTACGATCAGACGCGTGGCCGTGGTCGTGCGCATATGGTCGACGAGTATGCGCTGCAGGAGAAGTCCCGTCGTATCCAGGAGGGCACCGACGGCCCGTGGAAGCCGACCGCGCACTTCGACTCCGAAGAGGTCGCCTCCACGTTCGAGGCCGACCCGAACTATCGCGATCCGAAGGCGTTCAAGGCCCCGCATTCCGTGCACCAGTGGTTCCGCGTGGTCAGCTGGACGCTGATCGTGCTCGCCGCTGTCGCGTTCTGCGTGGTCATGTGGCTGCCGCAGCATCCGATCTGGCTGATCGCGACCGTCGCGGTCGTGTTCATCATCGGCGTGCTCAGCCTGTTCTTTACGGCCGGCGATTCCAAGCACAATCCGAACCTCGACCAGAACGGCACCGCCATCTGATCGGTCCGGCCGCACGCATCATCAGGAAAACGCACAGCCTGACGCAACACGAACGCGTCGGTTGTGCGTTTTTTCTTGCCCGATGGCTTACAGTTGACTTGGTGGCAATAACACTGTCTACACAGATTGGAGAGGTGTACCAATGAAGGTCGATATTCTCACCCGCGAATACCCGCCGCACGTCTATGGTGGTGCCGGCGTGCACGCCGAACAGTTGTCCAAGGCGCTGGCCGAGCGCATCGACGTGACCGTGCGCGCGTTCGACGGCCCGCGCACCGAAGCCGATGTTCCCGCGATCCCGAACGCGGCCGAGGCCAAGGGCAGCCTCAAGGTCGTTGGATACAACACGCCCGCCGAACTGGCCGACGCGAATCCGGCGCTCAAGACCTTCGGCGTCGACCTGCAGATCGCCAACGACGTGGACGCCGACATCATCCACGCGCACACGTGGTACGCGTGCCTCGCCGGCTACCTCGCGAAGATGTTGCACGGCACGCCGCTGGTCATCACCGCGCACTCGCTCGAACCGTTCCGCCCGTGGAAGCGCGAGCAGCTCGGCGGCGGCTACAACCTGAGCTCCTGGGCCGAGAAGGACGCCTACGAGCACGCCGACCGCGTGATCGCCGTCTCCAAGGGCATGCGCAACGACATCCTCACCGCCTATCCGAACCTTGATCCGGACAAGGTCGTCGTCGTGTACAACGGCATCACCATGTCCGAATTCGCCACGCCGGCCGCCGACGATCCGGGCTGGGGCGTGTTCGACCGCTACCACATCGACCGCAGCAAGCCGACCCTCCTGTTCGTCGGCCGCATCACCCGCCAAAAGGGCCTGCCGTACCTGCTCAAGGCGCTGCACTTCGTCGATCCGGGCATCCAGATCGTGCTGTGCGCCGGCGCGCCCGACACCCCGGAGATCATGGAGGAGGTCAAGAACGCCTTCGCCGAACTCGACAAGGAGCGCGGCAACATCGTCTGGATCGAGGAGATGCTGCCGAAGAATGAGCTGAGCGCGCTCGAACACGGCTGCGACGCGTTCATCTGCCCGTCGATCTACGAGCCGCTCGGCATCGTGAACCTCGAGGCGATGGCCTGCGGTCTGCCGGTCGTCGCATCCGCCACCGGCGGCATCCCCGAGGTCGTCGTGGACGGCGAGACCGGCTATCTGGTGCCGATCGAACAGCTGCACGACGGCACCGGCACGCCGACCAACCCGGACAAGTTCGTGCACGACATGGCCGACGCGATCAACAGGATCATGGCCGACCCCGAGCTGCGTAAGAAGATGGGCCAGGCCGGCTACGAGCGCGCCCGCGACGTGTTCAGCTGGGAGTCGATCGCCGACGAGACCGTCAAGGTCTACCAGTCCGTGCTCGACGAGCAGAAGTAATCCGACGGCGGCAAGCCGCGCATCATCGGGTCTGCTCTCCACCGGGGAGCAGACCCACTGTTTTATGTAGTATGCATCAGCAAAGGAATCTTCCCATGCCCACCGAAGTCCTCAAACTCGACAACGTCGAATTCCGTCGCAACCGACGCGTCATCATCACCGACGTGAACCTCACGATCAACGCGGGCGAACGCTGGGTGCTGTTCGGTCCGAACGGCATCGGCAAATCGACCGCAGTGGGCATGCTCGCCACACGCACCTTCCCGTCCGAAGGCCGCGTGTTCATCCTCGGCCACCAGCTCGGCAAATACGACGTGTTCAAACTGCGCACGCGCATCGGCCTCGCCTCCGCCGACCTCGGCCGCCAGTTCCCCGACTTCGAGGACCCGCTCGACGCGGTCGTCACCGGACTGAGCGCCGTGACCGGCCGCTGGCAGGACACGTACACGGACGAGGGATACGCCCGCGCCCGTCAGCTGTTGCGCGACTTCCGCGTCAGCTACCTTGAAGGCAAACAGATGTGGAGACTGTCGGAAGGCGAGCGCACGCGCGTGCTCATCGCCCGAGCGCTCATGGGCAATCCCGAACTGCTCATCATGGACGAACCCACCACAGGTCTCGATCTCGGCGGACGCGAACAGGTCATGCGCACGCTGAGCCGCATCGGCGAAGAGGACTCCAACCGCGCCGTCGTGCTCGTGACGCACCGGCTCGAGGAGATCCCGGCCGGATTCGACCACATCGCCATCATGGGCCGCAAGCCGATTCCGGTCGAGGATGCCACCGACGAGGGCGTCGACGTCATGGGCAACCCCGGCGCCGGTACCATCATCTACTCCGGTCCGCTCGAAGACGGCCTGACGAACGAACGCCTGTCCAGCCTGTTCGGCATGCCCATCGAAGTCCAGCACACCCACGGCCGCTGGTCCGCCTACGCGGTGTGAGGGCTCACGCAAACGTCTGCGTCCGTATCTGCTCGCACGTTGATTCGAAAGCGTACAGATACGGATGCGTGCAACTGTTGATAGCGTGGCGTTGGTCAACGGGACGGTAGAGTTGGGAAAGATTCAACCGTAATGGAATAGACGAGACTGACGGAAGGGACGCGATGATCACCGGAGCCGTGAAGAACAAGGTCGACGACATCTGGCAGCGCATGTGGGAGGGCGGCATCACCAACCCGCTCGAGGTGATCAGCCAGCTCACCTACCTCATGTTCATGAAGTCGCTCGACGACCGCCAGCTCGAGGCCGAGCAGATGGAGCAGCTCACCGGCGCGCCGCTCGCCAACCCGGTGTTCCCGGACACGCCCGAAGGCCAGCGGCTGCGCTGGCACAACTTCAAGAACGAGCCGGCCGAACAGATGTTCGCCACCGTGTCCCAGCAGGTGTTCCCGTTCCTGAAGACCCTGCACACCGGCAACGCGTTCGCCGACAGCATGGAGGACGCCTCGTTCGGCTTCAACAAGCCGAAGACGCTCGAACGTGCGGTCGCCGGCATCGACGACCTGCTCACGAACATCGTCAAGGATCAGGACGATCTGGGCGACCTGTACGAATACATGCTGAGCAAGCTCAACACGGCCGGCGCGAACGGCCAGTTCCGCACACCCAAGCACATCCGTGATCTCATGGTCGGCTTGCTTGACCCGAAGCCCGGCCAGTTGATCGGCGACCCGGCGTGCGGCACGGCCGGATTCCTGATCTCCGCGGCCGAATGGATTCGCCGCACCTATGGCGAGACGATGAGCGCCGACCAGTGGAACCTGTTCGAAGGCGACCAGTTCGCCGGTTTTGACACCGATCAGACGATGGTGCGCATCGCCGCGATGAACATGCTGCTGCACGGAGTCGAACACCCGGACATCCGCAACCAGGACAGCCTGTCACGCCTGAACACGATCCGCGGCAGGTTCGACGTGATCCTCGCCAACCCGCCGTTCACCGGCTCGCTCGACGTGGAGGACATCGACGACTCGCTCAAGGCCATCGTGGAGACCAAGCAGACCGAACTGCTGTTCGTGGCCCTGTTTTTGCGCATGCTCAAGCTCGGCGGCCGTTGCGCGTGCATCGTACCCAACGGCGTGCTGTTCCGCTCCAACGCGAAGGCGTATCGTGAACTGCGCCGCGAACTGGTGGACCATCAGCGGCTCGAGGCGATCATCTACATGCCGTCCGGCGTGTTCAAACCGTATTCGGGAGTGAGCACCGCGATCCTCGTGTTCACCAAAACCGACGCGCCGAACAGCACCGACAAGGTCTGGCTGTACAACATGGAGCACGACGGCTACACGCTCGACGACAAACGCGACGAAGACCCGGCGCACAACGACATTCCCGACATTCTTGCGCGTTGGAAGAACCTTGACGCCGAAGGCGCTCGCGAGCGCACCGAGCAGAGCTTCATGGTGACGCGCGACGACATCGCCGCGAACGACTACGACTTCAGCTTCAACAAGTACGTGAAGGTCGAATACGAACGCAAGGAATACCCGCCGACGAGCCAGCTCATGGCCGAACTGCGCGACTTGAACGCGCAGTTCGTGAACGGTCTCAACGCCCTCGACGCCATGCTTGCCAAGGATGGTGAGTGATGGTTGCGGTCAAGCCTCTAGGTGATCTGTGCCAGATTACTCTCGGACAATCTCCTTCTTCAACTTCGTATAACCAGAACGAGGAAGGACTCCCGTTCTTTCAGGGGAATGCCGATTTTGGAGTTGATCATCCGATTGCTCGTACGTGGTGTACGGAGCCGAAGAAAATTGCTCAGCCAGGAGATCTGTTGATTTCTGTCCGTGCTCCTATTGGCGCGATCAACGTTGCTGATTGCGAGTGTTGTATTGGACGAGGTGTCGCGTCTCTTCGAGTTAAGAACGATGTTCTCGATATGAATTATCTGAGGCAATGCTTGACTGCCAAGAGTGATGATCTTGCGGCGCTTGGTACTGGAAGCACTTTTACCGCAGTTGGGAAAGCCGTCCTCAACTCATTTGAGATACCGGTATACGAAATAGAAGAGCAACGGGAGATTGCCCAACGTTTTGGTGAGATTATTCGACTTCGGCGTTATGCCGAGCAGATGCTCGCCAAAGCCGACGAACTCATCCAATCCCGCTTCGTCGAGATGTTCGAGAATAGCAAGGTTCGGCATGTAGCAATCAAGGATATCTGCTTGGCAATAGTGGATTGCCCGCATTCGACGCCAAAGTATCGAGGAACCAATAAAGTATTCCCTGCTATTCGTACGTCTGAATTATCTAACGGTTCCATCATATGGGATTCAATGAAATACGTAGACGAGCAGGAGTATTTACTGCGAGTAAAACGTTTGGTCCCAGAAGCTGGAGATATTGTATATGCCAGAGAGGGAACGTATGGAGAAGCAGCTGTATTGCCAGCAGGGTATAGGTTCTGTCTTGGGCAACGTGTAATGCTGTTTCGGCCTGATCCGAAGCTATGTACTTCTGAGTATTTGCTTCATGCGATATTGTCCGATTCTGTCAGACGTCAAGCTGACAGTTTGAATATGGGTTCAACGGTTCCTCACGTCAATGTACGAGATGCAATGCAGTTTGATATTCCGGCGCCGCCTCTCGCCCTACAGAACGAGTTCGCCGAGTTCGTCACGTCGGTGGAATCCCTCAAATCCACCACGCGCCAGCAGCTCGACTACCTCAACACCCTCTACGCCAGCCTCACCCAGCGCTACTTCGCGTAAAAGTCTGGGGTGTGGAACTTCATTCCGCTCCCCAGACTTCGCCCATATTCACAACGCTTCGACTCTGGCGGTTTCTCGGTCGTCGATCACGAACGATCCGTCGTTGATTTCGTTCAGCCGGTTCTTGAGCTGGCCGAGCAGTTTCAGCATGCGTTGCTTATCTGCTTTCTCCTTCTCGGCGTTGAACCAGCAAGCTTGACCATGCGAGTCGAATTCGTAGTACGAGGTGTATAAGTCGCCGATTTCCTTATTCAAGGCCCAGATTTTCTTGTCCGAGTTGACGATTTCACTATCGGTGATTGGTTCGCCGGTCTCGGAAAAGGAAAGCCAGATAGGGCCTTGTGCCCAGTCGAGTTGAATCCGGATCACATCTTTTCCTCTCTTCGCATTCATTGCGCATACTCCTTAATTCGTTTTTGAGCCTCTTGGTCGCTGGTCGGATATGCCGAAATGATGAACCCATTGGACCCTATGCCTGTAATCAGATAATATCGCCGCTTGAACAGATACAGTCTCTCGAATCCGCCGTTGGTTCCGGGTTTGATTATGTTATAGCAGACCTTTCCGTTTTGGAAAATCGAATGCAGTGTCGAGACTATCTGTTCTTCGGGGATGCCTATTGCGCGTTGGAAATCCTCCTTATGGCGGTTGATGATGTGGGTGAGACCTGCGCCACCATTCCC
Source organism: Bifidobacterium sp. LH_230 (assembly GCF_056357555.1). Lineage (NCBI taxonomy): Bacteria > Bacillati > Actinomycetota > Actinomycetes > Bifidobacteriales > Bifidobacteriaceae > Bifidobacterium > Bifidobacterium sp. LH_230. Next base: position 40,215 of record NZ_JBKEWJ010000008.1, read on the forward strand.
GGTTTCCAGCCAGACGATTTGTCCGGTTCGGTCTCTGGTGATGAACTGGATGTCTCTTTCGGTGAACTTCACATTACGCTCCCTGAGCTCGTTGATGAGTTCCACGCGTTCCGCAAGGTCCTGCTCGTTTGAACGAGCCTGATCTTGGTAGAAAGATTGATCAACTGTCTGTTGCGGGGAGCCGGAAGTTCCTGATACCTGTCCTGAGTTACCGCCGTTCATGAGCGTTGTGCTCCCTTCTGGCAGTTGCGTATTTTCAGGGTGTTGTCAGGTATGACCAACTTGATGCCATGTTGTCTCGCATAGTCGAATACTTCCAGGGCCTGTTTGTTGTCGCCGCAGCAGTCGTAGACCACGATGGCACCCAAATCGAGCGTGTCGACTGTGAGCTTGACCATACGGCGAAGTCGTTCTCGCTCATCCTTGCTGGTCATGTGACCTTTGGTGCTGAATGCGACGACGCTACAATCCTTGAGAGATTCCAGTAGAGTCATCAGCATCTTCTCGTCGGCTCCCGTGATATTGGGAATGACCACAGCATGGAGTTCGTCGGTCAGCCATAGTGAGACGATGGCCATTTTGAACAGGCGGTACAGGTTCTCGACTTCGTGGACGTCTCCGAACTGCGAGTAATCCGGGCTGATGAAGATCCTGACACCGGCAAAACGGCGTCGATAATAGTCGAGCAAGGTCTTTTCTTTGTAATAGATCGCGTTGAAGAGACCGTTGATGCCGTCGAACTTCTTGTCGTAGGTATAGAAGCAGATGCCGGTTTCCGCGCCGGCCTCCTGATATCGACCGGGTTCCCCGTACAGTGCAAGGAATTTCGGCATGATCCTCGTATGGCAGGAGAGCTTCGGGATATCGAATTCTCCTACACTTGCGGTCGTATTGGTCAACTCCGCCCAACCAAGGTTGAGCAGGATGTCTAGGTCCGGCTTGTTCTTCATGAACAAGCTCCTTTCCCCGATATAGAATCGGATAGGAATCATGTTGGTTCCGTTCCCGAACGCCGATATCTGTGGAAAGTGACGCAGCGGTCGGGAAAACTGGGTGGCGGTTGCCTTGGTGCGGCCGCCACCTATTGATTGATCTACTGCTCGTTCTCCTTCCTTTTATTAGGACGCTGGCCTTTGGCTATAGGGGCCAGGAACCCACGTTTGCGGGCGGCGGCGATCCACCGCTGTGCGTTGGGCAGCTTCGTCTCGTTGTGCTCGGCGAGGAGTTTGGCGATGCTTTTGCCGGGATATGCGTTTTCGAGGGCGTCATATTGACGGCCGACGAGGGCGAGGAATCGGTCGGAGCCACTGGCTTTGGGAAGTTTTTCCATCGGATCGGTTTTTATGTCCTCGCCGAGGACGAACGCCCGGTTGAGCGCGATGATGTTCTGAACTTCATGACGCGAATAGGCGGAGGCGATGGCCGCTACCGGAATGTCTCGAAGGTCGTTGCCGCTGAGTTCCCGTCCTTGATCGAACGGGACGATGATGGACGAAATATAGATTTCGCGTGATTCCGGCATCCTGGATTGCAGGCGAAGCAGCACTTCGAGATCGGTTTCCATATTGCGTATGCGTACCCAGCGGTGTCCCATAACATAGTAGGAACGAACTGATCTGGGCGAGGTCATCAGATTGTCACGGCTCACGTCCGCATCGGTCATATCGGCATAGGTGAGAGGACACCCTGCAAGTTGTTCCAGCAGGGAATCCATGCTTACCGGTTGCGAGTGTGGATCGACCGATACGCCGACTCTGTCCAGCTCGGTGGTCATGTCGTCCGTTGCCGCGCCGGAAATCTCTTTCCAGGGGAATGGCAGTTCTATAGTGCTCATGGTATGAATAATACCATCAAGCAAATTCTTATGTCAAAAATTATTAAAATGTGATGTTCTTACAACCACATCATTTAGTGCGTCTGGCGATGTCGCCGATGAAAGGTTGTTGGCGCGTTGCCTTTCGAGTACTGCATTGCTGACGGTATCGCATCGGTGGAGTCCCTCAAGTTTGCCACCCGCCAGCAGCTCGACCGCTTCACCGCCCTTTACACCGGCCTTGCTCAACGTTACTTTGTTCGGTAGTGGTAGTGGTGGCGGATGAATTCGTCCATTTGCTGCCACTGCCACTATGATTTACAGCTCGATGAACTGTCGTTTTACAGTCGCGGAATCCGGATCGTCGCTCCAGTCGGATTTCACTTGTTCGACGGGTCGGAGAAACCGTCGGTAATCATCATGCTGTACTACGGTGATCATCTCGTCGAAATGCCATCCACGCAGAAAGGCGATCTCCCCGGTATCGGTATCCAAAATCACGGCCATAGACAGTTGGATATCGTAGTTCTCCTTCGGCAGCGACACATTGTCGTTGACGATGAATACCTTGTTGACCTTTCCTAATAACGGGTACTTCATTGGCTGCTCGCCCATGACGAACTGGTGGAATCGCTCATCGGGGTCAAGTCTTTGGCAAGTGAAATGTGAGATGTCCTCGGTGTCTCCGAAGTAATCCGTAGGTTCTTCCTCGTTGACGAGTTCCACTCTTTGCGATTCGGTAGTGATGAGCAGATTCCCATAGGTTTCCCGAGTCTGCTCCAATCGCTCGCATTCCAGAGACGCCAAGCGTTGCCCGATCAGAGATTTGAGAATCGCACACATGTTTGGCGTGAATGTAGCATCTACTGTCATAATTGACTCCATGCTGTTCAACTATCGTTTAACGAATCAGTAAAACACAACCTAGTAGAAAAGATAAAATGCTTAACGAAAATGGTGTAAAATGTATAATGAAAATGGTCTAGAATGATAAATGTATAGGCGGTGAGACTAGTGGTGCTTCGTCCTGAAACGTACAGGCCACGTTTGCTGGATGCTCAAGTGTCCAAGTTGCTTGACATATTCGGCGCCGTTCAGATCGATGGGGCGAAATGGTGCGGAAAGACGTGGTGCGCGTTGTCCCATGCCAATAGCGTCACCGGTCTGGATGATTACCGTGTCCGGCCATTGGCCGAAGCCGATCCCACGATGCCTCTTCTCGGCGACCAGCCGCATCTGATCGATGAATGGCAAACCGTCCCCGCCGTCCGTGATGCGGTCCGGCATGCGATCGATCGGGAATCCAATCGTCCTGGGCAATATCTGCTTACCGGTTCCAGCGCCCCGCCATTGGAACAATACGAACATAGTGGTGCCGGCAGAATCGCGCATCTGCGTATGCGCCCCATGAGCCTCTATGAGCAAGGATTATCGACTGGCGCAGTATCCCTGCGCAGACTCTTTGACGGAGAGTTCTCCCCGGCCGTCACGCAGGTGTCGCTGGCACAGATTGCGGAATGGGTCTGCCGTGGCGGATGGCCGGCCGCCTTGGACCGCGATCTTGAAAGTACCCTGTATATTCCCCGACAGTATTTGGAAGCGGTTTGTGAGGACAACGCCCCACGCATGGGCAAGAATCCCGCCATGACCCGACGGATCATCATGTCGTTAGCGAGAAACAACGCCAAAGCGGCCACGATTAAGACCATCAGCCGGGACATGTATGCCGATGATGAGACCGCGGATACGGAACCCGCGCGCGCAACCACCACCAGTTACGTAGACATGCTGATCCGTGAGTTCCTCATCGAGGAACTGCCCAGCTGGGATGCTCCTATCAAAGCCCGCAACCGAATGAGGGTCAAGCCGAAACGGTATTTCGTTGATCCTTCTCTTGCCGTCTCATCCCTCGGCATCAATCCCACGCGGCTGCTCGCCAACGGTCAGATATTCGGTGACGCATTCGAGAACCTGGTCATACGTGATCTCATGGTGTATGCCTCCGCATGGGTCGGTCTCGAACATCCCAAGGTGTATTTCTATCGTGACGACAAAGGACTGGAAGCCGATACCATCATCGAACTCGAAGATGGCAGATGGGGAGCCATCGAGATCAAACTCGGTGAAAACAAGGCACAGGAAGGCATCGATTCGCTCATCAGGGTCCGCAATACGGTCATGGCGAATCCCTATTCCCAACAGCGGGAGCCATCATTCCTCATGGTGGTCGTCGGCAACGGCATGTATGCGCGGAGAACGACGGAGGGTGTGTACGTGGTCCCCATCACCGTACTGGGTGCCTGAGTTTGGCGCATCAGTCGTTTTGCGTTGTACGATATCGTTGGATCGGCAACGACGGGATGCCGCGACGTGGCGCATAAGGGAGACGGATATGGCCAACTTTTCGTTTCTGCAAGGTCAGGACAACTACGAGATGTTCGCCGACGCATGCGTGGAAGCGGAACGGGCGATGTCGATATCGCCTACATTCTGTGCATTCGCCACGCGCCGCGCGTTCGAGCTCGCCGTCAAATGGGTGTACGCCGCCGACGAAACCATCAAGCCTCCATACAAGGACAACCTGCAATCCCTCGTCCACGAACCCACCTTCAGCGCCGCACTCGCCGACAACCACCTGTGGAAATCACTGCAATACGTCATCAAAGCCGGCAACATGGCCGCACATCGCAACGCACGTCTCAAGGTAGAAGACGCGATGTTCTCCCTGAACATCCTTTTCACGTTCGTCCAATGGATCGACTACAGCTACGGCCTCCGCTATATCAAACGCACTTTCGATCCCGAACAGGTCCCTGCGGTCAGCAATGCGCTCACCGCCAAGGAGCGCAAAGCGCGGGAAGACGCCGCGCGCAAGGAATACGAAGCACGACTCAACGAACAGACCACGCGCATAGGCGAACTTGAGGCGCAGGTACGCGCCCTGAGCGACCAGCTCGCCGCCCGCAAGGCCGAACAACCCGCCATCGAACACGTGCCGGCCGACGAATTCAACGAATACCAGACCCGCAAACGCTTCATCGACCTCGACCTGCAGCTGGTCGGCTGGAACATGGCGCACGACATCATCACCGAATACCCCGTCACCGGCATGGAAGGCAACCCCGGCCAGCAAGGCTACGTCGACTACCTGCTCAACGGGCGCGACGGCAAACCGCTCGCCATCATCGAAGCCAAACGCACCGCCTACGACCCCGCCAAAGGACTCCAACAGGCACGCCTCTACGCCGACTGCCTCGAACGGCAATTCGGCTACCGGCCGCTCATCTTCCTATCCAACGGCTACCAGACCTACTTCGTCGACGACGACAACGGCTCCTACCGGCAGGTCGGCGAAGTCTTCGCCCAGGACGACCTGCAGCGCATCATCGACCGTCGACGCACCGCCATCGACCCGTCCATGGTCCCGGTCAACCTCAACGTCGCCGGCGGCAACGGCCGCGCCTACCAACTCGAAGCCATCCAGGCCGTGTGCGACAACCTCAACCAAGGCCAGCGACGCAGCCTGCTCGTCATGGCCACCGGCACCGGCAAGACCCGCGTCTCCGCCGCGCTCGCCGACGTGCTCATGCGCGCCGGACTCGTCAAGAACGTACTGTTCCTCGCCGACCGCATCGAACTCGTCTCGCAGGCGAACAGCGCATACGGCGAATACTTCCCCGACTGGTCGTTGTGCAACCTGTGCTCCAACAAGCACGATACGGACGCTCGCGTCGTGTTCTCCACCTACCAGACCATGATCAACGCCATCGACATGGAAACCGGCGCGGACGGCAAACCCGCGTTCTCCGCGGGGCATTTCGATCTCATCATCGTGGACGAGGCGCACCGGTCCATCTTCAAGAAATACAAGGTCATCTTCGACCACTTCGACGCACTCATGGTGGGGCTCACCGCCACGCCGCGCGACGACGTGGACCGCAACACCTACGACTTCTTCCACGTGCAGCACGGCGTCCCCACTTTCGTATACGAATACGCGAAGGCATTGCACGACCATGTGCTCGTCCCGTTCGTCAACGTCGAAGCCAAGACCAAGTTCGTGGACGAAGGCATCACCTACGACGACCTGTCCGACGAGGACAAGGAACGTTACGAGGAGGACTTCGGCGATGGCGATGGCGCCGGTTCCGGAGACGATGCCGGTGACGAGACAAACCTGCCCGCGCACATCGACGCGGCCGCGATCAACACCTACGTGATGAACCCCTCCACCGTGGACGCCGTCCTTGAAGACCTGCACGACCACGGCATCAAGACCAACGGCGGCGAACGGCTCGGCAAAACCATCATCTTCGCCGCCAACCAGACGCACGCACGCTACATCGTCGAACGCTATACGGCACTCTATCCCAAGGAATCCGCGCACGGATTCATCAAAACCGTGCTGCACGGCGACGACTACGCGCACAGCATCATCGCCGAATTCAAACGCAAACCATTGCCGGTCATCACCGTATCCGTCGACATGATGGACACCGGCGTCGACGTGCCCGACGTCGTCAACCTCGTGTTTTTCAAGAAAGTACGCTCCAAGATCAAGTTCTGGCAGATGATCGGACGCGGCACCAGACTCAGCCCGGAACTCGACTGCATCGACAATATCGACGGCGAATACGTCGGCAAACGCCGTTTCAAGATCTTCGACTACTGCGGCAACTTCGCGTTCTTCCGCGAGCAGACCAATCCGGTCGAAGACAAGCTCGCCGCATCCGTCAGCGAGCGCATCTTCGCGCGCAAGGCCGAGCTCGTACAGGCATTTCAGTCAAGCGATTTCGCCGACGATCCGCAGGCCACCCAGTGGCGCGCCGACCTGGTCTCAGACCTGACCGGACAGATCGGCTCATGGAACGCGAGCGCAGTCGCGGTACGTCTCAAACGCGAATATGTGGAACGGTACCGCTCGGCCGACGCGTACACGTTCCTCAACGACCTGAACGTGCGCGAGCTCACCCACGAACTCGCACCGTTGGCCCACTGGGATGAACCGGACACGTATGCACTGCGCTTCGACGCGCTCATGTACGGCATGATGGTCGACCGTGCAGCCGGTGAAACCGCGAACGCCTACGCGGCCAAACTGCGTACGATCGCCAAGCAACTGGGCGAACGCATGACCATCCCGCAAGTGCGGCAACACCGCGAACTGGTCACGACGATCATCGATAATGACGACTACCTCGCCGAACTTCCCGTAACCGAACTGGAACACGTACGTATTCGGCTACGTGGCCTCATCCGATTCATCGCAGACACCGGCAGACGCAAAACCGTCATCACCGACCTGACCGACCCGCTCGTCGAACGCGCCGAAAACCAACCATTCGACATCACCGAACACTACGACGACTACAAACTCAAAGTCAACCGATACGTCACCGAACACCAGGACGACGGGGCGATACGCAAACTGCGGCACAACGAACCGTTGACCGCCGCGGACTACAGCGAACTCGAACGCGTGCTCGTCCACGAACTCGGCACACAAGACGAATACGAAACCACATACGGGCCGCTGCCGTTCGGACTGCTCGTGCGCAGCATCGCCAAGCTTGACCACACCGCGGTGATGAACGCATTCGCCGAATTCATCAACACGCACACGCTCAACCAGGCGCAGATCGGCTTCCTGAATACCGTCATCGACTACATCGAACGCAACGGATACCTCGACCCCGAACGACTCGCCAAACCGCCGTTCGACCGGCCGAGGCCGCTTATCAAACTCTTCGACGCCAAACAGGCAATGGACCTGATCCTATGCATCCGACGCGTGCGCGACAACGCCATGCCGCCGGACCGTGTGCGGAACGCGGTGTGAGGCGCCGGACGTTGAAAGACGATGAGCCGGTACCCTCTGCCGTGCGAACCGGAATCTGAACGACTCCAAGGCAGAGGGCGCCCGCTCATCAATCCATGATCCGGGGCTTGCTCCGGATTCAGGCTTCCTCGTGCCAGCGGGGGTTCTGGCCGAACGTGTAGCCTTCGGGGTTGTCCATCGCGGCGATGTCGCGCATGTCCTGCTCGTCGAGCGTGAAGCCGGTCAGGTCGAGGTTGGCGCGCTGGCGGTCGCGGTGCATGGACTTCGGAATCGCCACGTCGCCCAACTGCAGATGCCAGCGCAGGATCGCGGCCACTGGGGACACCTGATGCTTGGCGGCGATGCGCGTGATGGTCGGGTCCTTGAGCATCTGGTTGGCGCGGCCCAGCGGGCTCCACGCCTCGGTGATGATGCCGTGCGCTTCGTCGTAGTCGCGCAGCTCGTTCTGCTGGAGGAACGGGTGCAGTTCGATCTGGTTGACCGCCGGCGTGACCCCGGTGGCGCGGATGAGCAGATCGATGTGGCCGGGCAGGAAGTTGCTCACGCCGATGTGCTTGACGATGCCCTGCCGCTGCGCGTCGACGAGCGCCTGCCACGCCTCGACGAACTGGCCCTGCGACGGGTTCGGCCAATGGATGAGGTACAGGTCGATGTAGTCGAGTCCCATGCGCGCCACGGACTCCTCGATGGTGGCGCGCGCCTGGTCGTACTGGTGGTGGCGCCCGGGCAGCTTCGACGCGACGATGATCTGTTCGCGAGGCACGTCGGATTCGCGGATCGCCTTGCCGACGATGCCCTCGTTCTCGTAGTTGAACGCGGAGTCGATGAGCCGGTAACCGACCTCCAACGCCGATCTGATCGCCTCGGCGCCGGCGAACCCGTTCACCTTGTACGTGCCGAATCCGATGGCCGGCAGTTCGAGTCCGTCGTGCGCACGGCGTACCGGAATGGACGGCGGTTCCATCAATGTCATGATCGCTCCTTATCGAACCGATGAAGTACTGCACTGCCCACTATAAGGGCACCGCGGCCATCGAAGACCAACACGCACTCGGCCACTGATCCGCGTCTACGTGATGTGAGATCTCCTTACGTGCAACTGCGTCCGTATTTGCCCACTTTGTGAGCCTTGGTGGGCGAATGCGGACGCGAAAAACGATAAGTGGGCGTTCGCCTACCATGAAAACCGGGATTCAGGCGTTTTCGTGGTAGGCGAACGCCCACTTATTTTCTGGTGGTATGCATTCGCCCACTTACGCAGGTTCTTCGTGGTAGGTGGACACCCACTTACAAATCCTTGTGTCCGTATTCACCCACTGACGCCACGCCTCATGGTATGTCTCCACCCACTTATGGAATCCGTGCCGGAGCATCGTTCCTCATGGGGCTGACCCGGTTGAATCATGGTTCGATTCGTTGCCCTGTTTTGTTATGGGGGCATGCGTTGGATTTTCCAGTCGCGGAGGAGAATAGTACTGGCGACGATTGATCTGTACCGCTCGAATGATCGAGCACTGGAGGAAAGGACGGGCCGGTGTATTTTCTCGTCATGTTTGCCGTGGCGCTGGCGATCAGTGCCGTTGGATTCAGGAAATTCGTGTGGTTCATCTCGTTGGGATACGGGTTTTCCGTTGCGGGCATAGGGGTGGTGACGCTGGCCGTATTCGCCCGTGATCTGGAGCCGATCACCGCAATCATGGCGGTGCTGCTGATCGTATACGGCTGCCGGCTTGGCGGCTATCTGCTGATCCGTGAGCGGCGTAGCACGTCATATCAGGCCACGATGAAGCATGAGATCAAGGATGGTTCCAGTACACCGTTCGCCGTCAAGATATTGGTGTGGATGTCTTGTGCTCTGCTGTACGCGTGTGAGACGTCGCCGATATTGTTCCGGCTCGCCAATCATGCAGGTACGGATATGGCGGCCGTCATCGGCGCGGTGATCATGGCATGTGGCATCGCGCTCGAATCGGTCGCGGACCAGACCAAGAACCGGTTCAAGCAGACGCATCCGAGGCGGTTCTGCGACGTGGGCGTATTCCGTTGGGTGCGATGCCCGAATTACCTCGGCGAAGTGTTGACATGGACCGGCGTGTTCATATCCGGTCTGACTGCCGTTCACGGCGTATGGCAGTGGCTGGCGGCGACAGCCGGCTGGATATGCATCGTGTGGATCATGTTCGGCGGAGCGCGGCGGTTGGAAATCCGGCAAACCAGAAATTACGGGGATGACCCGCAATATCAAGCGTATGCGAGCCATACGCCGATCCTCATCCCGTTCGTTCCGCTGTATTCCGTCGCCAAGTATCGATGGCTGGTAGGGTGATCGAATATGGACGAACGATGGATACGGGCGTTGCGAGCCAAAGGCATCAATGCCGGCGAACGGATCGAGGGAGACGGAACGCGTTCCCGGTCGGAGTCGCATGCCGCACTGTCGGGGAATGCATTGCGCCAAGGACGACCGGCTGCGGCACGGACCAAGCCGTTCAAAGCGACCGGTCACAAAGGCGGCATCAGCCGGCAAGGCAACTGACGGCAAAGCACGATGCCTGATAACGCATCCGGTGTCTCGCGGCTCTACCGTATTGCAAGTAGATGCCCTACCCGGACGGAAGGAACGACGATGAGCAATGAGTATCTGCCGGTGGCGATCGCGCAATTCACCGTGGGACGGGACCCGGAACGCAATCTGACGATGATCGATACGCTCGCCCGAGATGCGGCGAACGGCGGTGCGAAACTATTGGTACTGCCGGAAGGACTGATCGCCCGCGACGGCGACGACGACTCATTCGCGGCCGCGCACGCGCAGCCCATCGACGACATGTTCGTGACCGGACTTCGCCGGATCGGCGCCGACCGCCACATCACGCTGATGGGCACGGTCCATATCCGACCAGCCGTCTGGAATGACGGAAAACGATCCGACAGGCGAGTATCCAACATGTTCCTCGTCATCCGCGACGGCAAGATCGCGGCATCCTACAGCAAACTGCATCTGTACGATGCGTTTTCCGCACACGAATCCGATACGGTGATACCCGGCACCGAACTGCCGCCCATCGTGGACGTCGACGGCTGGAAACTCGGCGTGATGACCTGCTACGACCTGAGGTTCCCGGAAACCGCGCGCTCGCTGGCCGTACGCGGCGCGGACGCGATCGTGGTCAGCGCCGCATGGGTGCGCGGCACGCTCAAGGAAGAACACTGGAGGACGCTGACGGCCGCACGGGCGGTGGAAAACACCTGCTACATGCTGGCCTGCAGCGAACTCAGCACACGCAACATCGGCTGCAGCCGCATCGTCTCGCCGATGGGAGAGACCATCGCGGACGCCGACAATGAACACGCCGAACTCATCACCGCGAACCTGTCCCGGGAGAGGCTCGACGCCACGCGCCGCACACTGCCGGTGCTGACCAACCGCAGATTCGACGACCCACGGTTGCGTTGATCTCAAATCGGCTGCGGGAAATCCGGATATCGGCGGACCTCCTCATATGCGACAGGCATCCGCGTTGCGGGAGCTACGAGTGCGACGGGACACCATGCCGCCGCGGCACGCGTGGATCACGGCGCTCGCCGGCTGACGGCGGCCAGCCGACGCTCCGCTATGCGGGTAGCCGAAAACGGGCTGCGCGGGCGGCGGCAGTCGCTTTGAACGGGTAATGTAGCTAGACGTAATGTTGTATGAGTCAAGGAGATAAGGTGGCAGGTTTCATGACACCCTCACCCACGATGGCCGAGGGCGACGCCCCGTCCATGGTGGATCCGATTTTCAACCGGTTGCTCAAGGACCGCATCATCTGGATGGGCGAAGAGGTCAAGGACGATATGGCCAACCGCATCTGCGCGCAGATGCTGATGCTCGCGGCCGAGGACCCGAAGAAGGACATCTGGCTGTACATCAACTCGCCGGGCGGTTCGATCACCGCCGGCATGGCCATCTACGACACCATGCAGCTCATCGAGCCCGACGTGGCGACCGTGGGCCTGGGCATGTGCGCGTCGATGGGCCAGTTCCTGCTGAGCTCCGGCACCCCGGGCAAGCGGTTCCTGACCTCGCACGCGCGCGTGCTCATGCACCAGCCGTCCGGCGGCATCGGCGGCACCACCACCGACGTGCGCATCAACGCCGAACTCATCATGGACATGAAGAAGACCCTCGCCGAGCTGACGGCCAAGCAGACCGGCCACACCGTCGAGGAGATCTACCGCGACAACGAATACGACCACTGGTTCACGGCGCAGGAGGCGCTCGAATACGGGTTCGTCGACAAGATCGTGTCCACGCACGACACGATGAGCGCCGGGGAAGGGGAGTGAGCATCATGGCATCCGAAGAAGCGAAGTTCATCCAGCGTGCCGAACGTCTGGCCGGTAACGCCGGCGTCGTCGGCTTCATGCCGGCCGCCGCGCGCGAAGCCGCGCTCGCGGGCCGTGGCATGGTCCCGGTGATGCCGCAGGACCGTTACATCCTGCCGCAGTTTTCCGAGAAGACGCCGTACGGCATGAAGACGCAGGACCCGTACACCAAGCTGTTCGAGGACCGCATCATCTTCATGGGCGTGCAGGTCGACGACACCTCGGCCGACGACATCATGGCCCAGCTGCTCGTGCTCGAAAGCATGGACCCGAACCGCGACGTGATGATGTACATCAACTCGCCCGGCGGCTCCATGACCGCGATGACCGCGATCTACGACACCATGCAGTACATCAAGCCCGACGTGCAGACCGTGTGCCTCGGCCAGGCCGCGTCCGCCGCGGCGATCCTGCTCGCCGCAGGCGCCAAGGGCAAGCGTCTGATCCTGCCGAACGCGCGTGTGCTCATCCACCAGCCGGCCATCGACCAGGGCTTCGGCAAGGCCACCGAGATCGAGATCCAGGCCAAGGAGATGCTGCGCATGCGTGCATGGCTCGAGAACACGCTCGCCAAGCACACCGGCCAGGACGTCGAGAAGATCCGCAAGGACATCGAGGTCGACACGTTCCTGACGGCCCAGGAGGCCAAGGAGTACGGCATCGTGGACGAGGTGCTCGAGCACCGTTCGTGATGCCCAGATGAGATACCCTCAGCCGGTTCGGTTGGGGGTATCTTTGTATGGTTCCGGTCGATGATGGCCGGTGTCGGTGTATGGACGACGAAGGAGCGGATATGGGTCGCGTGGTGAGCTACAACGAGGAAGTACCCCGCTGCACGTTCTGCGGCAAGACCGAGCATCAGGTGCGCAAGCTGGTGGCCGGGCCGTCCGCCGCGATCTGCGACGAATGCATCGAGCTGTGCGTCGAGATCATCTCCGAGGAGCGCCGCCGCAGCGCCGACGTCAACGCGCTGTCGCTGCCCAGGCCGGCCGACATCAACGCGTACCTCGACCAGTTCGTCGTCGGCCAGCAGGCGGCCAAACGCACGTTGTCGGTCGCCGTATACAACCATTACAAGCGCGTCAACATGGAGCTGCGCGAGGCTGCGGGCCAGCTCGGCGGTGGATCGGGAGGACCCGGCCGTTCCGGATTGGGAACGTCGTCCGCCCGTCGCGCGGGCGGCGATCCGTTGGACGACGTCGAGGTCGCCAAGTCGAACATCCTGCTGCTCGGGCCGACCGGCGTGGGCAAGACGTATCTCGCGCAGTCGCTCGCCAAGGTCATGAACGTGCCGTTCGTCATCACCGACGCCACCACGCTCACCGAGGCCGGCTATGTGGGCGACGACGTGGAGACCGTGCTCCAGCGGCTCATAGCGGCCGCCGACGGCGATGTCGAACGTGCCCAGCACGGCATCATCTACATCGACGAGATCGACAAGATCGCCCGCAAGTCGGGCGAGAACACGTCCATTACGCGCGACGTGTCCGGTGAGGGCGTGCAGCAGGCGCTGCTCAAGATCCTCGAAGGCACGATCGCGTCCGTGCCGGTCGAGGGCGGGCGCAAGCACAAGGAGCAGGAGACCGTGCAGATCGACACGCGCGGCGTCCTGTTCATCTGCGGCGGCGCGTTCGTCGGGTTGGACGACATCATCGGACGGCGTCTTGGCACGCGCGAGAGCGGGTTCGGCACCGCGTGGCACGACCGCGACATCACGTCGGGGGAGCTGCTGGCGCAGGTCAACGCCGATGATCTGGCCGAATTCGGCCTGTTGCCGGAGTTCATCGGCCGTTTGCCGGTCATCAGCGTATTGGACGAGCTGACCGAGGACGATCTGGCGCGCATTCTCGTGGAGCCTCGCAACGCGCTGACCAAACAGTACCGCAAGATGTTCGCGGAGGACGGCGTGGATCTCGCGTTCACCGAGGAGGCGGTGCATGAGATCGCCGCGACGGCCATCAAGCGGGGAACCGGAGCGCGCGGACTGCGTTCGATCATCGAGAAGACGCTGGAAGAGACGATGTTCGACCTGCCGAGCATGGACGACGTCGGCCAGGTGATCGTGGACGCGGCGTCGGTACGGGGCGAAAGCCGGCCGAAACTGGTCCGCGCGGAAGGAACGGTGCGATTGCCGAGAAGGCGCGAGGCCTAGAAAAACAACGCGACGCGCCGATATTTGCATTTTAAACGACACTGTTGTAGTTTATACGGGTTGCTGAAAACAAGACAACATGCGCCAGTAGCCCAGCGGATTAGAGCAGCTGACTACGGATCAGCAGGTCGCAGGTTCGAATCCTGTCTGGCGCACGCCTCTTGCCACAAGAGGTTAAAGAGTGGTGTTGCGCCAGTAGCCCAGCGGATTAGAGCAGCTGACTACGGATCAGCAGGTCGCAGGTTCGAATCCTGTCTGGCGCACGAGTCTTGGAGGAATCCGGGACGCAGATAACCGAATAACGGTATGCGCCAGTAGCCCAGCGGATTAGAGCAGCTGACTACGGATCAGCAGGTCGCAGGTTCGAATCCTGTCTGGCGCACGCCTCTTGCCACAAGAGGTTAAAGAGTGGTGTGTTGCGCCAGTAGCCCAGCGGATTAGAGCAGCTGACTACGGATCAGCAGGTCGCAGGTTCGAATCCTGTCTGGCGCACGCTGAAACCCCTTGCTTCCGTATGGAGGCAAGGGTTTTTTCAATACCGTGCCGAACGTGCTGCGCCGATGCGGTGTGCGTGGACACGCTCTCGGTGGAATAGAACATATGTTCGGCTATAATCGGAGCAATTGATATGGAAGACGCCGGAACATGGCCCGCAGCGGCGGGATGTACCGGCCTCAACGGATGGGACGCGAACGTATGGAGGATGATATGACCACGCGACGGGGATTGTGGGGCATGATACGGCATATCGCCGCATCCGACCGGCTGTCGGGCCTCATCATGCTCGGATTCGCGCTTGCCGGCCTGATCCTGGCGAATCTGCCGGCGACCGCCCACCTGTTCGAGGCGGTCGCGGAGACGCGTATCGCGGTGCCTCACACCAATCTCGACCTGCCGATCGGCCACTGGGCGCAGGACGGGCTGCTGACCGTGTTCTTCCTGACCGTCGGACTGGATCTCAAACAGGAACTCACCACCGGCTCGCTCGCCAACCCCAAGGCGGCGGCCGTGCCGATGCTGTGCGCGGTCGGCGGCATGATCGCCCCGCCTATCCTGTTCACCGCGGTCACCTTCCTGTTTGCCACATTCGGTCCGGGGGATGCCGGTAGCGTGATTCTGCCGACCACGGGCAGTATGATTCCGTTCTCCGAAGCCGTGCACGGTTGGGCCGTGCCCACGGCCACGGACATCGCGTTCTCTCTGGCCGTGCTCGCCCTGTTCGCCAAAGGGCTGCCCGGTTCTATCCGTGCGTTCCTGATGACGCTGGCCACGGTCGATGACCTGCTGGCGATCATCCTGATCGCCGTGTTCTTCTCTTCGGTCAACGCCTGGTACTGGTTCGCCGGCATCGCCGTATGCGCGGCGGTCTGGGCCGTGCTGGTGCGTATGAGGCGTGTGCCGTGGATCGCCGTCGCCGTGGTGGGCATACTCGCATGGGTGATGATGTTCGAGGCGGGCATCCATCCCACGCTGGCCGGCGTACTGGTCGGATTGCTGACGCCCGCCCGGGAGTGCTTCGGCGAATCGACGCCTCGCGCCGAACGGTATGCCGGCAAACTGCAGCCGTTGTCCGCGCTGCTGGCGTTGCCGGTCTTCGCCCTGTTCGCCACGGGCGTGCATTTCGAGGCGCTGACGCCCGAACTGCTGCTGTCCCCGGTGGTCGTCGGCATCATCGTGGCGCTCGTCGTGGGCAAGCCGCTGGGCATCATGGCCACGGCCTGGCTGTCCACGCATTTGGGCGGGTTGAAGATGGCCGAAGGGCTGCGCGTGCGCGACATGTTCCCCGCGGCATGCGCGTGCGGCATCGGATTCACGGTGTCGTTCCTCATCGCCTCGCTGGCGTATGCGAACCTCGAACTGTCCGCCGAGGCGCGTTTCGGCGTGCTGGTGGCGTCGTTGATCGCCGCGGCGGTGTCCGGTATACTGCTCAGCCGGCAGTCGAAACGGTATGCGGCCGCATACTCGGCCTGAGACGATTCTACAGACGAAAGGAATTGGAATACATGGCTACTGCGGGCAATGATGGCGAGCCGCTGGGCGCGGCATATCAGCGTGGACCGGCCGTTCTTCGCGGCTCGATGATCCCCTCGGACAGCAGCACGGCCACGCTGCTGCGCAATGAGAAAAGCGCTGACTGGCGTGACATGGACCCGTGGCGTGTGCTGCGCATCCAGTCCGAATTCGTGGAGGGATTCGACGAACTCGCCGGCATCGGGCCGGCCGTCAGCGTGTTCGGCTCCGCCCGGGTCAAACCGGACAGTGACGACTATCGTGCCGCCGAACGTATGGGACGCATGATCGCCGAACACGGCATGGCGGTCATCACCGGGGGAGGCCCGGGCATCATGGAGGCCGCCAACAAGGGCGCCGCACTGGCCGGAGGCACATCGGTCGGCCTGGGCATCGAACTGCCCCATGAGCAGGGATTGAACGAATACGTGAACCTCGGCCTGAGCTTCAGGTACTTCTTCGTACGCAAGACCATGTTCACCAAATACGCGTCCGGCGTGATCGTCTGCCCCGGAGGCTTCGGCACCTTCGACGAGATGTTCGAGGTGCTTACGCTCGTGCAGACGCACAAGATGACCTCCCTGCCGGTCGCCTTGTACGGAAAGGACTACTGGCAGGGATTGTTCGACTGGCTGAACGGCGAAGTGAAGCGGCGCGGCATGATCTCGGACATCGACCCGAACCTGGTCGTATTGACCGACGACGTCGATGAAGCGGTGGCCGTGGCCACCAGCGCAGCCGCGCACTGAGCTTCGGCATATGCAGTGATGGCCGTCGGCCACGAATCATCGCAATTCGTGGCCGACGGCCATCACTGCATAAGAGGCATCCCATGCGGGATGAAGCGGCGTGCGCTCAACGTTTGACGGCGATCAGCAACCCGGTGCCGGTGGGCGTG
Source organism: Bifidobacterium sp. LH_230 (assembly GCF_056357555.1). Taxonomy (NCBI): domain Bacteria; kingdom Bacillati; phylum Actinomycetota; class Actinomycetes; order Bifidobacteriales; family Bifidobacteriaceae; genus Bifidobacterium; species Bifidobacterium sp. LH_230. The sequence goes on from NZ_JBKEWJ010000008.1 coordinate 57,295, forward strand.
ATCGTGGACGTGAACCGTTCGTCCGATTCCACCGTCTCGATCAGTTCACGCATGGCGACGGCCTTGCCGTTGCGGTTCGCCGGATTGAGCACGCCGCCGCTCGTGTCCTGCCCGTCCAAGGCCAGCACATCGGTGAACACGACCGTGCCGTGCGCGCGCAGCAGACGCGGCGCCTGGGCGAATGTGGCGGCATAGTTCGCCGCATCGCCGGCGACGACGATCAGATCGTAATCGTCGCCGTTCAGCCGCGGCAGGAACACGCCGGCCGGCGCGTTCACGGCACGCAGTTTGGTCGCGGTGCCGTCCGCCAGCGAGGCGAACAGCGAGCGGATCAATACGATGCCCTGCTCCGAGGAATCCACGGCCGTCAGCTGGCCGGCCCCGTTTAGACCGTTGATCAGCTGCATCGTCTCCACGATCGAACCGGTGCCGACGACGATCACCGAGGAAGCGTCGGTCACATGCACGAGCGTGGCCAGCAATTCGGCCTGCGCGGCGGACCCTTGCGAGAATCCCGCCTCCTCGGCACGCATACGGGCCGCCTGCAGGGCCTCCGTCTGGCGCGCGAGCGCATGGTTCTCGGCAAACTCCCACGTTTTGGCGAGATTCGTGTACGACGTCCTATCCATAACCACCTACTGTAATCGGTACGTTCCGAATGATTGCCGGAACTCAGCGTTCCTTGACCTTGGCCACGATCTGCCACATCTCCTCGCCGACGTCGATGCCGCGCGGGCATTGACGGGAACACGCGCGCACCGACTGGCATGCGGCCACGCCGTCCGCCGTGTCGATCGCGTCGAGACGCGCCGCCGTGGCCGTGTCACGCGAATCATTGACGAACCTGGAGGCCGCGATCAGCGCGGCCGGTCCGATGAACGCGTCGCCGCCGGCGAACACCGGGCAGCTGCCCTCGCACACGCCGCACGCGATGCAGTTCGTCAGCATCTCGTACTTGGCCAGCTGCTGCGGGTTCTGCAGGTATTCGAACACGTCCACCTTGCCGTCATGCGTGGTGGCGAGCACGCCGTCTGCCTGAAGATACGGCTTGAGCTTGCGGATCTGGTCGAGCATCGGATCGATGTCGGCGATCAGATCGCGCTGCACGGCGAATCCGGGAAGCGGCGACAATTCGATGACGCCAAGACCATCCGATACGTCGGCGGCGTCCGCGGCATCATCGGCGTCCACGGACACGTCGCCGGTATGACGGAACCCCTCGTCATCCGTATGCGACAGCATGGTCGGCCGTTGCGCCCAATCCTTGACGCTGGCGGTGCACAGCAGGGTCGGCGTGCCGTTGATCGCGACGGCGTCCGATCCGCACATGCCGTGCCCGCACGAATACCGGAAGGCGAGCGTCGGGTCGACGGTGCGTTTGATCGTCAGCAGACAGTCCAGCACCGTGTCCTCCGGGCGGACGGACAGCGTGTAATCCTGCGTCCATTGCTTGCCGCGCGGGCGACGGTTGCGGGACGCCCCGCCGCCGAACGGGGAGCCGCCCTTCTTGGCGAACGGGCTGCCGCCGCGCGCGCCGCGGTCGCGTTCGGGGCGCGGCGTGAATCTGTTCACCCGCAACGTCACCGTGGTCAGCGCATCGTCCATGCCGCTCATATTGCCTCCCTCAACACCAGAAACGACATCATATTGTGCCATAAGCCGTGGCCGTCAGTATGCGCGCGCCTTGGGCGGGTAGTCGACGATATGCACCGGCTGCCAGAGGATGTCGCCTGTGGCCGAGGCCATCGAATGGGCGAGGAACCGCTCGTCGTCGCGTTCGGGGAAGTCGAGCCGTTTGAGCGAACCGCGAGACTCATGTCGCGCGTCGGAGGCTGCGAGCACCGCGTCCGCGAGCGCGACCAGATGACGAGCCTCCCAGATCGCGGTGATCTCCTGATTGAACGCCGCGGTGTCGCTGTGCGCGTGCAGGGCGTTCGCGCGGGGCGCCAGCTCGTCATGCAGCTGTGCGCGTGCGGCGGCGATCGTTTCGGCGCTGCACCGCACGGCGAGGGCCTGTTCCATGACACGGCCGAGATCGGCGAGCAGCTGATACGGGTTGTCGTCCGGCGATTCGACCGTTTCGGCGGGGGAGAGCAGTTCGGTGACGTCGTGCTTGCGGCTGTCCGCGATCGTGTCGACCGCCGCGGAGCGTTCGTCGTCGCTCGTGTCGGATTCGTCGGCCATCGGGTCATCCACGGGATGCTCGGCGATGCGTTCGGCCAAGGCCAGTCCCGCCCGGTTGCCGAACAGGCATGCGTCGAGCAGCGAGTTGCCGCCGAGCCGGTTCGCGCCGTGCACGGACACGCAGGAACATTCGCCGGCGGCGAACAGTCCGTCGACGATCATGCGTTGCCGGCTCTCGCCATCCTGCGTCCAACGGTACACTTCGCCGTCGGTGGTGATCGGGATGCCGCCCATCGTGTAGTGCGCGGTCGGCTTGACCGGCACCCACTGGTCGGCCGGATCGATGTCCGCATATTTGCGGATCGTTTCGACCACCTGGGGCAGCACGGATTCCATATGGTCGCGGTCGATGCCGGTCATGTCCAGCCACACGCAGTCCTTCGGCCCGTCCGGGTCCTTCGGGTCGGCGACACCGCGTCCCGCGTCGATTTCGGCCATGATCGAACGGCTCACCACGTCGCGTGCGGCCAGATCGCGATGCTCGGGCGCATAGTCGGCCATGAACGCGTCGCCGTTCGCATTGCGCAGCACGCCTCCTTCGGCGCGTGCGGCCTCCGACAGGAGGATGCCGGTGTGCGCCAGCCCGGTCGGATGGAACTGGATGAATTCGGCGTCCTCCAACTGCAATCCGGCGGCGAGGGCGAGCGCCATGCCGTCGCCGGTCAGATCCCACGAATTCGAGGTCGTATGGAACAGGCGGCCGGCGCCTCCGGTGGCGAACAGCACGTTGCGCGCATGAACCGCGTGCAACGTGCCCGCATGCGTGTCGTAGGCGACCACGCCGGCGACCGCGCGGCCGTCATCGGCGAGCGCCAGATCGGTCACATACCATTCCTCGGCGAATTCGACGCCGGCCGCGACGCACTGCTGCCATAGCGAATGCAGGATCTGATGACCTACACGGTCGGCCGCATAGGCGGCGCGGCGCACCGGCTCCTTGCCGAAGTCGCGCGTGTGACCGCCGAAGCGGCGTTGCGCGATATGCCCGTCGTCGGTGCGCGAGAACGCCACGCCGTCGCGTTCCAGGTTGATCACCGTCTGCGGCGCGTATTCGGCAAGCAGCTTCGCCGCATCCTGATCGACCAGCCAGTCGCCGCCCTTGATCGTGTCGTAGTAATGCCAATGCCAGTCGTCGGCCTCCACATTGCCCAGGCTGGCGGCGATGCCGCCTTCGGCCGAACCGGTATGCGAACGCAGCGGCTGCAGTTTCGAGATCACCAGGATCTTCGGCTCGATGCCGGCCTCGCTCAGGGTGCGCATATGGTCGGAACGCAACGCTCCCAACGCCGCTGACAGTCCGGCCGCGCCGGCTCCGACGATCACCGCATCATACATGTCTTCGATATGCTTCGGACTCATACCCTTGATTGTCGGGAGACGTCGGGACGAACGCGCGATAATGGGGCGTATGACAGGAACGTTCAATCAGCGGGTGTATGCCGTGGTACGGCGCATCCCGCGCGGCATGGTCGCGACCTACGGGCAGGTCGCGGCGTTGGCCGGCAATCCGCGCAACGCACGGTTCGTCGGATTCGCATTGCACGCCAATCCCGAACCCGGCGTGATCCCATGCCACCGCGTCGTGTTCCGCGACGGTTCGCTCGCACCCGGCTTCGCGTTCGGAGGCCCGGACGAGCAGCGCATGCTGCTCGAAGAGGAAGGCGTGCCGTTCCTCCCGCCGAAACCGGACGGTAATGCGGGAGACGCCGGATGGCGCGTGGATCTGGCCCGATGCCAGTGGGATGCCTGAATCCGATTCGCCGTCGGAGTTTCAGTTCTTCCTGACGATCGACACGATGCCCTGCGCGATGGTGATCAGGCCAGCCAGTTCCATACGCCCCAGCGTCGCCAGCACGTCGGGCAACGACATGGCCCCGTCCGTGTATGCGGCGATATGCTCCGCATCCGCCGGCATCCGTTCCTTGCGACAGCGACGGATCGCGGCCAGCAACGTACGCTGACGTACGGCCGATTCATCATCGAGATCGTTCTCCGCCGGCTCCTGCCGGCGCGTGGCGGAACCGGCCTCGGCCTCGACGGGACAGGCATCATGCGATGACGGCTCGCCCGGCGAATCCGGCGCATCGAGAGACATCGCCGGCCGATGCGACAGATGGCAGATCTCCTCGACGTCCTGCGCGCCCATAAGCAGCATCGCCTGCTGGTCGCGAATCAGACGGTTGCACCCCGCGTTATACGGCATGCCCGCATACCCGGGCGCCGCATACAACGCACGATTGAGCTCCACGGCCCAATTCGCGGTGTTCAACGCGCCCGAACGTAATCTGGCCTGCGTGACGATCACCGACGATGCCAACGCCGCGATGATCCGATTGCGCAACAGAAACCGCCGGCCCTCGGGAATCGTATCGGGACACAATTCGCTGACCAGAGCGCCACGCGCCTCAACGATCCGATCGAACAACAGCCGATTGCATTGCGGCCCCGCATGATTCAACCCGCCCGCGAACACCGCCACGGTACGGCCCACGCCATCCGCGTCCCCACCGGACTCCACCGCCGCCAACGCACCCCAATGCGCGGCGGCATCCGCGCCCATCGCACCACCCGACACCACCAGATGACCGGCAGCGGCGATCCTACGGCCCAACTCACGTGCCAACGATCCGCCATACGCGTTCGCATCACGCGAACCGACCACCGCCACCGGACTCGGACAGCTCGTCAACGCACGCGCGTCCCCCACACCCCACAGACACAACGGCGGAGCCCAGTCCTTACGAATAGACAGATCCGCCAACTGAGACGGCCACCACGGACTATGCGCGGCGATCACCCACTGAGATCCACCGGCCGTCAGCCAATCCTCCAACACGCCGGCATCCGACGACGGCAGCAACGCCAGACGAGACAGCCAACGATCCCGCGCAAGATGAAACGAATCCATCATCCGAGCAGTCAAACGCCGCCCCCACCTCACCACGCCACGCGCGAACGCATCATCCAACGCACCGCGCGCAGCGACAGCCAACGACGATTCCCCATCACGCGCATCACGCAACAGACGCACCGTATCGCGCGCGCAACCCACGCCCCTGACCGTCACGCACATGATCGCATCCGCGCCATCCAAGCAAAACGTCAACACGGCACACGCCAACGTCTCCTCATCAACCATCACCCCGACACCTCCCACTCACGTCACCCGAGTACGCAACATGATGCCCTGATTCATCTCATCGACACCCGGCGAAACCCGACCGGACAAATCAGCCAACGTCCACGCCAAACGCAACGCACGATCCGCGCCACGCAGACTCAGCCGCTTCGACTCCAACGCACGGTTCACCACCTCGATCGCCTTCACCGACGTATGCTTATGCAGCCAATCCCCGGACGCCTGAGCATTGCACGACCAATCAAACCCCGCAAACCGCTCACGGGCCGTATTACGGGCAAGAATCACCCGCTGACGCATATCACGACTCGACTCGGACGGCTCCACCGAACCAACCTCAATACGATCCACCGGCGGCACCTCCACCTGAATATCGATCCGATCAAGAATCGGCCCCGACAAACGCGAAAAATACCGCACCCGATCCCGAGCCTTACACGTGCAGCGCTCGCCATTGCCATACGCAAACCCGCACGGACACGGATTCGCCGCCATCACCAGCTGAAACCGCGCCGGAAACAACGCCGTCCCCTTCGAACGAGACAACGACACATACCCCGACTCCAACGGCTCACGCAACGTCTGCAACGTCCGCGTCGAAAACTCAGGCGCCTCATCCATGAACAACACCCCACGATGCGACCTCGTAATCGCACCAGGCTGCGCCACGCCACTGCCGCCACCCACCAGCGACGCCGTCGACGACGAATGATGCGGAGCCTCAAACGGCGGCACATCACTGATCCCATGACGAGGCAGCGTCCCACACAACGACCGAACCGACGCAACCTCCAACTGCTCCAACGGCGTCAACGGACACATGATCCCCGGCAACCGCGACGCCAGCATCGTCTTGCCCGACCCGGGAGGCCCCGTCATCAACACATGATGGCCACCCGCCGCAGCCACCTGCAACGCCCACTTCGTCATCCGCTGACCAACCACCTCGCCCATATCGCCCAACACCGGCGACCCCGACGAATCCTCATCGCACACACGAGCAACCGACGGCGAATCAGACGGCAGCGAATACCGCGCACGCCCACCCATCAGCTCAATCAACTCACCCACATGGCGAATACACGTCACCTCAAGCCCATCAATCAACGACGCCTCATCCTCATTCGCCTTCGGCACAATCAGCCGCCGCATACCCTGATCGCGCGCAAACAGCATAATCGGCAACAACCCATGAATCGGCAGCACCGTGCCATCCAAATTCACCTCGCCAAGCGTGATCGTCCGAGCCAAACCATCCAACGGAATCGCCCCCGCCGCACCCAACACACTCGCCGCAATCGCCAAATCATGCGACGAACCACGCTTCGGCATCGACGCCGGCGACAAATTCACCGTCACCCGCGTCTCCGGCCAACGAAACCCACTCGCCTGACACGCCGACTTCACGCGCTCGCGGGCCTCGCTCAGCGACGCGTCCGGCAATCCGATGATGGAGAAATAGGGGAGTCCCGGCGAAATGAACGCCTGCATCTCGACGAGGAAGGCCCTCAAGCCGAGCAATCCGACCGATGTTGCGCTGCCGATGGCCATGTCAGAACGCCTCCCGGATGTGCTGGAGGGAAGGCGACTGTCCGAGCGGCGCGAGGATGCCGATCACGTCGAACCGTACGCCCCGATGCGGGGTGCGATGCGCCGGGTCCATCAGCCATTGCACGCTGGCCCGGCGCAGATTGGTCTGCTTGTGCGACGTGACCGCCTCCTGCGGGGAGCCGAACCGGGCGGAACGTCGCGTCTTGACCTCCACGAACACCAGAACCCGGTTCGTGTCCAATACGACAAGATCGATCTCCCCGTATCTTGACTGCCAGTTGCGGTCGAGCACGATGCATCCCTGGTCCTGCATCCACAGCGCGGCGATCTGCTCGCCGGCCTTGCCGAGCTGTTTCGTGGTGAGCAGATCCTCGGCCAGATGGTGCGCGAGACGGTTCAGCGCAAGATCCGGCGGCATGCCGTCCATGATGTCGAGCGACGGACGCGTCGCGGATGCCGCCGCTGATGGTGCTGTTGATGCTGTTGTAATGTCCATGACACCAGTGGACCAGATCGCGCGGCTGCACACAAGGAAAACAGGGGGCTGTGGACGCAACCTCGAGTTTCGGGCGTGTTGTGGATAACTCGCTGTGGATAAGGCGTCGAACAGACCGTATCAAACGTTTGACGAAGGGGTAACGTATGCCAAATAATGGCAATTATTGACGTTGTGGACAACCCGAGCCAGCTTCGTGACCGTCGCGGATCGTCCTCGACCGTCACAAACCGGCATCGGCCAGCGAAATATACCCCGGATCGATCAGCGCATCCTTGAGATTGTAGGCGCTGACGGCCTGCGGTTCCGCGCCGATGGTGGGGACGGTCTTGCCATTCACCTTCGACGACGTCAGCGAGGGAATGTCGATGGATTTCAGCTCGACGCCCTTGTTCAGCCGCACGCATGCCTTTGCCGTGTCCGACGCGATCGACAGACGGTCCTCGAACGCGGTCATCCACTGCTGGCCGGAGACGATCTGCGGCATGACGTCCGTATACGCCCCGTATCCGGTGACGATGGGCCAACGGGAGTTGATCTCGTCGAGGGATTTGCTGTCCTTGTCGCCTGACGATGCCGCGTCGCCTGATGTGCCGGACTGATCCTCGGGCGCCTTGATCGGGTCCGGCACCTTCTCGCGTTGCAGGTCCTTCTTGCCGGTGATGTTCTCCACGATGCCGGAAATGGTGATCGACGGGTTGATGTCGGCCGCCGAACCGGTGTATCCGAGATCGTCCAGTTCCTTGACCGCGCCGGCGGCCACGAAATCATTCATCGCGATGATGCCGTCGATACGCGTGTGGACGGTGCCGTGCGAGGTCATGCCCAGACGCTCGCGAAGGGCGTCGCGCGCGTCGCTGTCTTTCGCGCAGGGGAACGTGACGTCCTCCCAGTCGTCATCCGTGGTATTCGCCGTCAACGTCGCGGAAGTGCTGACGGCCTTGCCGCTGGCGAAATACGGTTTCAGCACGGACCACAGTCCCTTGAAGGCGGCCTTGGCGAATGTCGCGCTGGCGTCGGTCGGCTCGTCCCGCGACCCGTCGTCGGTGGAGGGCGTCAGTCCGAGCACGGTACCGACGCCGCCGTCCTGCGAAGAGCGCGGCGTCACCGGTATCAGAACCTCGATGTTCTTGGGATTGTCCTTGCTGACCTTGTCGAGGTCCAGCTTGTTCACCAGTTTCTGGGCCTGGACCTTGCCGATCGACTCGGCGGTGGACATGCGCACGTATAGATTCGGCTGGAAACCCTCGACGGTGCCGGACAGCATGACCACATGCATGCCGTTGTCCTGTGCGAGCTTGAGCGCCGAGACAAGGCGGTTGACCGCTTCTCGCGTGGTGGCGGCCGCATCATCATCCGCATCTGTCGTGTTGTCGGATGCGGACTTATCGGCGCTGATGTGCTGGCTGACGTAGTCGCCGTACTGTCGGACGGCGTCGTCCGCTTCGATCACCGGGGCGACGACCAGCGTGACGGGCGTCGCCTGGCCGGCTGCGGAACCATTGCTCGCCTGTGCCGACGACGAGTCGGACGCGGACACGCGATCAACCACGTAATCCTGGATGTCGCGGCTCTGCTTGTCCAGGCTGTCGGCGTTCGACGTGCTGATGTTCTTCTTCGCCACGCCCTCCTCGCGCAGCGCGGCGGTCAGCGCGGGAACGAATTTCGTCCACTTGTTCAGCGGCGTGTTGCCGGAGATCGTCACGCCGTCGGACGGGGTGAAGATGGCGACGCTGCCGACGGTGGAAGTCTGCGAGGAGGGCTGCTCGCCGGACTGTTCGCTTGCCGCGCACGCCGCCGTGGACAGCGTCATCGCCGCGCACGCGGCCAATGCGACCAGTCTCGACACGAGCGTCCTTGGGGTTGTTCGTGATGTGGTCGTCATGCTTCGCAGGGTCATCGTCCATCCTTTGCGCGTCGCGTGCGGTTCCTGTCTGCCACACGATTCTAGTCGACCGCATGAGAAAAGGTCCTCAACCGCACGGATGATGCGGTCGAGGACCTTGTCGTTTCAGCTGCCCGGCGTGAGGATGCCCTCGAGCCGAAGAGGATCGTCAGTGCAGCGCCTTGGCAAGATTCTCGTCGAGCGCGTTCATGAAGCCCTCGGTGTCGAGCCACGGCTGGTCGGGGCCGATGAGCATCGCGAGGTCCTTGGTCATCTGGCCTCCCTCCACGGTGTCCACGATCACCTTCTCCAACGTTTCGGCGAAGTGGCGCACCTCGGGCGTGCCGTCAAGGTCGGCGCGGTGCTTGAGACCGCCGGTCCACGCGAAGATCGAGGCGATCGGGTTCGTGGAGGTCTTCTCGCCCTTGAGCCAGCGGCGGTAGTGGCGCGTCACCGTGCCGTGTGCGGCCTCGGCCTCCACGGTCTGGCCGTCCGGGGTCATCAGCACCGAGGTCATCAGGCCCAGCGAGCCGAAGCCCTGCGCCACCGAATCGGACTGCACGTCGCCGTCGTAGTTCTTGCACGCCCAGATGTATCCGCCGTGCCACTTGAGCGAGCTGGCCACCATGTCGTCGATCAGGCGGTGCTCGTACGTGAGTCCCTCGGCCTCGAAGCGCTCCTTGTATTCCGTCTCGTACACCTCGGCGAAGATGTCCTTGAACTGGCCGTCGTACGCCTTGAGGATCGTGTTCTTGGTGGACAGGTACACGGGGTAGTGGCGCATCAGGCCATAGTTGAAGCAGGCGCGCGCGAAGCCGCGGATCGAATCGTTCACGTTGTACTGCACCTGCGCCACGCCGCCGTCCGGGCCATAGTCGTAGACGACGTGCTGGATCGGCTCTGAGCCGTCCTCGGGCGTGAACGTGACGGTCAGGCGGCCCGCGCCCGGCACCTTGAAGTCGGTGGCCTTGTACTGGTCGCCGAACGCGTGGCGGGCCACGACGATCGGCTTGGTCCAGCCCGGCACCAGACGCGGCACATTGCTCATGACGATCGGCTCGCGGAAGATCGTGCCGCCCAGAATGTTGCGGATCGTGCCGTTGGGGGACTTCCACATCTTCTTGAGGCCGAACTCCTTGACGCGCGCCTCGTCCGGCGTGATCGTGGCGCACTTGACGCCGACGTGCTCGCGCTGGATCGCATGCGCCGCGTCGATGGTGACCTGGTCGTCGGTGGCGTCGCGGTTCTCGATGCCCAGATCGTAATAGTCGAGATTCACATCCAGATAGGGCAGGATCAGCCGGTCCTTGATGTCCTTCCAGATGACGCGCGTCATTTCGTCGCCGTCGAGTTCGACGACGGTGCCTTCGACCTTGATTTTGGCCATGTTCCCTCCTTGGCGGGGATATCGTGCAGATGCGGATACAATCCCAAGTCATAACGCATGTTTGTAACGGTGCGGTCGGGCCTTCCGAAACGTGGGACCGACGCGTCCGCAGCCGCCGGGACTGTCACGAGCCGGCATTAGCCTTGAAGCCATGTCTCAGGAAATTGAAATCGGATTGGGCAAGAAGGGCCGTCTGGCCTATTCGCTCGACGACGTAGCCATTGTTCCCTCCCGCCGCACCCGCGACCCCGAGGACGTGTCCACCGGTTGGCAGGTGGACGCCTACGAGTTCGACGTGCCGGTGATCGGCGCGCCGATGGACTCGGTCACCAGCCCGGCCACGGCCATCGCGATGGGCAAGCTCGGCGCGCTCGGCGTGCTCGACCTCGAAGGCCTGTGGACCCGCTATGAGGACCCCGAACCGCTGCTGGCCGAGATCGCCGATCTGCCGGCCGACAAGGCGACCGCCCGCATCCAGGAGATCTATGCGGAGCCGGTCAAGCCGGAGCTCATCACCGCTCGTCTGCACGAGATCCGCGACGCCGGCGTGACCGTCGCCGGCGCGCTCTCGCCGCAGCGCACCCAGCAGTTCTATTCGACCGTGGTCGATGCGGGCGTCGACCTGTTCGTGATCCGCGGCACCGTCGTGTCCGCCGAGCACGTCAGCCAGGACCATGAGCCGTTGAACCTCAAGAAGTTCATCTACGACCTCGACGTGCCGGTCATCGTCGGCGGCGCGGCCAACTACACGGCCGCCCTGCATCTGATGCGCACCGGTGCGGCCGGCGTGCTGGTCGGATTCGGCGGCGGCGCCGTGGCGGCCACGCGCAAGACCATCGGCGTGCATGCCCCGATGGCGACGGCCATCGCCGACGTGGCCGAGGCCCGCCGCGACTACATGGACGAGTCGGGCGGCCGTTACGTGCAGGTCATCGCCGACGGCGGCATGGGCGACTCCGGCAGCTTCGTCAAGGCTTTGGCGATGGGCGCGGACGCGGTGATGCTCGGCGCTCCGCTCGCCCGCGCGGTCGAGGCGCCCGGCCACGGCAAGCACTGGGGCTCCGAGGCCCGTCACCAGACGCTGCCGCGTGGCTTCCGCACGGACGTCGGCACGGTGGGCACGCTCGAACAGATCCTGTTCGGACCGAGCCACCAGGCCGACGGCCAGGTGAACTACATCGGTGCGCTGCGCCGCGCGATGGCATCCACCGGCTACGTGGACGTCAAGAACTTCCAGCGCTGCAACGTGGTCGTCACCCCGTACGGACGCTGAGCCGGCGGACGATAGCCGCGCCGTAAGTTATCCACATATCCACAATGGCCTTCCCTCACTCTTGACGGGAAGGCCATTGTGTGTTGAGGTAGGGGGACGGCCGCTCGACGAATGAGCGGCCGGCGGCCGGCACAAACCGACCGTACCAAGAAGAGAAAGAACTCCCCTATAGTGGATAGCCATATTCCTGACTACCATCCGTGGATGCGCGATCCCATCCCGTCCGAAGACGGCTTCCTGCATCTGGAATACTCCGGCAGACCGGTGCCCTACCATATTGCGCGTTGCTTCGACGGGCGGGTGGACTCGCACACCTGCCGCACGCTGGCACTGTCGGCATGCCGTGTCTCGTGCATGTCGATGGACATCGTGCGCGGCCGTCTTCCGTCAAGCAAGTTGCACCGCACCGTCACAGGCCAATGCCTGAGACGGTTGGACACGATGCGCGTTCTGCTGGGGCGGGAGACCGACAGCCGTCTCAAACGGGACCGGCTTCCGTTCCATCCTTTGGGGATATTGCCGGTGGTCCCGCAATCATTGACCGGCATGCTGGTCAGCCCGACACGCATCGAGCTGACCACCCATCTGACCATCGGCTCCGACCATCATTCGGTGAACGTCATCCTGCGGCAGCAGGGCTGCCGATGGATCTGCGTCATGGTCGACGTGGGCTGATCGATACGCGACGGGCCGGTTCAGTCCAGTGGCGCCGAGGGCGCTATAGTATCTGATATGTTGCGTGAATATTCAGTGGATACGATTCGGCCCACAACCGAGAAGGACACCATCTATTCGCTGCTCGCCCATCGCGTCGAGCGCGATCCCGACGAACTGATCGCCCAATGGCAGGACGATGAGACGCGCCAATGGCATGACGTGACCGCCGGTCAGATGGGGCAGCGGGTCCGCCAGATCGCCAAAGGCTTGATGGGTCTCGGTGTCAAGGCCGGCAGCATGGTGCTCATCTATTCGGCCACCTGCTATGAATGGGGCGTCGTCGATTTCGCATGCGCCGCGATCGGTGCGGTCAGCGTTCCCGTGTACGAAACGGATTCGGCCAAGCAGGCCGCGACCATCGTCGAGGACGTCGATCCGGTCATCGCCTTCGCCGGCGACTACGCGCACGCGCAGATCCTCGACCAGATCCGCGACGGTCGAGACGGCTTAAAGTACGTGTTCAACTTCAAGTCGTCGGGGCTGGATGCGGTGGCCGACTTCGGCGAGTCCGTGTCGGACGAGGAACTCGACGCGGCCATAGCACGGGTCAAGGCGGACGACATGGCCACGATCGTGTACACGTCGGGTTCCACCGGCAAGCCGAAGGGCGCGATGCTCTCGCACCGCAACTTCACCCACACGGTGCTCAACGGCTACGAGGTGCTCAACGACATGCTCTACCAGCCGAGCCGTCTGCTGCTGTTCCTGCCCCTGGCGCACTGCTTCGCCCGTTACATCCAGTACGTGGCGATCGGATCGAACGGCGTGGTCGGCTACATCCCGGGCGCCAAGCACCTGCTGTCCGATCTGCGCAGCTTCAAGCCGACCTATCTGCTCGGCGTGCCGCGCGTGTTCGAGAAGGTCTACAACGCGGCCTCGCAGAAGGCCGGCAACGGCATTCAGGGCCGGGTGTTCGCCAAGGCGGTCGCGCATTTCGTCCAATGGTCGAAGGACGAGCAGGACAGCGGCAGGCACTCCGTCAAGGCGCGCATCGAGCATGCGTTCTACATGAAGACGGTCGGCGCGTCGATCCGTTCCGCCCTCGGCCCGAACCTCAAGTACCTCGCCTGCGGCGGCGCTCCGCTCAACGTCGATCTGGCGCATTTCTTCAATGGCCTCGACGGCATCACGTTCATCCAAGGCTATGGCATGACCGAAACGGCCGCGCCATGCATGGTCAACTTCCAGGATTCCAACCGCGTCGGATCGGTGGGCCACCCGGGCTGCGCCGAGGTGAGGCTGGCCGACGACGACGAACTGCTCATCCGCGGCGAAAGCGTGTTCCTCGGCTACTACAAGCAGCCCGAACTCACCAAGGAGGTGCTCGAACCGGACGGATGGCTGCACACCGGCGATCTCGCGAAGATCGACGACGACGGGTTCATCTACATCACCGGCCGCAAGAAGGACATCATCATCACCGCCGGCGGCAAGAACATCAGCCCCGCGCCGATGGAGGACACGATCGGCACCTGCCCGATCGTCTCGCACGCCGTCGTGGTCGGCGACGGCAAGCCGTTCGTCTCCGCGCTCATCGAACTCGATCCGGACATGACCAGGTCGTGGCTCGAATCCCAAGGGCTCGACCCGGACATGCCGCTCGAGGAAGTCGCCCAGTCGGATGCTGTCCGCGCGTTCATCCAGCAGTACATCGACCAGGCGAACAGCAACGTGTCCCGCGCCGAATCGGTGCGCAAGTTCGCGATCCTCGACGATACGTTCAGCCAGGACAAAGGCACGCTGACCGCCAGCATGAAGGTCGTACGGCCGAAGGTGCTCCAGCGCTACGCCGACGTCATCGAAAACGTGATCTACACGTCCAAGTCCCCGGCTCGCCCGCTGCCCAAGACCGTGCAGATCCTCGACCGGACAACCGAGACGGTCAAGCAGGCGTCCGAAAGCGTCAAGCAGGCGTCCGAGAACGTCACGCCGATGGTTCGCCAGGCATTTGATACCATGCAGGACAGGATCAAGCGGCAGCAGACCGAGCCCGCGCAGGAATCCGAAGCGGACGAGTCCGCGGACGGATCGGAAGACAAGTCGGCCGCAGACACCGAACACCAGGAGTAACACAGTGACCATTCGAGACATCAGAGTCGTTCCCGATCCCGTGCTGCGCACCCCGTGCGACGAGATCACGTCCATCACGCCGGCGGTGCGCCGTCTGGTCGAGGACCTGCTGGAAACCGTCGACGACCCGGGCCGCGCCGGTCTGTCCGCCAACCAGATCGGCGTCAGCCTGCGTGCGTTCTCGTACAACATCGAAGGCAAGATCGGATACATCCTCAACCCGGTGATGGAGGAGCAGCGCGGCGAACAGTACGGCGACGAAGGATGCCTGTCGGTTCCCGGACTGTGGTACAAGACGCGGCGCGCCGACTATGCGCGGGTGCGCGGCATCGATCTGGACGGCAACGAGGTCGTGCTCGAAGGCAGCGGACTGATGGGCCGCATGCTGCAGCACGAGTGCGATCACCTCGACGGGCATGTCTATCTCGACCGGCTCGAGAAGGAGGAGCGCCGCGAGGCGATGCGCTACATGCGCAACCACACGAAGTAGCCCGCTGGCCTCGCATCGTTCGCAACGTGTCGCGGCCGCCCACCACGTCAGGGCGGCCGCGACACGTTGTTGTATACGGCATGTAATATCCTGAAACCTTGTGTGCCATCCGGCAACGATCGCAGTCGCAGGCGGTCCGAGCCAACCAACTGTTGTCAACCGGCACACACCATATCGCGCCATGTCCGCGACGACCTGTGTCGGTCGGCCAAGCCCGCAAGGGCGACGCTGCACGCAGGTGCGCATGGCCAGGCAATAACCGACAAGAAAGGTAGTGCATCATGGCACAGATCACCATGAGCGAAATGCTCAAGGCCGGCCTCCACTTCGGCCACCAGACCCGTCGTTGGAACCCGAAGATGAAGCAGTTCATCCTCACCCAGCGCAACGGCATCCACATCATCAACCTGTTCAAGTCGCTCGACATGATCGACAAGGCGTACGACTTCATCAAGACCACGGTCGCCCACAACGGCACCGTGCTGTTCGTCGGCACCAAGAAGCAGGCCCAGGAAGCCGTCTCGGCCCAGGCCACCCGCGTGAACATGCCGTATGTCTCCGAGCGTTGGCTCGGCGGCATGCTGACCAACTTCCAGACCGTGTCCAAGCGCGTGAGCCGCCTCAAGGAACTCGAGGAGATGGACTTCTCCGACGTGCACGGCTCCGGTCTGACCAAGAAGGAACTGCTGCTGCTCGAGCGCGAAAAGGACAAGCTGTCCAAGCAGCTGGGCGGTATCCGCAACATGACCCGCACCCCTTCCGCGATGTTCGTCGTTGACATCAACAAGGAAGCCCTGGCCGTCGAGGAAGCCCACAAGCTGGGCATCCCGGTCGTGGCCCTCGTCGACACCAACGCCGATCCGGAAGCCGTCGAGTACCCGATCCCGGCCAACGACGACGCCATCCGCGGCATCGAGCTGCTGACCAGCCTCATGGCCGACGCCGTGGCCGAGGGCCTGCTGGAGCGCTCCGGCAAGGCCGCCAAGGCCGAAGGCGAGACCGAGCAGCCGATGGCCGCTTGGGAGAAGGAACTGCTGACCGAGGGCAACGCCGAGCAGGCCGCCCCGGAAGCCGCTCCCGCCGCCGCTGAAGCCGAGGGCGAAGCCCAGGCCTGAGCATCCGTTATGATGGGAGGCGGCAACGTCTCCCATTCATATATGGGAACACATCGAGTCTAGAGGAGACAAACCAATGGCAGCAATCACTGCAGCTCTGATCAAGCAGGTGCGCGAGGACACCGGCGCCGGCATGATGGACGTCAAGAAGGCCCTGACCGAGGCCGAAGGCGACGTGGCCCGCGCCAAGGAGATCATCCGCGCCAAGGGCATCCAGGCCGCCGGCAAGCGCGAAGGCCGCAAGGCCCAGGAAGGCACCATCGCCTCCAAGGTCGTCGAGACCGCGAACGGTGAGACCGGCTACGCCGTCGAGCTGAACTCCGAGACCGACTTCGTGGCCAAGACCCCGAAGTTCGTCGAGTTCGCCGACACCGTGCTCGGCTACGCCGTGGCCGCCGACGCCAACTCCGCCGACGAACTGCTCGAGGCCAAGGCCGAGGACGGCACCGTCAAGGTCGCCATCGAAGAGGCCGCCGCCCTGTTCGGCGAGCACGTCAAGGTCGGCCAGTTCGCCAAGATCTCCGGCGAGCACGTCGAGATCTACGCGCACAAGAAGTCCGCCGAGATGCCGCCGAGCATCGTCGCCATGATCGCCACCGACAAGGCCGGCGCCGCCGTGGCCCACGAGGCCGCCCTGCAGATCTCCGCCATGGGCGCCAAGTGGCTGACCCGCGAGGACGTCCCGGCCGACGTTGTCGAGTCCGAGCGTCGCGTGGCCACCGAGAAGTCCCTGGCCGAGGGCAAGCCGGAGAAGATCGTCCCGAAGATCGTCGAGGGCCGTCTCAACGCCTTCTACAAGGAAGTCGTGCTGCTCGAGCAGCCGTTCGTCAAGGACCCGTCCAAGACCGTCGGCAAGCTGTTCGAGGAAGTCGGCGGCAAGGCCACCGCTTTCGCGCGCATCGAGGTCGGCAAGGGCGAAGAGGACGCCGAGTGATTTAGGCTACATGCCTCATCACACGGCGGCTCACGCTGAACCGCACTGATAAAGACGGACTATGCCAAGACGCATGGTCCGTCTTTTTGCATCTTCATCGGTCTATAGTGGTACCCGGAAATCACCATCCGACCTGTGAAACGACATGAGGGAGCCACATGATAGAGACAACGATGGGGGAGGGCGGCATCACGCCCACCTGCGCCCGACGGGGCTGGCGCAAGAACAGGATCGCCGCGCAGGACGCGTCCAAACGCGTGCTGCTGATGCCGGGCACCGGCTACAACTGCGACCGTCCGCTGCTGTACTACGCGGCGACGGCGTTGATCGAGGACGGCTGGCACGCCGATCGGCTGGACGTGAACGCCGATCTGTCGAAGACGCCGGCGCGACGCATCTTCGCCATGCTGTCCGCGGCGGTGGACCAGTGGCTGGACGACGTGCGTGCCGACGCCGGCGACGGTCCCATGCCGGACGTGTTGATCGTAGGAAAATCGCTGTCCACCTTCATCTATCCTCACGTCGCGCAACTCGGCGTGCCGATGGCATTGCTGACGCCGGTGTTCTCCCCGGCCGATTTCGATCCCGCCCGTTCCGTGATCCCCGTGCCGGGCGATGCGGATTACCAAGCCGGGCACGCTCCCGACCCGCTGATCTGCGCAGGCACCGCCGATCCGCTGTATGACAGCGACCGTGCGCATCGTCTGAGCACGAAGGTCCACGAATACGCCGATGCAAACCATTCGATCGAGATTCCGAGGGACTGGCGCACCTCGATGCGCTATCTTGGCGAGGTGACCGAGAACGTCGTGCGATATGCGCGTTCCGCGACCCTCGGTGACGGCGAAGAACGACCTGCAGACGGGCGCACAAGCCATGAACCGGCGCTGTCGTAGTTTACGGATAATCTGATAGACGGTAAATTTACGGTCCGTCGGACCATGTCGGTTCGCGGGCCGGTTGAAGAAAGGCTGTGTATGACTGGAGAAAACAAGCCTCGCAGAGTGCTGCTCAAGCTGTCCGGCGAAGCGTTCGGCGGCGGCAAGGTCGGCATCGACACGCATGTGGTGCGTCGCATCGCCGAGGAGATCGTGCCCGCCGTCCAGCAGGGCGTGCAGGTCGCGATCGTGACGGGCGGCGGCAACTTCTTCCGCGGCGCCGAATTGCAGCAGGCGGGCATCGACCGTTCCCGCGGCGATTACATGGGCATGCTCGGCACCGTGATGAACTGCCTCGCTCTGCAGGACTTCCTCGAGCAGGAGGGCCAGGCCACCCGAGTGCAGACCGCCATCACGATGGGTCAGGTCGCCGAGCCGTACATTCCGCTCAAGGCCATCCGGCATCTTGAAAAGGGCCGTGTCGTCATCTTCGGCGCCGGCGCCGGCATGCCGTACTTCTCCACCGACACCGTGTCCATCCAGCGTTCCCTGGAAATCCACTGCGACGAGGTCCTCATGGGCAAGAACGGCGTCGACGGCGTGTACACCGCCGACCCGCGCAAGCACCCGGACGCGAAGCGGTTCGCCACGCTCGACTACAACCGCGCACTGGTCGACAACCTCGCCGTCATGGACGCGTCCGCGCTGTCGATGGCGCGCGACAACAAGCAGTGCATCCGCGTGTTCGGCCTCGAAGGCGCCGGCAACGTGACCAAGGCGCTGCTCGGCGAAGGTATCGGCACGCTCGTGTCCGAGGCCGAATCCACGCTGGCCGAGTGACGGCCGCGCGGGCGAACCGGCACCATTCAACGAAGAATCGCGAATAACCAAACCAATCACAAAGGAGCACAATCATGGCTAACCTCGTCGATCAGGCCAAGGACCAGATGAAGAAGACCGTCGAGAACACCAAGGAGAACTTCTCCGGCATCCGTACCGGCCGCGCCAACCCGGCGCTGCTCAACGGCATCACCGTCGAATCCTACGGCATGACCATGCCGCTCAAGTCCGTCGCCACCATCGGCGTTCCGGAACCGCGCACCCTGTCCGTCTCCCCGTTCGACCCGTCGCAGGCCAACGCCGTCGAAAAGGCGCTGCGAGACTCCGACCTCGGCGCGTCCCCGCGCCGTGACGGCAACGTGATCCGTCTGACCATGCCGGAGCTCACCGAGGAACGTCGTAAGGAATACGTCAAGCTCGCCAAGACCAAGTCCGAAGAGGGCAAGGTCGCCGTGCGCAACATCCGCCGCAAGACCAAGGAGACCATCGACAAGGCCGTCAAGGACGGCGACATGGGCGAGGATGAGGGCGATCGTCTGCTCAAGGAACTCGACAAGGTCACCAAGCAGGTCACCGACGAACTCGATGCGCTGCTCGAGACCAAGCAGAAGGAGATCATGGAGGTCTGACACCTCCCTGCGAGGGGCCGCCCAGATCGTTACGAGCAGCCCCTCACCATTGGACGATGCACGGCGAGAAAGAAAACCGAACGATGGAAACCCGCGAACAACGAGAGCATGAAGCCGAAGAGGCGATCGATGCGATCAACAAGAAGACCGGTCGCAACATGCCGCAGGCAATCGGCACCGCGGTCGTATTGATCGCGATCATCCTTGCGTGTCTGCTCATCAGCATTGACCTGTTCATGGCGTTGCTGGTCGTGTTCATGATTCTTGCCTTGTGGGAGCTGCGAGTGGATTTCGCCACCGCCGGACTGCATATCCCGGTGGTGATGCTGTGGATCTGCTCGACCGTGACGTTGACGGCCGCATATTACAGCCCGTACCATATCGTCACCATGGCGATCTGCGTTATGGTGTCGGCCATTCTTGTCGCGTTGTCCGCCAGCGCCAAGATCAGCATCGGCACCAGACTGTCCACGGCCGTCGCCAGCAAACTCGCCAATACCGATGCCGCCGCACGACTCGAATCCTCCTTCAATCACGAAGGCGGCGAGCAGCATCACAGCCGGCTCAGCCACGTGGCGGTATCCCTGTTCACGCTGCTGTATATTCCCGTGCTCGGCTCATGCCTGGTCATCCCGTTGACGTTCAACGGGCACCCCGTCTCCCACGCGATCATGCTGGTGTTCCTGCCGGCGTTGAGCGATACGGGCGGACTGTTCGCCGGCGCATGGTTCGGCAAACATAAGCTCAGCCCACGCATTTCTCCCAAGAAGTCGGTCGAAGGTCTGGTCGGTTCCATGCTGTTCGCGATGGCCGGAGCGTTCGCCGTCTTCGCCTGCACCTATGACGCATCGCTGTGGGCGACCCGCTGGTGGGTTCCGATCATCGCCGGCATCATGATCGGTGTCGTCGGCACGTTCGGCGATCTGTGCGCGTCCATGCTCAAACGCGATATCGGCATCAAGGATATGGGCCATCTGCTTAAAGGGCACGGCGGCGTCATGGATCGTGTCGATTCGATCCTGATGTCCGCGCCGTTCACCTGCGTCCTGCTGTGGGCCACGGGCCTGTGAGCCATCCGTGTGAACAGTGAACATACGTAGCAATGCCATTTCAGCCTTGCGACTGGAATGGCATTGTTCATGATAAGGGGATTGCAATGACCAACGAACATGACGAATCGCCGGAAACCGGCATCACTCCGGGAGGCACTTCCGGGGCGTTCCGCGACGTGTTGTCCAAGGACCATGCGCGTCGCGGCAAGCCGCCGCTGCATTTCGCGGACATGACGCCGGACCAGCGCGTCGACAAGGCCAAGGAACTCGGTCTGCCGAAATTCCGGGTCAAGCAGCTGGCCAACCACTATTACGGCCATTTCGACGTGAACGCCGAGGAATTCACCGATTTCCCCGCAGCGCGCCGCGCCGACGCCGCCGAAGCGTTCTTTCCGGAACTGATCCACGAGGTCACCCGTCAGGTGGCCGACAACGGCACCACCATCAAAACCCTGTGGCGCCTGTTCGACGGATCACACATCGAATCGGTGCTCATGCGATACCCGACCCGCACCACCCTGTGCATCTCCAGCCAGGTCGGCTGCGGCATGGGATGCCCGTTCTGCGCCACCGGCAAACTTGGTCTCACCCGCAACATGTCGGCCGGCGAGATCCTCGAACAGGTGCGCGTCGCCGCCCGTATGATGCGCGACGGCGAAGTCGCCGGCGGTCCGGGACGCCTGAGCAACATCGTGTTCATGGGTATGGGCGAGCCGATGGGCAACTATAACTCGGTACTGTCCGCCGTACGCCAGATCAGCGCCATGCCGCCGGAAGGATTCGGCATCTCCGCACGCAACATCACCGTGTCCACCGTGGGCGTCGTCCCCGGCATCAAGAAACTCACCGCCGAAGGCATCCCGGTCCGTCTGGCCGTCTCCCTGCACGCGCCCAGCGACGAACTGCGCGACGAACTCGTGCCGATGAACAGACGATTCAACACCACGCAGGTGCTGGACGCCGCGCATGACTACTATCTGGCCACCAAACGCCGGGTGAGCATCGAATACGCGCTCATGCGCGGCATCAACGACCAGGCGGAACACGCGAAGCTGCTGGCCAAGCGGCTCAACCATTACGGTGACGACTGGGTGCATGTCAACCCCATTCCGCTCAACCCGATCGAAGGCTCCCGCTGGACCGCATCCAAGCCGGAGGACGAACAGCGCTTCCTCGACATCCTCCATGCCGCAGGCATCACGGCGACCCTGCGCGACACGCGCGGCCAGGACATCGACGGCGCCTGCGGCCAGCTCGCCGCGAAGACCAGGGAAGCGTTCGGCCAACAGGCGGCATAATGCTCGTCACACCGCGGTCGGGGGAAAGGTCCCATTCCTCCGACCGTTCGCATGCGGCTTGGGGAAGGACTGCGCTTGTCGCTCATGGCAGACGATGATTGTCGGGGCGGCAAGTCAACGGGCGACGTGCAGGGAATGTCTTTGGACCGGTTTTTCGAACATCCGCTGCATATTTCGCAACAAGGCGATTATGCTGTCATGCGGCAGTTTTGTAGGCTCGGAAAGGAACGACAATGGGGTTCATCGATTTCGTGGAGCATTTATTTACGCACGACGCGCCGAATACGGTGACCATCGGCAAGCCGTTGACGTTGCGTGATGCGAAAACCGCGCTGGCGATGATCGCCGTGCATCAGCCACTGGCCGATATGCGCAAGGTCGCGGATGCGGTCAAACAGCTGCAGGACGAGTTTCCGCAATTCGTCACATATGGCATGACTCACTATTACAACGAGCCGAAGCGCGTACGTTTCCAATCGGAGGGAGGCAAGTTCATCGACGCGGACGCGATCGCCACGGCGTTCGCTCAATCCGCGATTCTGCAGGACGAGATCACGATCCAGCATCTCATCGGTGATATTGCCGACAACCGCGAGCATCGCGATCCGTCCACGACGCCGGCGATCCCGATCGACGAACTGGCGAAACGTACCGGTGACCATCTCACCGGTCAGGACGACGCCGCGCGTCGTGCGTGGCTGTTCGCCTTGTACGACCAGCTCGACGACATCGACGAGGCGACCAAAGGCGGATTGGAGCCGCTACGGGTTGTTTTGGCGAATGCCGGGGCATCGGACAAGACCGCGGATGAAGCGGGCGATGCCAAGTCGTTGGTGCGGGCGCAAATCATCACGCTGCTGTTCCCCGACGTTCCGTCCGCATCCGGCGATGCTGCCTATCGCGCGCTGTCCAACCCCCAGACCGCAACCGACGACTATATGGCCGCGGTGCAGATCTTCCGCGACCACGGCGTATCCGTCCCCGAATCGGTGACACTGGAACGCTGACGCTGACCGAGGCCTGAACACGCATCACCGTCGCAACGATTAGGCCGGTCTCGGGAACAACACGTCGAAGCCAGCCCAGGAACCCGGATAAGGAACCCATGACGACAAGAACGAACACGAAGGATTCGGGTCTCGGCACCAGACCGGTGCCGCGTCTTGCCCTGACGATGTCGATCCCGACGATCGTCGCGCAAGGGGCGAATGCATCGTATACGATCATCGACCGACTGTTCATCGGGCATATTCCCGATGTCGGCAACGAGGCCATGACCGGAGTCGGTATCTGCTTCCCGATCCTGCTGGCCGTCACCGCGTTCGCGTCGCTGATCGGTGCGGGAGGCGCGCCGCGGGCATCCATCGAACTCGGCCGCGGCAACTTCCGCAAGGCCGAGCGCATTCTCGGCACCAGCGCCGCGTTCCTGATCGCCATAGCCGTGACGCTGACCGTGCTTCTGCAACTGACGAAACGCCCAATCCTCATTGCGTTCGGCGCAAGCGACGCGACCATCGAATACGCCGTCGACTTCATTTCGATCTACCTGTGCGGCACGATCTTCGTGCAATTGACGCTGGGACTCAACAATTTCATCTCGGCGCAAGGCCGTACGATGATCGCCATGATCTCCGTGCTGATCGGCACCGGCATCAGCCTCGCGCTCGACCCGATCTTCATCTTCGTCTTCGGCTGGGGCGTTCGCGGTGCTGCGGCCGCCAATGTGATCGCGCAGATGATCTCCACGATCTGGATCGTATGGTTCCTGTCCTCCGGACGCAGCGCGATTCGACTGCGACCGCGCAACATCCGTTTCGAACGGCTGATCCTGCCGGTCCTGTCGCTTGGCCTGGCACCGTTCATCATGCAGATCACCGAATGTCTGATCAACGTGGTGTTCAATGTTGGACTGCAACGTTACGGCGGCGACGATTATGTCACGTCGATCACCATCATCACGTCGCTCATGCAGATCGTCAGCGTACTCACCGCCGGATTCCAGCAAGGCATCCAACCGATCATCGGATACAATTTCGGCGCACGTGACATGGACCGTGTGCGGCAGGCGATCCGCATGGCGTTCATCACGCAGATCACATCGGCGACGGTGCTCGTCTCGGTGCTCGCCGCGTTCCCGGCCTTCTTCGCCGGATGGTTCACGGGCAGCGAGGACGTCATCGGCATCGTGACGCGGATGATGCCGATATTCGTCTGCGGATGGGGAGTGTTCGGCATCCAGATGGGCGTGCAGTGCGCGCTGGTCGGCATGGGACAGGCAAAACTGTCGATCTTCCTTGCCATCCTGCGCAAGATCATCCTCCTGGTGCCGCTCGCGCTGGCATTGCCGCACTGGCTTGGCGTCAACGGCATTTTCATCGCCGAGCCGATCTCCGATGCGACGTCCGGCATCGTCGCCGGCATCCTGTTCTTCTTCGCCTACCGCCGTATACGCGCATCCATCGGCTCTGAGACCGGCGTCAGTCGGCAGACCGACGACCTCGCATCAGCGAATCGATGACGCCGATGGCGACGCCGACCATCGCCGGAACCAACCAGCCGAGCTGGTACCGCTGCAGCGGCAGCATGGAGAGCATCGCATCCAGCCACGGCAGCGATCCACCGAATACGACGGCCAGACTCGCAACGCAGGTGGCGAACGAGGTCAACGCGACCAATGCCACGGTCCAGATGTATACGCGCTCGAATCGTCCGGCGAGCACGCGGTGGGTGAGCGCCAGCAGCACCAGTACGATCGAGATCGGATACAAGGCGGCCAGCACCGGTACCGACACCTTGATGATGGCGCTCAGACCGGCGTTCGACACGACAAGGCTGAAGACGGTGAACAGCATCTGCCACATGCGGTAGCTGACCGGCCGGCCGGCGACGGTGCCGAAGCGTTCGTGGAAATACGTCGCGCAGGTGCAGATCAGACCGGTGCAGACGTTCAGACAGGCGATGACGAACACGAGTCCCAGAAACACGACGCCGACAGTGCCGAACATCGACGAGGTGAGATTGGTGAGCACGGTCGCGCCCGTATCACGGGACGGATCGATGGCGGTGATCGCTCCGGACACCACGCCGACATAGCTCAGCACGCCGTAGATCACGATGAGCAGCACGCCGGTGCCCAGACCTGCGATGGCGGTTTCGCGACGGACTTGCAGCTCGTCGGTGATGTGCTGTGCGCGGATATTGACCGAAATCACGATGCCGAAATACAGTGCGGCGAGCAGATCCATCGTCTGATAGCCGTCCAGGAATCCCCGCGTCAGTTGGTTCGTCGTGTAATCGCCGGACGGTGCGGGCAGCATGCCGGTGCCATGAATGAGACAGGTCACGAACAGCGTTACGATCAGGGCCAACAGCAGTGGTCCCATGAACCGGCCGAGCACGTTCGAGAGTTTATCGGGATGCTGGGCGAACAGGAAGGACAGGGTGAAGAACATCAGGGAATACGCCAATTGCACCACGCTTCGGACGGAATCCTGCGGCAGAAACGGCGTCACCATCATTTCGAACGATGTGGTGGCGGTGCGGGGGATCGCGAAGCAGGGGCCTATCGTCAGGATGATCGCCAAGCCGAGGAAGAGCGCGAACTTGGGGGAGACGCGGCCGGCGAGGGCATCGAATCCTCCTGCGAACGTCACGGCCAGGACGCCGAGGATCGGCAGGCCGACCGCCGAGACGATGAATCCGGCCGAGGCGGGGAGTGCGGCCGTCCCTGCCTGTGCGCCGACGAACGGCGGGAAGATCAGGTTGCCGGCACCGAAGAACATCGAGAAGAAGGTGAACGTCATCACCAGTCGTTGACGTGCGGTCAGTTGCATGGATGTCTCCTTCGGATTCTTGACTACGGTCCGGATGGGATGGGGCGGCACGAGTGCCGATATGATGGCGGGTCTCCACCTTACCGGACGCACGAGAAGAACGGTGTCGGATGCCGGCTCCTGCTCGTGACCGTAAACGAAAAGCTCCCGACCCGCGAGATGGACGCGGATCGGGAGCTTTGCTATCCCTGACTAGTCAGCGATGAAGACGCTGCAATCAGGCGTTGACGCGGTCGATGCCGGACTGCACGTCGGCGAGGACGGAATCCCAGGACTTGATGAAGGCGGCGACACCGTCGGCCTCCAGCTTGTCGGTGACATCCTTGAGGTTGATGCCCAGCTCGGCCAGCTTGTTGATGATGGCGTGGGACTCCTCGTAGGTGCCCTCGATGGACGGAGCGCCGTTGCCGTGATCGGCCAGAGCGTTCAGGGTCTTCTCCGGCATGGTGTTGACGATGTGCGGAGCGACGAGCTCGTCAACGTACTTGCAGTCGGAGTAGGCCGGGTTCTTGGTGCCGGTGGAGGCCCACAGCGGACGCTGGACCTTGGCACCCTTGGCGGCCAGCTCGGCCCAGCGCGGGTCCTCGGCGAACTTCTTCTCGAACAGCTCGTAGGCGAGGCGAGCGTTGGCGACGGCGGCCTTGCCCTCGAGGGCCTTGGCCTCGTCGGAGCCGTTGG
The DNA here is from genome assembly GCF_056357555.1 of Bifidobacterium sp. LH_230. NCBI lineage: Bacteria > Bacillati > Actinomycetota > Actinomycetes > Bifidobacteriales > Bifidobacteriaceae > Bifidobacterium > Bifidobacterium sp. LH_230. Next base: position 83,744 of record NZ_JBKEWJ010000008.1, read on the forward strand.
CTTCCAGCAGCTTGTCGACCGCGGTGTCCACGCGGGAGACGAAGAAGGAGGCGACGGAGCCGATGTGCTTGAGGTCGTGGCCGTTGGCGGCAGCCTGGGCGATACCCTCGATGTAGGCGTCGATGACCTGCTCGTAGCGCTCGAGCGAGAAGATCAGAGTGACGTTGACGGAGATGCCCTTGGCCAGGGTGGCGGTGATGGCCGGCAGGCCCTCGAGGGTCGCCGGGATCTTGATCATCGCGTTCGGACGGTTGACCTTCTCCCACAGCTCAACGGCCTGCTTCTCGGTGGCCTCGGTCTCGTGGGCGAGGCGCGGGTCCACCTCGATGGAGACGCGGCCGTCGACGAAGTCGGTCTTCTCGGCGATCTCACGGAAGATGTCGGTGGCGTTGCGCACATCGGTGGTGGTCAGCTCGCGCACGGCGGTCTCGACGTCGACCTTGCCGAGTTCCTTGAGCTGCGCGTCGTACGGACCGACCTGGCTCAGGGCCTTCTGGAAGATGGACGGGTTGGTGGTGACGCCGACGACGTTCTTGTTGGCGATGAGGTCCTGCAGGGAGCCGGACTCGATGCGGGAGCGGGACAGATCGTCCAGCCAGATGGACACGCCGTTGTCGGACGTACGCTGAGTTGCTTCAGTCATATTGTTTTTCTCCTTGATACCTTATTGGATCAAATCTTTTGGTTGTGGGGAGGGAACCTTCGTGTTGTTGCGAGGTTCCCTCCCGGACCGTCTGACGGGAATCAGGCGTTGGCTTCGGCGATGGACGCCTCGGCGGCCTCGACCACGTGCTCGGCGGTGATGCCGAGGTCGATCATGTTCTGCGCGCCGTTGCCCTGCAGGCCGAACTGCTCGATGGAAACCGGCTTGCCGTAGGAGCCGAGGTACTTGTACCACGGCATGGCCACGCCGGCCTCGACGGAGACACGGGCCTTGACGGAAGCCGGAAGCACGGCCTCCTTGTACTCGGCGTCCTGCTCCTCGAACCATTCCATGGACGGGAAGGAGACCACGCGGGCCTTGACGCCCTTCTCGGCCAGGGTCTTGGCGGCGGCCACGGCCCACTGGACCTCGGAGCCGGAGGCCATGATGATGACGTCCGGGGTGCCCTCGGTGTCAACCAGGACGTAGGCGCCCTTCTTGACGCCGTCCTTGGCCTTGGCGGCGGTCTCGGCGAGGGTCGGCACGCCCTGACGGGTCAGGACCATCGCGGTCGGCAGCGTGTTCTTCTTCTCGAAGAAGTAGCGGTAGGCCTCGGCGGTCTCGAAGGCGTCGGCCGGGCGGACGACCTCGAGCTGCGGGATCGCGCGGAAGGAGGCCAGGTGCTCGATCGGCTGGTGGGTCGGGCCATCCTCGCCGACGGCGACGGAGTCGTGGGACCAGATGTACAGGTTCGGGATCTCCATGAGGGCGGCCAGACGGACGGCGGCGCGCTCGTAGTCGGAGAACATGAAGAAGGTGCCGCCGAACGGACGGGTGTAGGAGCCCAGCAGGATGCCGTTGGTGATGCAGCCCATGGTGAACTCGCGCACGCCGAAGTGCAGCTGACGGCCGAACTCGTTGCACACCGGCCACTGCTTGGTGGCGCACTCCGCCGGGGCGAAGGTTGCGGCACCCTTGAGGTCGGTCTTGTTGGAGCCGCCGAGGTCGGCGGAGCCGCCCCACAGTTCCGGCATGACGGCGGCGATGGCGTTGAGGACGGAGCCGGAGGCGCCACGGGTGGCGACGCCCTTGCCGACCTCGAAGGTGGCCTCGAGATCATCGAGGGCCTTGTCGAAGCCTTCCGGCAGCTTGCCTTCCTTCAGGCGGTCGTACAGGGCGGCCTTGTCCGGGTTGGCCTTGCGCCAGGCCTCGAACTTCTCGTCCCAGGCCTTGTGGGCCTCGAGGCCGCGGTCGGCGACCTTGCGGGCGTGGGCGAGGGCCTCCTCGTCGATCTGGAAGGACTGCTCCGGATCGTAGCCGAGGACCTTCTTGAGGCCGGCGACGGCCTCGGCGCCCAGCTTGGAGCCGTGGGAGGACGGATCGTTGGTCTTGCCCGGGGTCGGCCACGCGATGAGGGTGTCGACCTTGATGAGCTTCGGCTGGTCCGGGGCGGCGGCCTCGGCCTTGGCGATCACGTCGGCCAGGCCCTCGACGTCCTCCTTGTAGGAGCCGTCGGGCTGGATGAAGCTGAACTCGTCGGTGTACCAGCCGTAGGCCTGGAAGCGCTTGAGCACGTCCTCGGCCAGCACCAGGTTGGTGTCGCCTTCGATCTGGATGTGGTTGGCGTCGAAGATCACGGTGATGTTGCCGAGCTTCTGGTTGGCAGCCAGGGAAGCGGCCTCGCCAGAGATGCCCTCTTCGATGTCGCCTTCACCGCAGATGACCCAGATCTTGTGGTAGAACGGGGAGTCTTCCTTCGGGGTCTGCGGGTCGAGCAGACCGCGCTGGAAACGCTCGCCGTAGGCGAAGCCGATGGCCGAGGCGAAGCCCTGGCCCAGCGGGCCGGTGGTCATTTCGATGCCCGGGGTCAGGCCGTATTCCGGGTGGCCCGGGGTGTGGGTGTCCGCGCCGCCGCGGAAGTGCTTGAGGTCGTCCAGGGTCAGACCGTAGCCGGAGAAGTACAGCTGGACGTACTGGGTGAGGGAGGCGTGGCCACCGGAAAGGATGAAGCGATCGCGGCCTTCCCACTTGGGGTCGTTCGGATCATGCTTGATGAAGTGCTGGTAGAGAGTGTAGGCGATCGGCGCCAGCGAGACGGGGGAACCGGGGTGGCCGCTTCCCGCCTTCTCGACCGCATCAGCCGAAAGGACCTTGGCCAGCTTGATGGCGCGCTCGTCCAGTTCGGTTTCCTTGAATTCGGTCATGTCTGTAATTTTCCTTCCAATACTTCGGGCACCACGCGCTCGGCTTATGCCGGGTCATGCATACCCTCACATTGCTCTTACATAGTAACCGCGTGAACAGACTTCACGGTGCGATTTTGGCGTGTTTTTGTGACTTTGTGTGCTGTTAGCGTTCACAGTTATCAGAAAAGATATATTTCGTGAACTTGGTGTGACGCGACAGGCACTGGAAATACTCTCTGGACGAACGCGTTAGCACTCGACACGCGCGAGTGCTAATACAATAGGAACGATTGAAAACGAACACCATATAACAAGGAGGCGCGTATGACGCAATCTCGTCGTATGTTGGTGCTGCGCGCCGTCGTGGAGGACTACATCCGTTCGCAGGAGCCGATCGGCTCATCGGCGCTGACGAAATCGCATGACCTCGGAGTCAGTTCGGCGACCATTCGCAACGACATGGCTGCTTTGGAGGACGAGGGATACCTGATCCAGCCGCATACGTCCGCCGGCCGCATCCCGACCGAAAAGGGGTACCGATACTTCGTGGATCGTCTGGCCACGGTAATGCCGCTGTCGAAAGCGCAGCGCAACGGCATCACCACGTTCCTGTCCGGTTCGGTCAGCCTGCAGGACACCCTGCAGCGTGCGGCCCGTCTGCTGTCGCAGATCACCGGCCAGGTCGCGGTGGTCGCGTCGCCGGCCCTGTCCAAGGCCACGCTGCGTCACGTCGAGATCGTTCCGGTCGCAGTCAACGTGCTATTGGCCGTCGTGATCACCGACACCGGCCGCGTGGCGCAGCATACGCTGCCGGTGGGGCAGATGCCGCAGTCGGACGAACTGTCGGCCTTTTGCGAAAAGGTGAACGGCCAGTGCGCCTCCCTGTCGTTCGCGAAGGCGGCCGATCAGGTGCGTGCGCTGGGACGTTCCGGGATCGGCCCCGGTGCGTCGTCGCTTGCGGAATCCCTGGCGAACGCCTTCGCGACGATGGCGGACGACGAGCGCGCGAACGAACTGTACATGGCGGGTACCTCCCATCTGGCCAATCAGACGTCGACCGCGGACCTGGCGCCCCTGTTCGACGCGCTGGAGGAACAGGTGGTGCTCATGCGACTGATGAGCACGCTGAGCGAGGAAACCAACCGTGACGGCGTCGGTGTCGCCATTGGTTCCGAAACGCATACGCCGGGACTGATGCACGTGTCGGTGGTGACCAGCGGATACGGCAGATCGGCGGCGAACGCCGTGGACGAGAGCGTCAAGGCTGGCGATGCCGGTAGTTCGGCCGATGGCATGGAGAGCGATGACATGGGAGCCGACGGCGGAACGTCTGCAGGACAATCGTCGGATGCCGAACCTGATGCCGCAGACGGAAGCAAGGTCGCCCCGGTCGCATTCGTCGGATCGATCGGACCCACGCATATGGACTACGCCACGACCATCGCCGCCGTGCGGGCCGTGGCGAAATACCTGACCGATTCATTGGCGCACGGCAGCCAGGAGATTTCCTGACCCCGCCTTATGGCACAATAACTCGCGATAAAACACGAATAAAGGACGGACATTGGCAGACTACTACGAGGTGCTCGGCATCGAGCACACGGCCAGCGAAGACGAGATCAAGAAGGCGTATCGCAAGATGAGCCGCAAATACCATCCCGATATCGCCGGTCCCGAATTCGAGGACAAGTTCAAGGAAGTCAACAGCGCCTACGAGGTGCTGAGCGACCCGGACAAGCGCCGCATGTACGATGCCGGCGTCGATCCGAACGATCCGACTTCCGGCGCCGGCGCGGGGGGATTCCCAGGCGGCTTCTCCGGCATGGGCGACGTCGGCGACATCTTCGGACAGTTCTTCGGCGGCGCGTTCGGCGGCGCGCAGGGGCCGACCCCGCGCACCCAACCCGGCCGCGACGCGCTGGCCTCCGCCACCATCGACCTGAAGACAGCAGTGTTCGGCGGTGTCGCGCACGTGAAGATCAACACGTTCGGACTGTGCCAGCAGTGCGGCGGCTCCGGTGCGCAGAACGGCTCCCAGCCGGTCACCTGTCCGCAATGCCACGGTCAGGGGTCCGTGCAGAAGGTCGTGCGCACGATGCTCGGCCAGATGATGACCTCGTCGCCGTGCGAGCGATGCGAGGGCCACGGCACGATCATCGAGAATCCATGCCCGTCGTGCCTCGGACACGGCCGTGTGCGCACCACGCGCGACGTCGGCGTGACGATTCCCGCGGGCATCAACGACAATGCGCGTCTTCGCCTCGCCAGCCAGGGCGAGGTGGGCGAAGGCGGCGGCGTGGCCGGCGACCTGTACATCGACGTGCGCATCCGTACCGACAAGCAGTTCACCCGCGAAGGCGACGATCTGCACTGCTGGATTCAGGTGCCGATGAGCTGGGCGATTCTGGGCCATGATCTCGAGATCGAGACGTTCGACGGCCCGAAGACCATCAGCGTGCCCGAGGGATGCCAGCAGGAGGATACGGTCACGCTCAAGGGGCTGGGCGTCGCGCGCATGCGCCAGCAAGGGGAGCGCGGCGATCTGATCGCGCATATCGCGGTGCGCGTTCCCACCAAACTCAGCGAGCGCGAACGCAAGCTGATCGAGGAATTCGCCGACCTGCACGACGGCGACGCCTCGCACGTCGCGCAAAGCTCCAAGCCTGCAACCTCCGGCGCCCGCAAGGGCTTCTTCAGCAAACTGAAGGACGCGCTGAGCTGAGCACAAGTCGAAAACGGCCGTTTTGCTTTATGAAGGTGAGGCAGGACAGCTGTTTTGAACCGCACCCCGATTGTTGGACTGAAGTAGTTCGGATTCGATGATCGGAGGTGCGGTTTCTCATGTCCGGGGATCGCAGACGTCATTGCGACGATGATTTCATGCGGGTTGCTGTCGTTTATGGTCCGGCTTTGTCATACATTGGAAGAATCGGATGTTGTTGGCAGTGTGTGACAGCCGATCTGTCACACACTGCCGGAAATGCCTCATAAGAGCGTGTCCTGACAAACCCGACAATCCACGGAACCTTGGAATTACAGGCAAAGTGGTTCTTCGGTCGGAAAACGTCTGACACGGCACCTTGTCACACTTGAACGTAATCCCGGGAAAACCTCTAGGTGTGACGCTGTGACATGCCATGTTTCGCCGGTTTCAGGCCGTTTCACCAAAGTGTGACAGACAGCCGTAAATGACCTGTTGCTCGCGGTCTGCTTTCGGTCAGGCAGGAACGCGGTTCATGCCAAGGTATGAGAGGCATGAACCGTATCCTTACGGTATTTCCGATGATTAGGGCGGCTTTTACTGCGCAAAAGTGACCCGGTACAATTGATTAGGGGATGTGCTTGTAAGTCTCTTCGCGCAACAAAGGAGTCGATATGGAGAGGACAGTAAAAATCGGATCGAGCGTTGAAGGATCCTTTGAGGCTGATCAGCTTACCGTAACGGTCAGCATCGAGGGCAATCATGACACCAAGGAGGAATGCGCCAAGGCATACAATGACAACCTTGCTCTGGTCCGGAGCATGCTCTCTCGATCCGGCGTTCCGGAGGCGGCCATCTCCACAAAACGGTTTGTGCTCAGGCCGCACACCGAACGTCTGTATTACAAGAAGGCGCGCAACGATTATTATTATGCCAAAACCATCGTGGAAGGATACGAATATTCCGGCGAAGTTGTCGTGACTACATCGAATCTGGAATTGGCGGCACCGATATGGCTTGCACTATCGGAATGCGGTTCAGACATCACCTTCGATATGAATTTCGGTCTGGCTGATGAGACGCCGTCACGTGACTCTCTGCTGCAATACGCCGTACAGGAGGGGGAGAAGAACGCTCGGACGTTGGCGAAGGCATCAGGCGCCGAACTTGGCCCGGTCGTTTCGATTCAATACGATTTTCGTGCGGGTGGACTCGCATATGAGGACGGTCGTGCATACGCGCCAATGGCTTATGGGGCAGCGCCCACTACACCGCAAGCACCGGAGTTCGTCCCCGAGCCGGCCCGTATCTCATGCCATGTGGACTGTGTGTGGAGTCTGCAATAAGCACAGGGTCGCGAACGCACAAAAAAGTGGTGTCCGTTCCTTGGCAAAAAAGTGAACGGGCACCACGGCATTCCTTAGATCGTCATGGTAACAAAATCACAGCAGCGAGCGGCACATCGAGCGGTATTCGCTGACGTAGCCGCCGCCGAAGAACACGCAGTGGCCGGCGATCGGATACAGTTGCCACAGCGTCGTGCGCTCCTGCCAACCGGCCTTGAGCGGGTGTACCGACTGATAGCCGTCCATGATCTCGCTCAGATAGCTCATGCCGAACAGGTGCAGCATCGCCAGATCCTCCTCGCGATGACCGCCGTGAGCCGCCGGATCGATCAGCACCGCCTCGCACGAACCCGAATCCGCGGTCCACATCACGTTGCCGCTCCACAGATCGCCATGCACGCGCGCCGGCTTGTCCGCGGCCGCACGGCCCAGCAGATCAGGAAGCGCGTCGATCACGTGCTGCGTCAGGTCAAGGTCGTCCTTCGTCAGCTCGCCGCGCGCGATGCCCAGTTCGACCATCGGCAGCAGTCGACCCTCGGCATAGTAGGTCGCCGGATCGTCCCACGTGCCGGTCGCCATCGGCACCGGGTCCTGCAGCGGGCCGAAATAGCAGGTTCCGTCGTATCCGGCGGGTGCCGAACCGAAATGGTCGGCTCCGAAATCGTGCATGCGCGCCAACGTCGCGCCGAAATCATAGGCGGCCTTCGCGGTGGGGGAACAGGCGTTCACGCGCTCGATGTCGAGATAGTCCTTGCCCCAGTCGTACACGTCCACCACGCGGGGGCCACCCGCCGCGTGCGCCTCGCCGAGCCATTGCAGGCCGCGTCCCTCGCACTCGAAGAACCCCTCCGGCGCCCACATGCGCGATTTGCGATACTTGCCCATTGCATCCTCCCATCGGCCTTGCTGTTCACCAACGATTGTGGGTATTTGGCGAGACAATGCCGGCCTTGGCGCATTCTTAGGGGGCTGTGAGTAACCTAGGGCGAGGCAAATGAAACCAAAGACATGAACTAAGAGGGATCATGAATTTCTTTCAGGCAATCATCCTGGGATTGGTGCAGGCGCTGACCGAATACCTGCCGGTCTCGTCGAGCGCGCATATCCGCATCATCGGCGATCTGATGCTCGGCGCGGACCCGGGCGCCGCATTCACCGCCATCATCCAGATCGGCACCGAACTGGCGGTCATCCTGTACTTCCGTCGCGACATCATCAACATCCTGTCGCACTGGTTCGCCTGCCTGTTTGGCAAGAACGGCAAGGACTGGAAGTCGCGCATGGGCCGCGGCGACAAGTGGGCCACGCTCGGCTGGAACGTCATCGTCGGCTCCATTCCGATCGTGATCCTCGGCTTCACGCTGCAGAACGTCATCGAGACGACGCTGCGCAACCTGTGGATCACCGTGACCGTGCTGTTCGTCTTCGGCGTGCTGCTGTGGGTCGTCGACGCCAGGGCACGTCAGGTCAAGACGATGGACGACATGACCAACCGCGACGCCTTCCTGTTCGGTCTCGGCCAGTCGATGGCCCTCATCCCGGGCGTGTCCCGCTCCGGCGGCACCATCACCGTGGGCCGTGCGCTCGGCTACACCCGTGAAGCCGCGGTCCGGCTGAGCTTCCTCATGGCGATCCCGGCCGTGGTCGGCTCCGGTCTGCTGGAAGCCGTCAAGGCCGTCAAGGACTATAAGACCGACGCCATGTTCCCGGGCTGGGGGCCGACGATCGTCGCGACGATCATCAGCTTCTTCGTCGGCTACATCGTGATCATCGGCTTCCTGAAGTTCGTGTCGACCTTCTCGTACAAGGCGTTCGCGATCTACCGCATCATCCTCGCCGTCGTCGTGGCGATCCTGCTGCTCACCGGTGCGCTGGTGCCGCTGGAGGCCATCTCCGCCGCCGCGTAGTGAGCGCAACTTTGCGACGACGGTTCTTCAGTCGAGGTCTTTCAGGAACGCCTCGGCCTCACGAATAAGCCGTTCGCATGCCGGCCCGCCGAGAGACGCCTCTTGGCGGGCTTTTTCGTCCCTGTCGTACTGGCATTCGAGACGCTGGACATAGTCCGCCAGATCATCGTTGCGTTCGACCAGTGCCGTCGCCTGGTCCTTCCACTCGGCGGCCTTGGCCGGCAGATCGCCCATGTCGATCGGCATGTCCATCATTTGCGCAAGCTGCTGCAGCAGTTGCAGCGTCGCCTGGGCGCATCCGTCGCTGCCGAGGTACTGGGGGATCGACACCCACATGGACGTCGTGTCGAAACCTTGCGAGCCGGCCATGTCGTCGAGGATCGTGGGAATGCCCACGGGACCGCTGTAGCGTTGCCCCGGGTCCGATATCGCTTGGTCTCCGTGTTCGATGTCCAGCGGCAGCTTGCGGGTATGGGGGCAATCCGCGAACATCGAGCCGAGCGTCACCACATGCGTGACGTCCAGTTCGTCGGCGATGCGCAGCGTTTCCTGACAGTATTCCTGCCAACGATAATTGGGTTCGGGCGCGATCTGCGCGAACACATGATGACCGGGGGAGAGCGCAATGTCATAGAACGTGGTCTGCGGCCAGATGATGCGTCGTCTGCCGGTCGCGTGGCAGACGATGGGACGGGTGGACTGGTAGTCGTAATATCCGTCGCATCGAATATGGCGGATCTCGCGGCCGTCGTACCGGTTGACCAGATAGCGCACCGCGTCGGTGGACGCCTGGCAGGCATCGTTCCAGCCCTCGAATGCGCTGATCATCACCGATCCGTTTCCCATCGCTTGTCTCTTCATGCTTCCTAATGTAACCTCTGCCCGAAAGCCTTGGGAATCCTTATGCCAGCGGCGTACCGCAAGGGTTTTCGGCATCTTGGGCGACGGTGCGACACGCCGGATTTGGCAAACCACACGAGTGTCAGTATAGTAATCACTCGTGCTCAGGCAGCGACAAGTTGTCAAGCATCGCGGACATAGCTTAGTTGGTAAAGCGCAACCTTGCCAAGGTTGAGACCGCGGGTCCGAGTCCCGTTGTCCGCTCTAAGGTCCGATGAGTTGACGACCTTTACGGTGGGTTAGCCAAGCGGTTAGGCAGCGGCCTGCAAAGCCGTATAGACGAGTTCGACTCTCGTACCCACCTCTCGATCGGCCGAAGCGATTCGGCTGATGACATGCAGGCCCGGGCGGTTGGCGCAGAGGTAGCGCACTTCCCTGACACGGAAGGGGTCACAAGTTCGAATCTTGTATCGCCCACGAACGTCGGCGACGGTTCGGCATTCATAATTGGATATGGGTGATTGGCGCAGCGGCTAGCGCACTTCCTTCACACGGAAGGGGTCGTAGGTTCGATTCCTACATCACCCACGAGCGTGGCAACACGTTTCGGGGCTATGGCGCAGCTGGTAGCGCATCTCCATGGCATGGAGAGGGTCAGGGGTTCGAATCCCCTTAGCTCCACTGGAATCCGCTTCTCACGGCGGAATCCTCTGCGGACATAGCTTAGTTGGTAAAGCGCAACCTTGCCAAGGTTGAGACCGCGGGTTCGAGTCCCGTTGTCCGCTCCGGTTTCACAAGCTCCCTTTCGGGAGCTTTTCTGTTTTACGCCGTCCACATCCATGTCCTGAGAACGTTCACAGCCAATGTCGGCACTCGATCCTATCGTGTCCCATGTTGATTACCGGTCCAGGCCTGCCCATTGGTAACGCGGGCCCCGATAGCAAAGGACACATCATGGCGCAAAGCTCCATCTCCATTACGGTCAACGGCGAAGCGAAGGAGGTGGAAGCTACCACCACCGGCACCGAACTGTTCGCGGACGACAAGAACATCATCGCCGTGCGCCTCAACGGCGAACTGCGCGACCTGTACACGCCGCTTGCCGACGGCGACACGGTCGAATCCGTCGCGCTCGACAGCGAGGACGGCCTCGGCATCATGCGTCACTCCGCCACCCACGTCATGGCGCAGGCCGTGCAGGAACTGTTCCCGAACGCCAAGCTCGGCGTCGGCCCGATCATCAAGGACGGCTTCTACTATGACTTCCAGGTCGACCAGCCGTTCACGCCGGACGATCTCAAGAATATCGAAAAGCACATGCAGCGGATCATCAAGTCCGCCCAGTCCTTCCGCCGCCGCGTCGTCACCGAGGAGGAGGCGCTCAAGGAGGAAGCCGACCAGCCGTTCAAGATCGAACTGATCGAAGACAAGGAAGCGCATCTCGACCCGTCCACCGCCACCGAGATCTCCGGCAAGGAGCTGAGCTTCTACGACAACGTCGACCGTGACGGCAACGTCGTGTGGAAGGATCTGTGCCGCGGGCCGCACCTGCCGAACACGCACTTCATCAAGGCGTTCAAGATCGAACGTTCCGCCGCCGCCTACTGGCGCGGCAACGAGAAGAACCCGACCATGCAGCGCATCTACGGCACCGCATGGGCCACCAAGGAGGATCTCAAAGCCTACCAGACCCGTCTTGAGGAGGCCGCCAAGCGCGATCACCGCAAACTCGGCGCCGAAATGGATCTATTCTCCTTCCCGGAGGAGATCGGACCGGGCCTTGCCGTGTTCCATCCGAAGGGCGCCGCGGTCATCAACGCGATGGAGGACTACTCGCGCGAAATGCACCGCAAGTACCACTACAGCTTCGTGCAGACCCCGCACATCACCAAGGGCGGCCTGTACGAGACCTCCGGCCACCTGCACTGGTACAAGGACTCCATGTACCCGGCCATGCGTCTGGACGAGGAGCGCGACGCGGACGGCAACATCACCAAGCAGGGCTTCGACTACTACCTCAAGCCGATGAACTGCCCGATGCACAACCTCATCTTCAAGTCCCGCCAGCGCTCCTACAAGGAGCTGCCGCTGCGCCTGTTCGAGTTCGGCACCGTGTACCGTTACGAGAAGTCCGGTGAGGTCCACGGCCTGACCCGCGTGCGCGGCTTGACTCAGGACGATTCCCACATCTACTGCACGCGCGAGCAGATGAAGGGCGAGCTGACCAACCTGCTCACCTTCGTGCTCAAGGTGCTGCGCGACTTCGGTCTGGACGACTTCTACCTCGAGCTGTCCACCAAGGACGAGCACAAGTACGTCGGAAGCGACGAGATCTGGGAGGAGGCGACCAACACGCTCGCCGAGGTCGCCAAGGACTCCGGCCTCAACCTCGTCGCCGATCCGGGCGGCGCCGCGTTCTACGGCCCGAAGATCTCCGTGCAGGCCCGTGACGCGATCGGCCGCACCTGGCAGGTGTCGACCATCCAGCTCGACTTCAACCTGCCCGAGCGTTTCCAGCTCGAGTACATCGCGGCCGACGGCACGCACCAGCGTCCGGTCATGATCCACCGTGCGCTGTTCGGCTCCATCGAGCGCTTCTTCGCCGTGCTGCTCGAACACTACGCGGGTGCGTTCCCGGTGTGGCTCGCCCCGGTGCAGGTGCTCGGCATCCCGGTCGCCGACGAGTTCGCGCCGCACCTCGCCGGCTTCGTCAAGTCCCTCGAGGACGAGATGGTCCGTTGCGAGATCGACTACTCCGACGATCGCTTCGGCAAGAAGATCCGCAACGCGTCCAAGTCCAAGACGCCGTTCATCCTCATCGTCGGCGAGGAGGACGCAAAGAACAACGCGGTCAGCTTCCGCTTCCGCGATGGCAGCCAGCTCAACGGCGTGCCGGTCGATCAGGCCCGCGAGCAGATCCTCGATGTGATCAAGAAGCGCGTCCAGGTCAACTCCGTGGACGACTTCAAGGCCGCCGTGGCGGCTCCGGCCGAGGACTGATACCGGTCCGTCGCCGATGGGTGTCCCGTGGGACGTGCATGTGTCCGTCCCACGGGACACCCATGTCCGGTGCTTTGCGATGATGCCGCTGGCAGTTGTCTGCAAAGCGCTCTAAACTTATCCCGTTTGCCAGTTTTATCCGTAGATCTGCTAGGAGCATTATGTCAGGTCATTCCAAGTGGGCGACCACCAAGCACAAGAAGGCCGCCATCGACGCCAAGCGCGGCAAGCTGTTCGCCAAGCTCATCAAGAACATCGAGATCGCGGCCCGTATGGGCGGCGGCGACCCGGACGGCAACCCGTCTCTGTACGATGCCATCTACAAGGCCAAGAAGGCCTCCATGCCGGCTGATAACATCAAGCGCGCCGTCAAGCGTGGCTCCGGTGAGGAGGCCGGTGGCGCCAACTACGAGGACATCGTCTACGAGGGCTATGCTCCCGCCGGCGTCGGCCTCATTATCGAGTGCCTGACCGACAACCGCAACCGCGCGGCCGCCGAAGTGCGTTCCACCCTGACCAAGGGCAACGGCTCGCTGGCCACCTCCGGTTCCGTGTCCTTCAACTTCGAGCGCAAGGGTCAGATCGAAGTGCCGTCCGAGGGCGTGGACTTCGACGACCTGTTCGAGAAGGCCGGCGACGCGGGCGCCGAAGACGTGATCGATGACGGCGACGTGTTCACCGTGATCACCGATCCGTCCGACCTGCACACCGTGCGCAAGAGTCTGCAGGACGCCGGTTTCGACTACGATTCCGCCGATATGGTGATGCGTCCGAAGAACGAGGTCGAGCTGACCCTCGAGGACGCCCGCAAGGTCTCCAAGCTCATCGACAACCTCGATGACCTGGACGATGTGCAGAACATCTACTCCAACTGGACCGCCTCCGACGAGGTCATGGCTCAGCTCGACGAGGAGTAATCCTTCGTGATCATTCTTGGCGTTGACCCCGGGCTTACGCGCTGCGGGGTCGGCGTGATCGAAGCCGGCGCACACCGCCGGCTTTCGTTTATTCACGTCGACGTCGTGCGTTCGTCCCCCGACACATCGCAGGATCTGCGTCTGCTGGCCATCTACAACGGGTTGGTCGACAAGATCGAACGATTCGCACCCGATACGGTGTCCATCGAACGCGTGTTCGCACAGGAGAATCGCAACACCGTGCTCGGCACCGCCCAGGCGGCCGGCATGGCCATGCTCGCCGCCGCGCAGCGCGGCATTCCGGTGGCGTTGCATACGCCGACCGAATCGAAGCTTGCCATCACCGGCAACGGCAAGGCCGAAAAACCGCAGATGGAACGTATGGTCGCCCGTATCCTCGGGCTGAACGAGCCGCCGACCCCCGCCGACGCCGCCGATGCGCTGGCCATTGCAATCTGCCATGCCCTGCGTCCCGCCGGAGCGTTGCAAGGAGGGGAGCGCGAACAGCATCTGACTGCGGCCCAACGGCAATGGGCGCTGGCTGCGCAGCGTTCCAAGCGCAGACGTGGCGCCGACCGCGGCATGTGAACGCGGCCATTGCTCGGTACGGCGTGTTGCCGGCTATCGCGCGTATCTGAAGATTCATTTTTCTCCGATATACGTTGGGCGGTCGAGCGCATCGCATACAGTTCATAGAACAGATGTTCGATTACAGGAAGCGCTGAGAGGTTTGCCATGATAGGAATGCTCAACGGACGCGTGGCCGAGGTGGGGGTCGACTACGCATTAATTGAGGTCGGGGGAGTCGGCTATGAGACTCGCATGCCGGCCGCTGATCTGTCGGCGTTGCATATCGGCAAAGAAGTGCGTATATATACGTCGATGAACGTGTCCCAAGATGCGATCACCCTGTTCGGCTTCATGTCGCCGTCAGCCAAACGGATGTTCCTGCAATTGCAGAAAGTCAGCGGTATCGGCCCCAAGGTGGCGCTATCGCTGTTGTCCACATTGCCGGTGGACCGTCTCGCCCAGGCCGTGGCGGACGGCGATGCGACGGCCCTGGCAAAGGCCCCGGGACTTGGAAAAAAGGGCGCGCAGAAGATCATCCTCGAATTGAAGGGGTCGATTGATCTCGACGCCATAGAAGCCGGGACTCAGCCGGCCTCGCGTCAACGGTCGGAGGACCAGAACCTCGTGCAGGTCGTGGAAGGACTGATGTCGCTCGGCTGGAGACAGCAGGATGCGCAAAGTGCCGTCGAGGCTGCCTGTCGGGACAACGATATCGCGACTCCGATCAGCAGCACCGACGTGCCACGCGTGCTCAAGCTCGCCCTGACATCCCTTGACCGAGGACGGTGATCCCAGTTATGGAATATGATGCCCAGACCAATACCGGCGCGAACGAGGAGTCGCTGCGGATGGTGTCCGCCGCGCCGATCGGCAACGAACCGGTCAGTGATGAGGAACTGCGTCCCCATGCCCTTGAGGGATTCATCGGGCAGCCGCTGCTCAAAGCCCAGCTCCAGCTGTTCCTTGACGCCGCCCGCAAACGTGACGTTCCGCCCGACCACATCCTGTTAGCCGGCCCTCCGGGACTCGGCAAGACGACGCTGGCGATGATCGTGGCCAACGAACTCGGGGTGCCGATCCGCGTCACTTCCGGCCCCGCCATCCAGCACGCCGGCGATCTTGCGTCGATCCTGAGCTCGCTGGACTCGGGCGAGGTGCTGTTCATCGACGAGATCCATCGCCTTCCCCGAGCGGCGGAGGAACTGCTGTATATCGCGATGGAGGACTTCCGCGTCGACGTGATGGTCGGCAAGGGGCCGGGCGCTACATCCATTCCGCTGACACTGCCACGGTTCACCGTGATCGGCGCGACCACGCGCGAGGGCATGCTGCCGTCGCCATTGCGCGCGCGATTCGGATTCACCGCTCACTTGGATTTCTATCCGCATGAGGAATTGGAAAAGCTCATCGAACGGTCGTCGAACGTACTTGGGGTGAGGCTCGAAGACCAATCCGCGCATGAGATGGCGGTGCGTTCTCGGGGCACGCCGCGTATCGCGAACCGTCTGCTGCGTCGTGTCCGCGATTGGGCCATCGTTCATGACCTGGACGTGGTCAAGCCCGATGACGTCAAGGAGGCGTTGGCGCTGTACCAGATCGACGCCGAGGGACTGGACCGACTCGACATCGCGGTGCTCAACGCCGTGGTCCGGCAGTTCAACGGCGGCCCGGTCGGTCTGAACACCCTGTCCGCGATGGTGGGCGAGGAATCGGAGACGGTGGAGACCGTATGCGAGCCGTATCTGGTTCGCGAAGGGTTCCTGATCCGTACCCCCAAGGGACGTGTCGCCACCGAGAAGGCATGGAGTCATCTTGGGCTGGTCCCCAAGGATGATGTCAGCAAGCTATTCTAAACTTTCGACTTTGGGCGTTATATATGGCAAAGCCATATACGCGAACGCAATGCCATTCACCGACCCGTTAGGAGTATCGCCTTGCCAGCAGATTCCATGAATCTCATGATGATCGTCTTCCTTGTCTTCATGATCGCCTTCATGTGGTGGCAGTCCAAGAAAGCCAAGAAGCAGCAGCAGGAAAAGCAGGATTTCCGTGCCAACCTGCAGCCCGGCACCGAGGTCATCACCATCGGCGGCGTGATCGGCAAGGTCGTTTCCGTCGACACCCAGTATGAGGAGATCGTCATCGACTCCGAGGGATCGAAGCTGCGGTTCGGATTCAATGCCATCAGCCGTGAATATGTTCGTCCTGCGTACGTGAGCGACGACGAGGTCGACGAGAACGGCAATCCGTTGCCGCAGAACGACGACGCCGATCAGTCCGACGAAGCTCAGGTTCCCGTGGAGCAGTCCGTCGACGAATCGCAGGAGACCGCTGAATCCGTCGTGTCCGACGACAAGGAAACGTCGGCCAAGTAAACCAAGGAAAATGCCGATGACCATCGGCATTTTCTTATACCAGACCAGATTACGTTCTCAGCAGGAAAGGTGCAGATCATGGCGCAATCCGATATCTCCATCGCCCAACTGGCAGCCATCGGCGAAGACAACGCCCGATATGTGGTGTCCCATATCCGTTCCATCCCGGGGTTCCCGAAGGACGGCATCATCTTCCGTGATTTCATGCCCGTTCTTGCCGATGCCAAGGCGCTGAAGCTGATGCTCGAAGGATTGGAGCGCTCGTTGCCCGTGCCGGCGGATTCCTTTGACATCATCGCCGGTCTGGAGGCGCGCGGCTTCCTGTTCGGTCCGGCATTGGCCGCACATCTCGGCAAAGGTTTCCTGGCCATCCGCAAGGCGGGCAAGCTTCCTCCCGAAACGATCAGCGAATCGTACGATCTCGAATACGGCACCGCAGCGGTCGAAATCGAAACGGAACTGGTGCACCCCGGCACCCGTGTACTGATTGTCGACGATCTCATCGCGACCGGAGGAACGGCCAAGGCGGCTGCCGATCTGATCCGTCAGGCGGGCGGAGAGGTCGCCGGATTCAGCTTCGTCATGAAGCTCGACGGCCTGGACGGATTGGACAAGCTCGGCGATGTTCCCAGCAGCGTGCTGGTGACCATGCCGGCCTGAGACCTGAGACGCGGTTTCACATTCACCGCCTCGTTGTCTATCATTCGTACCAACGCCAACGGGATCACGTCAGCGATGCGGTCCCATACCGGTATAAGGTCATAGTCAGGAACATTCATGGATCTTTACGAATATCAGGCCAGGGAACTGCTCGCGGAACAGTCCATCCCTGAGCCGAAGGCGATCTACGCCCAGAATTCCCACGAAGTGGCGCAAGCCGCCGACCAGCTCGGATACCCGTGCGTCATCAAGGCGCAGGTCAAGATCGGCCATCGAGGCCAGGCGGGCGGCGTCAAGCTCGCGCACAACCGTGACGAGGCCATCCTGCTCGCTGAAAGCATCCTGCCGATGACCATCCACGGACATAAGGTCAATGGCGTGTTGGTCGCCGAAGCCAAGAACATCCTGCACGAGTACTACGTCTCCATTTCCGTGGACCGTTCCTCGCGTGATTTCGATGTGCTCGCGACGGCCAACGGCGGCACCGAGGTCGAGGAGATCGCCAAGGAGCATCCGGAATCGGTCAAGCGTCTTCACATCGACGCACTTGACGATTTCGATCATGACGCAGCCGTCGAAATGGCCAACAGCATCGGCTTCTACCATGCCGACGTCAATCAGGCCGCCGATATCCTGCTCAAGATGTGGCAGTGCTTCAAGGACAATGACGCCACGCTCGTGGAGATCAACCCGCTTGCCAAGATCGGCGACCCGGACGACGAGGCGTCCAAGTCCCTGTGCGCCCTTGACGCGAAGATCTCGCTCGACGGCAACGCCGCATTCCGTCACGACGGATGGAAACGGTTCGAGGACAGCATCGAAGCCGATCCCTATGAGACGCGTGCCGCCGAGCACGGTCTGCATTACGTGCACCTGCACGGCGAGGTCGGCGTGATCGGCAACGGCGCAGGACTGGTCATGAGCTCGCTTGATGCCGTTTCCGGGGCCGGGGAGGAACAGGGGACCGGCATCAAGCCGGCCAACTTCCTCGACATCGGCGGTGGCGCGTCGGCCGAGGTCATGTCGGACAGCCTCGAGATCGTGTTGTCCGATCCGCAGGTCGAATCCGTGTTCGTGAACGTCTACGGCGGTATCACTTCATGCGAACAGGTCGCCAAGGGCATCCTTGAGGCATTGGCCAAGCTCAACGCAGCCAAGCCCATTGTCGTGCGATTCGACGGCAATGCCGCGGCCGAGGGCCTGAGCATTCTCGCCCAGGCGGAGAACCCGAACCTGCATGTCGCCAAGACCATGGAAGAAGCCGCGCAGCAGGCCGCCCGCCTTGCCGCTGACGCAAAGGAGAAGCACTGATGGCACTGTTCATCGAAGACGACGCGCCGGTTATCGTCCAAGGCATGACCGGCCATCAGGGCATGACCCATACCGCCCGTATGCTCAAGGCCGGAACCAACATCGTCGGCGGCACCAACCCGCGCAAGGCCGGCACGGTGATCGACTTCCCCGGCGCCAACGTCGACGGCACGGATGCGCACGTCCCCGTGTTCGCCACCTGCGCCGAGGCCCGTGAGCGGACCGGCGCCAAGGCAAGCGTCGTGTTCGTCCCGCCGAAATTCGCCAAGGGCGCGGTGGTCGAAGCCGTCGAGGCGGGCATCGAGCTTATTGTCGTCATCACCGAGGGAATCCCGGTCGCCGACAGCGCGTACTTCGTCGAACTTGCTTTGCGCAAGGGCGTGCGCATCGTCGGCCCGAACTGCCCGGGCCTGATGACGTTGCCGTCGACGCCGCAATCGCACGGCGTGAATCTCGGCATCATTCCGGACGGCATCGTCGGCCGCGGCCCCCTCGGACTGGTGTCCAAGTCGGGAACGCTCACCTATCAGCTGATGGGCGAGCTGAGCGATATCGGCTTCACCGCGTGCCTGGGCGCGGGCGGCGACCCGATCGTCGGAACCACGCTCCAGGAGGCGCTCGAAGCGTTTGAGGCGGATGACAACACCAAGGCCGTGATGATGATCGGCGAGATCGGTGGCACGGCCGAACAGGATGCCGCACGATGGGCGGCCGAACACATGACCAAGCCCGTCGTCGCCTACATCGCGGGCTTCACCGCTCCGGAAGGCAAGCAAATGGGTCACGCCGGCGCCATCGTCTCGGGCGGCAAGGGCACCGCGCAGGATAAGAAGGAAGCGTTGGAGTCGGTCGGTATCCGCGTCGGAAAGACCCCGGGACAGGCCGCGGACATCATGCGCACCGTACTGTCCGAGCACTCGATTTCATGATCGATCGGATCAAGCCCTGGCTCAAAGGCATCGCCGTCGCGGCGGCATCAATGGCGGTGTTCGCAATAGCGCTTGGGTGCTTCATCGCGCTTATGCTATTGGTCATTTCCATGGAGGAAGGCGGAGACAATCTCTCCGCCTATTCGATGTCGTTGACGGCGGCGATGGTCCTGCTCACTCAGGGGGTGGGATTCACCGCGTCTGTGGTAAACCTCACCTTGATCCCGTTGTTGCTGACCGTGTTGCTGATCGCATTGGTCCGGGCGTTCGCGCAGCGGATGACATGCAGTGTGCAGGGCTATATCTCGGGACTGGCCGTTTGGCTTGCCGTCGACGCGCTCTTCAGCAAAGGCACCAATGCGGTGCTCGACGACGCGTTATGGATGATTCTGGTCAAAGGCGCTGCCGTATTCACCGTCGGCTACTTGCTTGCGGCCGTACCGGTATCGGCGGTCACGGCAGCCGTCAGCGATCGCATACATCAATCCGTGAGCGAACCGATTCGCCGCACGGTACGCATCGGTCTGACGATCAGCGCTGCACTGTTGATCTGCTATCTGCTGGTCGGCGTAATCTCCGTCTGCGTGTGGATCGCCCGCAACCATCAGGCCGTCGTACATCTGTATGAATTGCTCAATATGGGTACCGGATCGCGAATCCTTACCACGATCGCGTGTCTGGCATGGTTGCCCAACCTGTGCGTATGGGCCGTGTCATGGACGTTCGGAGCGGGATTCGGCATCGGTGATGTGGCGACGTTCAGCCTGTGGACAGGCCAGTCCACGTCATTGCCGTCAATACCGGTGTTCGGCGTGCTGCCGGAACCGGTGAACGATGATCGTCTGCGCATGGCTCTCGTTTCGATCCCGCTCGCCTGCGGACTGGTAGCCGGACTGATCGCGTTGCTGGCACGTCGCGGATTCGCCGTTCGCGTCAAACGGTCCTTCGATGCGAACGATTCCCGTACGTTGGTATTCAGCTTGGCATACCCGGCCGGAGCCTTCTGCATCTCGTGCGCGACGATGTCCGTGGTCAGTTCATTGGTATTCCTGCTGTCAAACGGAGGGTTGGGCAAGAATCATCTGGCTCATCTCGGCGTCGACGTCATGCAGTCCACCCAAGCCGTATCCCGTCCCACCGCAGTCGGCCTGCTCGCGGCATGGCTGCTGACGCTGGTTGGCGTGGCGGCGGTTTTCGGGATACGCTGGGCAGCACAACACATTCGACAACAACACAGTACCGCTGACGGAGTCGGCGTGGACCAGTCTGCACCGGCAGAAGCGGACAAGTCCACCGGGACACGTGCTCCGCGAATGGTCAGTGTCATTGCGAACGTGCCCGGAAGCGGGCAGGATCATGTATCAGCAACCACCAAGGAGGAACAAGGATGACAAACACGTATCGGCCGATACGACGGGCCCTGGTCTCGGTCTTCCACAAGGAAGGCATCGAGGTGCTCGCCCAAGCGTTCATCAAGGCCGGCGTCGAAGTGGTGTCCACCGGTTCGACCGCCAAGAAGCTTGCGGAACTGGGCGTGAATGTGACCGAGGTGTCGCAGGTCACCGGCTTCCCCGAAAGCCTGGACGGCCGAGTCAAGACGCTTGATCCGCACATCCACGCAGGTATCCTTGCCGACATGACCAATCCAGATCATGTCGCCCAGCTCGAACAGCTCGGCATCAAGCCGTTCGACCTCGTCGTCGTCAATCTCTACCCGTTCGCCGACACCGTGCGCTCCGGCGCGGACGAGGCGGCCACGATCGAAAAGATCGACATCGGCGGTCCCTCGATGGTGCGTGGTGCCGCGAAGAACAGCGCGACCGTAGCGATCGTCACCGATCCGGCGGACTACAAGCTGGTCGCCGACCGCGTTGCGGACGGCCGCGGATTCGATCTTGCGGAGCGTCGCTGGCTGGCGGCCAAGGCGTTCGCCCACACCGCCGCCTACGACGCGACGATCAACGAGTGGACCGCCAAGCACTGGCCGAAGCCGGAGACCGTCGAAACCCCCGACACCGACGAGAACGGCAACATCGTCAACGACGCGAAGTTCCCGACGGCCTTCACCCGCACCTGGGATCGCGCGCACGTGCTGCGTTACGGCGAAAACCCGCACCAGCAGGCCGCGCTGTACATCGATCCGCTGCACCGTGACGGCTTCGCCCACGCCGAACAGCTCGGCGGCAAGCCGATGAGCTACAACAACTACGTGGACGCCGACGCCGCATGGCGTGCCGTGTGGGATTTCGCCCCGCGCATCGCCGTCGCCGTCGTCAAGCACAACAACCCGTGCGGTCTCGCCATCGGCGAAACCGCTGCGGAAGCCCACAAGAAGGCCCATGCCTGCGATCCGATGAGCGCCTACGGCGGCGTGATCGCATGCAACAGCACCGTCACCCTCGAGATGGCGGAAAGCGTGCGCCCGATCTTCACCGAGGTCATCGTCGCCCCGGCCTATGAGCCGGAGGCTCTCGAGCTGTTGCAGACCAAGAAGAAGAACCTGCGCATCCTCAAGGTGGCCGAGCCGCCGAAGAGCCACACGCAGTTCCGTCAGATCGACGGCGGTCTGCTGGTGCAGGACACCGACCTGATCGACGCGACCGGCGATGATCCGAACGCGTGGAAGCTCGTCGCCGGAGAGCCGGCCGATGCCGCGACCCTCAACGACCTGCTGTTCGCATGGCGCGCGATCCGCTGCGTCAAGTCGAACGCGATCCTGCTTGCGCACGACGAGGCCACCGTCGGCATCGGCATGGGCCAGGTCAACCGTGTCGACTCCTGCCATCTGGCGGTCGAACGCGCGAACACCTTGGCCGACGGCGCCGACCGCGCCACCGGTTCCGTGGCCGCATCCGACGCGTTCTTCCCGTTCGCCGACGGTGCGGAGATCCTCATCAACGCGGGCGTCAAGGCCATCGTGCAGCCCGGCGGCTCCATCCGCGACGAAGAGGTCATCGAGGCGGCGAAGAAGGCCGGCGTGACCATGTACCTGACCGGAACCCGCCACTTCTTCCACTGATCGGAAAAGGTGTGGGGCTGTCTCACCTATGATTGAGACAGCCCCACACCTATAGCAGTCGTATGATTCACGAAAAGGACCGCCATGCATGATCATCCCTTTGTCTCGGAAGCTCACGAAGGCAAACCCTGGTTTGAGTGGCTGATCGCCGTCATTGTGGCCATCGCGGTGATCGTTGCGGCCCTTGGATACACGATGGCCGCAACCGTGATCATTTCGGTTGCGGCCATCGTCACCGGCGTGCTGCGTTTCGTACTTCGTGAACGCAGCCCGTGGAAAGTGCGCTCAGTAGCGTTCGACGCCTTCATCGGCATCGCCTTGGGTGCCGGTCTGCTCATCACGTACTTCAGCTTCTCCGGTCTGCACTGATTCGCTATCGTTCGCGAACGGCATGACGGAAGTCGCATTCATATCGTCCTCGGACTCTTCTGCGGAAGAAGACGGGGACGATTTCGTTTTATGGGAAGCTTCGACTGCCATCTGCGAGACGATCATCACCAAAGCCACCACGGCGGCGGCCAGAATCGGGCACACCCAGAACACCCACAGCTGGCCGAGCGGCTCGGTGTTCAGTCCCTGACCCTGAGCGAACACGGCGATACCGGTCGCACGAGCGGGATTCAACGCGGCACCGGTCACAGGATAGGTGATCGCCGCGCCCAGACCATACGCCAGTCCCATGGCCGAAGCGTGATCCTTGCTCGGACGGCCGTCCTCATCCATCGAACGCATGGCGGTACCTGCAATCAGCAGGGACGCAACGACTTCAACGACGATCGCCAAAACGATACCGAAGCTCAAGCCGACCTGATTGACGGTCGAATACGCGACCGAACCGTTCTCGAAACCGTTCACGGCCGGCATCAGCCAGATCTTCGTCGTGATCTGCTCGGACGTCGGCAACAGGAACCGCAGCACCGCGCCGGCACCGATCGCGCCGATCACCTGGGCGACGATGTACAGCACACCGTCCACCGGACGGGTTTTGGACGACAGCATCGCCGCGACGGTGACGGCCGGGTTGAACTGGCCTCCGGAGATGCCTCCCAGCATCGTCGTCACCGCGGCATACGTCACGCCGATGCCCAGCGCGATGAACGCCATGTTCACCTGATAGATCGCCGTGCCGAACGAGCAGATCAGATAGATCGCAAGGCAGATGAAGAAGCTGCCGGCCAGCTCCGCAAGCACCCGCGCGACAAGCACGTGGCCGGAATGTTCGTGATGCGCATGATTGGCGTGGGAGGAAGCCGCGACGGCGGCGCTGTCGACTTCCTGCATGTCTGGTGACTCGAAAGCAGTCATATTTCAATCCTCTGTATGATGTGTCGCGGGCCGAACCCGCCGAACGTCTGCCATAGTACCAGCAGACATGGGGTACCAGTATAATGATTCCGGCTGCGGGACTCCGGCGCATCACTGTCGGTGCCGCATTCGAATACATTGCACGATACGCGTACGGCAAGTACGCAAGGCCACGTTGGGAGAACGATGCCAAACGCATATTCCCGCGCCGAAAAGGCGCATTTCCATGATGATCGCAACGCCGTCCGTCTGCAGAAGATTCTCGCTCAGGCCGGATTCGGCTCCCGCCGCAAGTGTGAGGAGATGATCACCGACGGCCGTGTCGAAGTCGATGGCGAACTGGTCACCGAACTCGGCACCCGCGTCGATCTCGAACACCAGCAGGTGCGCGTCGACGGCTCGCGCGTTCGCATCAACCCGAACCACGTCACGCTGGCGCTCAACAAGCCCAAGCGCGTCCTGAGCGCGATGGAGGACCCGAAGGGTCGCTACACGCTGCGCGACATCGTCGGCGACAAATACGAGCGCATCTTCCACATGGGCCGTCTGGACTACGATTCGGAAGGCCTCATCCTCATGACGAACGACGGCGAGCTGAGCCAGCACGTCATGCACCCCAAGTACGAGGTCGAGAAGACCTATATCGCCACGATCGAGGGCAAGATCAGCGGCACTGTCTGCCGTCGTCTGGTCACCACCGGCGTGCAGCTTGACGACGGTTGGATCAAGCTCGACAAGTGCGCGATCGTCGATTCGAACCGCGACACCACGATCGTCAAGGTCGTGCTGCACTCGGGCAAGAACCGCATCGTGCGCCGTATCTTCGGTTCGATCGGATTCCCGGTCAAGCGGCTCGTGCGCACGCAGATCGGCCCGATCAAGCTCGGCGAGATCAAGCCCGGCTCCTATCGCGTGCTCTCTCAGACCGAGGTCCGTTCCCTGTCCAAGGCGGTGGGCCTGTGATCCGCGTAGCCATCGACGGGCCCGCTGGCGTGGGCAAATCCTCCACGTCCAAGGCGCTGGCCAAGTATTACGGTTTCGCCTATCTCGACACGGGCGCGATGTACCGCGCCTGCGCATGGTGGTGCCTCAAGCAGGGCATCGATCTTGATGCCGATACGGTTGACGAGCAGCTCATCACCGAAACGGTCGGTGAGTTCTTCACCGAAGGCCATTTCGACATCACCGTCGATCCCGATGACTCGCGCGTGTATTGCGACGACGAGGACATCAGCGAGGAGATCCGTTCCTCCGAAGTCTCCTCGCACGTCTCGAAGGTGTCGAACGTGATTCCGGTGCGCCACGTGCTCATCGCTGCACAGCGTGCCACGATCGCACGCGAAGCCGCCGCCGACTCGTTCTCCGACGGACGTGGCATCGTCGCGGAAGGCCGCGATATCACCACGGTTGTGGCGCCTGATGCCGAAGTGCGCGTGCTGCTCACCGCCCGCGAAGAGGTCCGTCAGGCTCGTCGTACCGGTCAGGCCGTCGCCGCTTCGCACGACGGCGACGGCGTTGCCGTCGGCGCCGAGGATGTGGCCGCGCGCGACAAGGCCGATTCCAAGGTGACAAGCTTCCTGACTGCGGCGGACGGCGTGACCACGATCGACAATTCTGACATGGATTTCGAGCAGACGCTGGATGCGCTGATCGAACTCGTGGACGCCGCCATCGAGGAACAGGAGTACAAGCAGTACGTCGCCAACCTTGAAGGATACGATCTCGACGAGGCCGACGAGGCGCTGGTCGCTGGCATCGGCACCGATGCCGCGGCACGCGAGGCCGGTCCCAAGCAGGTCGGCGTGCTCGCCGTCATCGGACGCCCGAACGTGGGCAAGTCCACGCTTGTCAACCGTATTCTCGGCCGTCGTGCCGCCGTGGTCGAGGATACGCCCGGCGTGACCCGCGATCGCGTCAGCTACGACGCGGAATGGGCCGGCACCGACTTCAAGCTCGTGGATACCGGCGGATGGGAGGCCGACGTCGAAGGCATCGATTCGGCGATCGCATCGCAGGCGCAGGTCGCAGTGCAGCTGTCCGACGCGGTCGTGTTCGTTGTGGACGGCCAGGTCGGCATGACCGACACCGACGAGCGCATCGTCAAGCTGCTGCGTGCGTCCGGCAAGCCGGTCACGCTCGCCGTCAACAAGATCGACGATGCGCCCAGCGAATACATGGCCGCTGAATTCTGGAAGCTTGGTCTCGGCGAGCCGTACGCGATCTCCGCCATGCACGGCAGGGGAGTGGGCGACCTGCTCGACGCCGCGCTCGACTCGCTGGAGAAAGCCAAGAAGACATCCGGATTCCTCACGCCGACACACTTGCGCCGCGTCGCGCTTGTCGGCCGTCCGAATGTCGGCAAGTCGTCGCTGCTCAACCAGTTGGCGCACGAGGAACGCGCGGTCGTCAACGACCTGGCCGGCACCACGCGCGACCCGGTCGACGAGGTCGTACGCGTGGATGGCGAGGACTGGCTGTTCATCGATACGGCCGGCATCAAGCGTCGCCTGCACAAGCTGTCTGGCGCGGAGTACTACTCGTCGCTGCGTACGCAGGCCGCGATCGAACGGTCCGAACTGGCGCTCGTGCTGTTCGACGCGTCCAAGCCGATTTCCGATCAGGATCTCAAGGTGATGAGCTCCGCCGTGGACGCGGGCCGTGCGATCGTACTCGTGTTCAACAAGTGGGATCTCATGGACGAGTTCGACCGCCAGCGCATGGAACGTCTGTGGAAGACCGAGTTCGAGCGCGTGACGTGGGCTTCCCGCGTGAACCTGTCCGCCAAGACCGGCTGGCATACGAACCGTCTGGCCCGTGCGATGCGCGAGGCGCTCGATTCGTGGGACAAGCGTATTCCTACGGGCAAGCTCAACGCGTTCCTCGGCCAGATTCAGGCCGCGCACCCGCACCCGTTGCGTGGAGGCAAGCAGCCGCGTATCCTGTTCGCCACGCAGGCGTCGACGCGCCCGCCTCGGTTCGTGATCTTCGCCACCGGGTTCCTTGAGCATGGCTACCGCCGTTTCATCGAACGGTCGCTGCGCGAGGAATTCGGTTTCGAGGGTTCGCCGATCCAGATCTCGGTGAACATCCGTGAGAAAAAGAAGCGCAAGTAAATTGAAATGGTCTTCAGCTAGATTCTTACGAATTGGCTGAAGACCATTCTTTATGTAAATTAAGACTCGGCAGCGGGGGAGTCCCATATCGGATATGCCAATCTGTACCTATCCGAACTGAGAAAGCCCGGAATCGTTGAAATTCCGGGCTTTCTAGTCGGACCAGCGGGATTTGAACCCGCGACCCCTTGACCCCCAGTCAAGTGCGCTACCAAACTGCGCTATGGTCCGGTTGCTTGAAGCAACAGAAAAAGAATCTACTACATGATCGGGTTTTCGCAAAATCGGCGTGTCTCATAGAGATTATGCTGCGCGAAACAGTCCCTTACATTTTTTGCTGATTGCATGGGCCCTTTTATCCGATGTTGTTCGCCGTCATCGGATCGCATGCTTCCGTTCAGGAAACGCGTGCAAAAGCGTGCAATAGTCAGCCGTCCACAGCCTTTTCAGACGTTTTTCACCGCGAGCATGCCGTCCGGTGCAAGCGTTCCGGATCGTTGGAATTCCAACGGTTCCAACCTGGATCCAAGCCCTTCCGGGGATGTCCTCTAAATCTTTTCTGACATAACGTGCATTATCGGATATATGATGTGAGGGAGTGGGACTGGGATCGTTGGTTTCCAACGTTCCGGCACCTTCCGACGCTTGTCGGAACCGTTGCGATATTCGTCTATTTTCGCCCATTTGCGGCGAAAATAGTCACACGATAGTCACACGGCTTCAGGCGGGCGCATGACGGAAACGAACCTGAAAAAGGAGCCGAACCCGTGACCAGAACGAAACCCGTCCGCCGGCAGAAAGGCGCCGGCGCGATCAGCGTCATGCCCAACGGAAAATACCGCGCCACCATGTGTATTTCGTCAAATCGGCGTTTCGGTTTTCGTCACTGATTTTTTTCGGGTTTTGGCGTGAGGGGTGCCGGCCGTTGGTTGGTGTGGTTATTGGTCACGGTCGGCTCGCTGACCCGCTCGTTGCGCGCTATCGACGCTATGGACTCCCCGTTCCTGCGCCGCGAACGGATAGACTGTATCTTGGGCATGCTGATCATTGCCTTTCCGGACCTTTCCCGAATGGAATCGAAGCACCATCAGGCTAAGGCCCCACGGGCGGTCGGCATGCCTTTCCGCCTAAACCCGAAAAATATTCGTGACTACAACCTCAACTCCCAATTGAACACATACAACCATGGAAGGCGAACCCGACCCGATCAGCGGGCGACGCCGTCGTAGCCACCAGAACCGAAGCGCTCGCCCGCGCGCGGGCGAAACTCGCCGCGCTCGACGGACCCGGAGGCCAGAGTCGCGACCGCGGCAGTCAGTGCGACCGCACGCTTGCCGAGGCTCTTCAACCAGCCACTCCCCTTACTTTTCGGGGATGCTGTGCTGAAAGGTTTCCCCATAATCTGATCTCCTAACGTGAGATGGGTTTATTGAACATCATTCACGCTATGCGGCGGAAAAACGATTACCGGAGCGGGTTGAAAAACTCTGTGGGGAATCCGCTGCCTCTCAAACCATTCCGATCCGCGAAAACGACTGGATTGATCTCGGTGGAACCGGTCAAGCAGAACCGCGAACCTCTCACAAATGCGGGACGGTCATATTGGACGGGGCGGGCCATCCGAATCAAAGGATGACCGGCCCCCTCCGACCCTTCGCCATACGAGCCGCATGACGGACCCTTGGATGGAATCGGATGCCTATCACTGATCCTTGAACGAATGATCGTCCTCCATTGAAGACCGGAGGCGTGCGTCACGAGGACACGATCCGCTCCATGCTGACACGGGCCGCCTCTTCCGTCGTCATGCACTGCATCGGCGGGGTCGTCGAACGAATCCCCGTCCATCAGACGCCGATCATCCGGTGTTCACGTATTCGTCAGCGTCGATGGCCAGATTTCGTGATTCGGGTCCCACCATATGATGTGGAATTCGTGTCCTACGAGGAATCCGTAGAGTCGTTCCGTGCCGCCCAGTCGGAAGCGGGCGATTGCGTCGCCCTGTCGTTCGTAGTATTTCGCGAGACGATTCTGCGGTTCCATGTTTGGGCATTGGGTGAAGTCGCGGTAGCAGGTGAATGCCTTGTAGGAGGGGCTGATGATCTCCCCGACGGTGGAACGTTCAAATTCTCTTAGTTTTGACAACAGGAGAAGATGCTCCGCATCGCTCATCCGGGCCAGCGACCATGGGCAGTCGTCCTCCAGATCCACGCAGTCGAAGCGGAATACGATATGCCTTTTCGACGAATCCGATTCATAAGAGCCGGCGGACAATGGAACGTGGTAGCTTTTCGCCGGCACTCGCTCCGAGACGGGACTCGTATGGGATGATCCGAGCATCGGAGCCTTCGGCCGCCTCCGCTTGTCTCGATGTCCCATCAGTCGGTCAAGCTCCCATAGTATTCGGCCATCGCCGCGACAGTGATCTCCGTGGAGCAGTTCGCCCCCTGAGGCAGGTCGCCCCTCGCATCCTTCCATGGGCGTTCATGATGGGTGAGTTCGCTCAACTGGTAGGCGCCCAATGGTCCGTAGAATTCGAGAACCGCATCAATCGATTTCCTGCCATTCCCGTCGATAGCATTCGGGTCACCGTGAATTGTCACCGGGTGAAATGCGGAACATGCCTTTATGCTGCCGATACAGGTCGGGGCAGACGGGACCGTTCGCCCACGCCTCGAACCGTTCCGGGAACAGGCGACGTTCATCCCAGACAAGGGACCATGCCTGCGAGTAATAGCAAAGCTTCTCCAGTTTCATCGTGGTCATCGTACCCTGCTTTTTGAGAATGTACGCCGCCACATCGAACACGCTTGCCATGATCACGTCTCCTCCCGTCCGCTTTTCCTTCATTATGCCTTGCGGGAAGACGATGCCACGCCGCACGTCCGGGGAATCCCGCATATGATTGAAGCCATGACCAGACTGGGTATTCTGCCTCCTCGAAAACCGGATTCGGATGATTCATTGTCGTTCAAGGATCGTATCCGACGGTCAATCCGGTTGTCCGAGGAATCAAGGCAGGATTTGATGTACGAGTTCGACCCATACCGGTCGGCGCACGTCGGTCGATATGAGCCGAACCGGTTGAATCGCAAGCAGCTTTAGGCGATCAGATCAGCATGGTTCAAAGGGCTTTCCGTCCGTGCCACCGCAGAACGTGCCGGACCATTGATCATTGTCGGAATCGTACTGCCATCCATTAGATGTGGAAGATCCGCTGCTGTTGGAGCCGCTATTATTCTGGTTGCCGATAGATCCCGAAGACGACTGACCGCCGGTGTATTGGGGTGTTGTTGGCGTGGTGGTCGTGTTGTTGTTCGGATAACCATAGCTGTTGTTCGACTGGGTTTGAGCTTCCGCCTGAGCCTGTGCTTGCGCTTGTGCCGCCGCTTCTGCCTGAGCCTGAGCTTCCTGCTCTGCCTTGGCTTTTGCGGCCGCCTCCTCATCCTTTTTCTTCTGGATGCTTTGGTCGACGGCGTTGATCGCATCGGCCAGGGTCTTGTCGAGCTTGTCGACCGCTTCCTTCGTATCCGCGCTCTTGTTGGCCGCGTCGATCGCCTTGGACAACGTGTCGCGAGTCCTGTCGTCGGCAACCTTCCCCTTGGAGTCCGAGAGGAGCTTCTTCGCCGTGTCGATCGTCTTCTTCAGTGCGATCTTCGCATCATTCAGGGTCTTCAATGCGACGGAATCATTCACCGCCGACACGGCCTTGACGAGCTTCAAAGCATTGTCCTCATACTTGGACTGAAGCTGCTGGTTCGAGGTCGTGATTCTCTCATAGCCGTTGACATCCCCGGCACTGCAGGAGAGCACCTTCGCGTATTCGGTATTCGTCAGATCGGTCAGGGCGGTAAGGACCTTCGCATCCGCGACTTCGTCCTTCGTCACCTTTAATGCGCTGGTGATGGTCTGATCCTTCAGCTTCTTCTCCCAAGCTGTCTTCGCCACGTTCACGGTCGTCAAACCGCTTTCACAGGATGCCTGCGCGGCTTCGAGACGCTGCTTCGAGTCGATGCCGTGCCAGACGAACGCGCCTCCGGCGACAAGAATGATCGCGCAGCCGGCGGCGATCGACAGGATCAGCCACTTCGGATGGAGCTTATGATTATGATGATTCGTTTCTTTCATCGGATGTCTCTTAAAGTAGGAATGACCTCCATAATGGAGGTCATTACATTCTTGATCGCATTCGTCACTGGTACCAGTCCGGGCACATTCCATCAGCGTAAGACCCGTCGCATGCAGTGACCCATTCGTCTTCGCTGCTGGAATTATTCGAGTTCTGATTCGACCCGCTATTTCCGTTCGTATTGTTGTTCGTGGTGGGCGGCGTGTATGTGTTCTGTGATCCTTGACCTTGAGAACCGGCATTGCCGTTGTTTTGGTTCGTATACGAGTAGCTATTGTCGTAGCCGTAAGACTGGTTCGACGAATACCCATTGGAGGACTGCGACTGGCTTTGCGCCTGTGCCGCCGCATCGGCCTGAGCCTGTGCCTCCTGCTCGGCCTTGGACTTGGCTGCCGCATCCTCATCCTTCTTCTTTTGGATGCTCTGGTTGACGGTGTTGATCGCGTCGGTCAGGGTCTTGTTCAGCTTGTTGATTTCGTCGACCGTGTTCGCACCCTTGACAGCCGTGTCGATCGCCTTGCTCAATGTGTCACGCGTCTTGTTGCCGGCGACCTTGTTCTTCGAATCCGCCAGAAGCTTCTTCGCCGAATCAACAGTCTTTTTCAAACCGTTCTTCGCATCATTCAGCTGTTTCGTCGTGACGGAATCGTTCACCGCGCTCACGGCTTTCACGAGAGCGCTCGCATTGTCCTCGTACTTGGTTTGGAGCTGCCGGTTCGCTACGATGATCTTCTCATAGCCGGCCGGATCAGCTGCATTGCAGGAAAGTACTTTCGTATATTCGGTTCCGGTCAGATCAGTGAGTACGGTGATCGTCTTCGCATCAGCCACCTTGTCCTTCGTGATCTTTGACGCAGTGGTGACGGTCTGATCCTTGAGTTTCTTCTCCCACGCAGACTTCGCCGAATTCACCGTCGACAATCCCGTTTCACACGTGGCTTTCGCAGCCTCCAACTGGTGTTTCGCGTCCACTGAACGCCATGCGACCACTCCCCCAACGATCAGAACGATCGCACAACCGGTAGCAATGCTGGGGATCAGCCACTTCGGACGCGACTTCTTTACTGGATCTTTATCTGCTGCCGGAGTGTTTTCCGGCGGAATCGACTCCGGCATACTATCCGGGATCGGCGTCATGGCAACGGTCGATTTCATTTCGAGGTCTGATGCAGATAACGTCCGAATTCTTGCGCACTTTGGTTTGGGCTTGAGATAGAGGCATGGCCCGTGTCCTGTGTACGATTTTCTGTCGCCAAACAAGATAAACCGCGATTGGAAAG
>NZ_JBKEWJ010000009.1:0-111222 GCF_056357555.1 Bifidobacterium sp. LH_230
CGCTTCGTCGCCATGCTGATCCTGTCTTCCATAAGACAAGCCAAACAGGACCGATACCGTTCGCGCTCATTCCCGATGAGGCACCACCACACCCTACGCGCTCAAAAAACGTGAGGCACGTCGTACAGCCCCGCCGGTGACGGTGGGGCTTTATTATTGCCGCATGAGGATATTGCGGGGCGAATGCAAGACGCCGGGCGGCAAACTGGTCGCGGTCAATGTGACGGTCGATGGCGGCGGGGATATTGCCGGCGGGACGGTGACCGGATGCCGGCTGGATGGGGACTTCTTCGTCGACGGCGACGACGTGGCCGCGCGAAAGCTGATCGGGGCGATCGAACGTGCGTTGATGGACGGAGAGTCGGCGGGGCCGGTGATCGAACGATACGAGCGGACAGCCGGCGTGCGGTTGGTCGGCACCGATGCGGCGGCGATCGACACGGCGTATGCGCGGGCGGTAGGCGGCGATGCGGCGATGGGTGCGGAAGATTGCTCGACTCGGCTGCGCCTCGCTCGAAATGACAATAACGGGGAGGCGCTCGCTCGAAATGACAGTAATGAGGGAATGCTCGCTCGCAATGACGGTGGAAAGGCTGCGTTCGATAGGCATGACGATGGGACAGACCTATTGACCCCCTCAGTCGGACGCCGTCCGACAGCTCCCCCTGTCAGGGGGCGCAAGGCAAATCAGCCTGATTACCTATCAGCGGATAACCCAGCTTCCCTTATCAGGGGGCGCAAAGAGGCTTCGGGTGTTGATCGAACCGATAGGTCGTCGGGTGTTCTCTCCCTCAGTCATGCTGTGCATGACAGCTCCCTCATCAGAGGGAGCCGAGAACATGAGCGGCGCTGGGCGGTGCTGCGGCCTGACATAATCCATGATGTACCGCGCGAACCGGCCGAACAGATGATCATCGACGAACAGTGGGCTCGCGAGGTCGCATCCGGCGAACGCCCCGCGACCATCCGCTTCTGGGAATGGGCATCGCCGGCCGTGGTCGTCGGCCGCTACCAGTCCATTCCGGACGAAGTGCACGAGGACGTCGCCGCGCGCGACGGATTCGCCGTCGTGCGCCGTTGCACGGGCGGCGGGGCGATGTTCATCGAACCCGGCAATACGATCACCTACTCGCTGTACGCGCCATTGTCGTTCGTCGCCGGCATCGGCATCGAGGAATCGTATCGACTGTGCGATCACTGGCTGATCGAATCGCTGCGCGCCATCGGCGTCACCGCCACCTTCTCCGGCATCAACGACATCGCCGCAACCGACCCGGCGACCGGCAAACCGGCCGGCAAGATCGGCGGCGCAGCGCAACGCAGATTCCCCGCCAAACCGGCAGCGAACGGCAACGCAACAGCCGGCCCCGGATCGGTACTGCACCACGTCACGCTCGCCTATGACATCGACGCGGGGCACATGAGCCGCATCCTCAACACATCCGCGGAAAAACTGTCCGACAAAGCCGTCAAATCCGCGAGAAAACGCGTCGACCCGCTGCGCTCGCAGACCGGACTGCCGCGCGACGAGATCGTCCGCCGCATGATCGCGTACCTGCGTTCGACATATCGTTCGTGAACGTGGCAGGACGAACCGGAACCGACCGATTACAATATGAACAGTCGCGACCGGTCGGAGTCGACCGTGATCGGTGACGGCGGTCGCGTACGGCGGTGACATGGCGGAAAGCGGACAAGGCAAGGATGGTGCGATGAGCGCGAAAAGCCCCAACGAAATACCCGGCGAAGGCAACACACTGCTGCACACCGCGTTATTCGCGCAGGTCTCGCCCGAGCAGGCCGAGGAGCTGTTGCCGTTCCTGATGGAGGCGCACTACGACAAGGGCGAGTGCATCTTCCACGAAGGCGACACCGACCATCGCATGTACCTGCTCGAATCCGGCAAGGTCAAGCTGATCCGCACCTCGTCCGACAACCGCGTGCAGCTGCTGTCCATCCACGCCCGTGGCGAAGTGCTTGGCGAAATCCCGGTGTTCGACCCGAACGGAGGGCCTCGCACCGCATCCGCGATCGCGATGACCGACAATACGCGCGTGGTCTGGCTCGAACATGACGCGCTGTTCGCATGGCTCGACAAGCATCCGCGCGTCGCCGTCGACATGCTGCAGGTGCTGGCCCGGCGCATGCGCGACAACAACGAGCGCATCAGCGATCTTGTGTTCATGGACGTGCCCGCCCGGCTCGCCAAAACACTCGTCAACCTCGGCAGCCGCTTCGGAGAGCCGGTCGAGGAGGGGCTGCTCGTGCCGCACGATCTGACGCAGGAGGAGATGGCGCAACTGGTCGGTTCCTCGCGCGAGACGGTGAACAAGGCGCTCACCGATTTCTCGAACCGCGGCTGGATCGCCCGCAAGGGACGGTCGGTGATCATCTACCAGCCGGGCATGCTGATCCGGCGCTCGCGCAGATAGGGGCATATTGGACGTTGAATGGGCCGGAGTGTTCCACCCCTCAGTCCGCTTCGCTGCCAGCTCCCCTTCAGGGGAAGCAAAGCGAGAGCACGAGTCCAGCGAATATTCAGCAATTGTCATGATGTTGCGGGTTTTGTGACGATCGTTCGCGGGCGAGGGATAGGGGTGAGGCCCGGTAGACCCACACCTTTAGAATGAGCACCATGCCCAAGAAGAATCCTCTGACAGTATCACGTGTGTTTGCGTTGGTCCTGGCTTACCTGTCGCTGTGCGTTGCTGGTGGCGTCGTCGGCAGCGTGCTGCTCATCCCTGGCGTGTTCGCCGCCAACCGTGTGGCGCAGGCCGTCATGCCCTCGCTGCAGGTCGAAGGCATCGATTTCGATGTGACCAGCCTGCCGCAGAAGTCCACGATGTACGCGAAGGACGCCACCACGCAGATCGCCCAGTTCTACGAGGACAACCGCATCGTCGTGCCGATCAAGGACGTTTCGCTGACCATGCGCCAGGCCGTCGTCGCACGTGAGGACCGTCGATTCTTCGAGCATGCCGGCGTCGACGTGCAGGGCGTGCTGCGCGCGTTCGTCACGAACTATCTCAAGGACACCAACCAGGGAGGCTCGTCCCTGACCCAGCAGTACGTCAAGAACGTGCTCATCACCACGGCCGAAAGCAACAACGACCCGATCTCGCAGTACCACGCCTCCGAGGACACGTACGCGCGCAAGATCCGCGAGATGCTCATCGCCGTGCAGATGGAGAAGAAGTACTCCAAGCTCGAGATCCTGCAGGGCTACCTCAATATCGCGCAGTTCGGCGCGAACCGGCTCTACGGCGTCGAAACCGCCGCGCAGTACTATTTCGGCGTCTCCGCGAAGGATCTGAATCTCGTGCAGTCGGCCACGATCGCGGCCATCACGAAGAACCCGGAGAACTACGACCCGTCGATCGAGAAGAACCAGAAGGAAGCGCAGAAACAGCGCAACATCGTGCTCGACCTGATGTGGGAACAGGGCTACATCAAGGACAAGAACGAGTACGAGACGGCGAAGAACACGCCGATCGCGGACACGCTGAGCATCCATCCGATGACCTCCGGCTGCGTGAACGCCGGCGACTACGCGTTCTTCTGCGACTACGTGACCCACCGCATCCTCAACTCGTCGGAATTCGGCAAGACGCAGGCCGACCGTGAGGCGCTGCTCAAGGAGGGCGGCCTGTCGATCGTGACCACGCTGGACGTGGACGCGAACAAGCTGCTCATGGACACCGCGCGCGCCACGATCCCGCCGACCGACCCGACCGGATTCGAGATCATGATGGCGTCGGTCAAACCTGGCACCGGCGAGGTGCTCGGCTTCGGCCTCAACCGGTACTACGCCGTGGGCGACACGAGCAACGACCAGACGAAGACCTCCATGAACTACATGGTCGACCAGGTCGACGGCGGCGGCGCCGGCTTCCCGGTCGGCTCGTCGATCAAGCCGTTCAACATGGTCGCATGGCTGCAGGCCGGCCGGTCGATCAACGAGAACCTGCAGACCAGCACCGTGTACACGACCAACGAATTCGCATGCGACAACTACAACGGCAAGGCGACGATGTACTACGGCACCACCGAACCGTGGAAGGTGACGAACGCGGACGGCGGCAACGTGAACCCGGAAAGCCCGCTCAACGGTCTGGTCCGCTCGCACAACACCACGCAGGCGTCCATGGGCGCGGTCATCGGCCTGTGCCGCGTGGCCGACGCGTTCTCCGCGGTCGGCTACCATGACGCGTCCACGCTGGAGTCGATCGACAAGACCGACAAGTTCTACAGCCCGTCCATGATGATCGGTACCGTCAACGTCTCCCCGCTGACGATGGCCAACATGTACGCGACGCTGGCCGCGGACGGCGTCGAATGCACGCCGATCGCCATGACCAAGGTCACGCGCAAGAACGGCGAGGAAATCGCCGTGCCGAAGGCAAACTGCCATCAGGCCATCGACAAGGACATCGCGCAGACCGTCGCCTATGCGATGAACCAAGGCACGATCCGCTCCGACGGCGCCGGCCAGTTCGCGAAACTGACCAGCGGCCGCAAGACGTTCGCGAAGACCGGTACGAACGAGACGACCTACATGGCCACGGGCGGCTTCATCCCGAACGAGATCGCCACGTTCGTGCTCATGGGCGACGTGCAGGCCCCGTACCAGAACCAGGTCGCGAACGTCGCCATCAACGGCGTGTACCGCGGCTACTGGGATGGTGGTACGATCGCGGCCCCGGCATGGAAGTCGTTCATGGACGCCTACGCCGACAAGAAGGGCATGAGCAAGGACGTCGGCAAGGATTACGGCAACGCGGCGAGCAAGTACACGACTTCGAGCGGTGGCGTGACTTCCATCCAGGGCACCACGGTGTCCGGGTCGACCTCCAGCCGCAGCTCGTCGAACTCGAGCGGCACGACCTCGAACAACAATTCGAGCAACACAACCACGCAGGGTACGACCAGCGAAGGCACCACGTCGCGCGACAACAACAGCACCACGACCTCCGGCCAGTGAGCCGGACCACGGTCCTGGCCGTGCCGGCCTAGCCGCAGCGGTTCACCCGCCGTTTACCGAACGCCCGTCTTCGCGACGGGCGTTCGTCGTACAATGGCGTCAAAGTGGCGTTCGGAAAGGAACCGACATGAGCGATGAAGACGGCAAGGCCGCCAAGAAGACGAAGAAAAGCAAGAAGGGCGCGGATCTGTTCTCCCCGATGCCGTTGC
The DNA here is from genome assembly GCF_056357555.1 of Bifidobacterium sp. LH_230. Lineage (NCBI taxonomy): Bacteria > Bacillati > Actinomycetota > Actinomycetes > Bifidobacteriales > Bifidobacteriaceae > Bifidobacterium > Bifidobacterium sp. LH_230. The sequence goes on from NZ_JBKEWJ010000009.1 coordinate 5,191, forward strand.
GCGGACTGACCGTGCGTAACCGCATCTGGATGCCGCCGATGGACACCTATTCGGCCGTGGGCCGCGACGGCAAGCCGACCACGTTCCACTATCAGCATTACGTTTCACGCGCGATGGGCGGCTTCGGCATGATCATCGCCGAAGCAACGGCCGTGGCCCCGGAAGGGCGCATCTCGCCGTGCGACGTGGGCCTGTGGAACGACGATCAGGTCGAGGCGTGGCGCTGGATCGTTGACGGCGTGAAGGCGACCGGCGCGGTGATAGCCGTGCAGCTCAACCATGCGGGCCGCAAGGGGTCCACCGGCTGCTTCGGCGTCGGCTTCTCCGGCGACAGCGTCCCGTTCGAGGACGGCGGCTGGCAGACCGTGGCTCCCAGCCCGATCGCCTACGGCCACTACGCGATGCCGCGCGCGCTGGGCGTGGATGAGATTCACGGCATCGTCGCGCAGTTCCGCGACGCGGCGGCCCGTGCGGTCTCGGCCGGGTTCCAGGCCATCGAGATCCATGCCGCGCATGGCTATCTGATCTCGCAATTCCTCGACCCCTTAAGCAATGAGCGTGAGGACGAATACGGCGGCGATCTGGCCGGCCGTATGCGGCTGCTGGTCGAGGTCGCCGATGCGATCTGTTCGGTGATCCCCGGCGACATGCCGTTGCTCGTGCGTATTTCCGCGACCGATTGGGCCGCGGGCGGCTGGGATCTCGATCAGACCGTGGAGGTCGCGAAGGTGCTCAAGGAGCACGGCGTCGATCTGGTGGACGTGTCGACTGGCGGCATCGTGCCGAATGTGACGATTCCGGTCAAGCCGAACTATCAGGTGCCGTTCTCCACGCAGGTGCGCGAGCGCGCCGGCGTGCCGGTGACGGCGGTGGGCCTGATCACCAAGCCGAAGCAGGCCGCGAAGATCGTCAAGCGCGGCGAGGCCGACGCGGTCGAGATCGGGCGTGCGGCGTTGCGAGACCCGTATTGGCCGTTGCGCGCGGCCGCCAAGCTCGGCGTGCCGGTGGCCGACGCGCCGTATCAGCCGCAGTACGTGCGTGGCGCGTACTGAGTATCGCGTTGCACATATTGGGCGTATCGGAGCGGTTGTACCGAGCGTATCAAGTCTAGGGCATTGGCATCGATGCGCTGCCCATGTGCACGCGGAGCGTGACGGGGAGCGCTTGCTCCCCGTCATCAATAACCGAACATCGTTGCAATGTCAAGGTTTTTACGGGTGGCGCTGTCGGGTATGGCCGCTCCCTGTCACGCTCCGGGTGATAACAATGACGCTGGAGCGTGACAGGGATCGGGAGTGCGCTCCGATGTTTGCCTGCGGGGAGGGGGAGTTACGCGTCGGCGCCGACGGCTTCGGCGACGCTGCCGTAGCCGTCGCGGCGCAGCAGTTCGGCCAGACCGCGCTTCAACACGGTGATCTGTTGCGGGCCGCGGTACATGAGCGCCGAGATGAACATCACGAGGCTCGCGCCGCAGCGGATCTTCTCATACGCCTGCTCGGGCGTGAACACGCCGCCGATGCCGGCGATCGCGAACCGGTCGCCGTATTCGCGGTAGACCTGACGCACCAGCGCGTTGCTCGCACGGTAGGTCGGGCCGCCCGAGAGCCCTCCCTCCCAATCGCGAGGAATCTCCATGCCGGTGCGGTCCTTCTGCAGGTTCGCGAAGCTCACGCCCTGCACGTTGTGCTCGGCCAGCACGTCGAGCAGGCCGCGGAACTCATCCCAGCTCTTGTTGAGCGGCATCTTTACGAGCGTCGGCTGCGGACGGTCGATCTTGTCGAGCGCGGTGAACAGACGATCCAATGCCTCCGGCGTTTCGGTGAACGGTTCGCCGGCGTGCGTGTTCGGACAGGACACGTTCACTTCGACCATCGCGGTGCGTCCGGCGGCGCGGCGCATCGAGATGCAGTAATCCTCGATGCCCTCGTCCAGATCGCCGCATTGGTCGTCGTTCGTACGCGCGATCGACACGGAGATCTGCATGTCCTTCGCCTTCGTCCACGCCTTCTCCGCGCGCTCGATCACCTTGTCGGAACCGTCGTTCGCAAGCCCCACGTGCACCATCATCGAATCGTATTCGGGCAGACGGTGGAACCACGGCTTCGGATTGCCCTTGCACGGGCGGGCCGTGGTCGAGCCGACCGTCTCGAATCCGAATCCGGCGTTGTCCATCAGCACCGGCATGTCGCAGTTCTTGTCGAGGCCGGCGGACAGGCCGAACGGGTTGGCGAAGCTCACGCCCATCACGTTCGTTTCGAGGATCGGATCGGTGTAGTCGAGCATCTCGTTGAGCAGCCACATGAGCGGCGGGATGTTCTTGGTGACGCGGCAGAACTCGATCATCTGGTCGTGCGCCACGTCGGGTGTGTGGTTGAACACGAAATACGGCTTGACGATGTGCTTGTAGCCGAAGGTGAAGAGGTCGGTGGTGGCTTTGTTCACGGCGTCGTGCCAGAAGCTTTCAGATACATAGGTCATGCGTCCCATTGTGGCACCGGCGGGGGAGAAGCGGAACCGTGTTGTGCGGGTACGGTTTACGCGGCCGTGCGCATAAACCGTACTTGCGCGGCGCGTTCGAGTACGTTTCATGTGCGTGGACGCATGAAACGTATCGGTAGGGGGCGTGTCCAAGTACGTTTCATGTTCTCGGCCGCATGAAACGTACCGGTAGAGGTGCGTTCGGATACGGTTGATGCTTCCGATCGCATGAAACGTAACGGAAGGATGTGCTCGCGTACGGTTTATGTGGATGGTCGCATAAACCGTACGTGCTGTTTTGTGCGGTTCGGATGAATGATTTGTGTGATTGTCAGCGTGTTGTGGCGCGAAACGCTCATTTCGGTTTGGTTTGTGAGCTTATGTGTGCGATAATGTTCGAATGATTTCCTCACAACGTCAACATCTGATACTGAGCAGGCTGCGCACCCGCGGTGCGGTGCGCATCACCGCGCTGAGCAAGGAACTCGGCGTTTCCGCAATGACCATCCGCCGCGACATCGCCGAACTGTCCGACAAGGGACTGCTCAAGCGCGTCCACGGCGGCGCCGTGACCACCAGCACGTTGCTGAGCGAACCGCTGTTCTCCGTAAAGTCGCAGATGGACATCGGTTTGAAGGACGCCATCGCGCAGGAGGCCGTCAAATATGTGGCCCCCGGCGACGTGATCGCCATCGGCGGCGGCACCACGGCATACGTCTTCGCGCAGCATCTGCTCGAATCGCAGCAGTCCAGCGGCATCACGATCCTCACCAACTCGATTCCGGTGGCCGAACTCGTGCAGGCCCTCGAATCGAAGGACGTCGAGGTGATCGTCACCGGCGGCGTCATCACGCGTTCCAACTCGCTCGTCGGCCCGATCGCCGACAAGGTCGTCGCGTCCCTGCGCGTCAACACCGTGTTCCTCGGCACGCATTCCGTGTCGCTGCCGCGCGGCTTCCTCATGCCCAATTCGCTGGAGGCCGCCACCGATATGGCGATGATGGACATCGCCGATCGCACCATCATTCTTACCGATCACACCAAGTGGAGCTGCACCTCGCTGTCGTTGTTCGCGCGCTTCGACCAGGTGGATACGGTGATCACCGACGACGGGCTCGACCCCGACTCGGCGAGCAAGACCAAGGAATTGGTAAAGGAGCTCGTGCTGGCCCGCCAGAGCGAGCAAACGGAGGAAAGTGAGTGATTCACATGGCAGATTTTGCCAACTACGAACCGGGTGCATACGCGAAGGAGCACATCCGCATCACGCCGACCACGCTGGCCGACGGACGTGACTTCTTCTACCTCGACGACGATCCGGAATACGTGTCCGGCAAGAAGACGCGCGAGCTGCACGATCCGCGTCATCTGGCCTACCGCTTCGCCAACCAGCTGAACGCCGCCGGCGAGGAGGTGCCGTACGCGGCCCCCGAAATGCGCCGCGACCCGCTGACCGGCGACTGGATTCCGATGGCGACCGCGCGCATGAACCGCCCGATCACCGCCGGCCCCGGCGCCACCGCCAAGGGCAACCCGCTGGCCGCGCGCAAGCCCGGCGACCCGTATCAGGACGGCGAGGTGCCGGACACCGACTACAACGTCGTCGTGTTCGAGAACCGCTTCCCGTCGATGGTGCGCGTACCCGGCCGCTCCGAGGACGTGACCTACGTCGACGGCAACCCGCTGTGGGAGAAGAAGATGGCCGTCGGCCGCTGCGAGGTCATCTGCTTCGACCCGAACGAGCACGGTCTGCCGGCCGACCTGCCGGTGTCGCGTCTGCGCACCGTCGTCGAGGCATGGGCATTCCGCACCGCCGAGATCTCCAAGATGGACGGCATCGAGCAGATCTTCCCGTTCGAGAACCACGGTCAGGAGATCGGCGTCTCGCTCGCCCACCCGCACGGCCAGGTCTACTGCTACCCGTTCATCGCGCCGAAGATGGAGCAGGAGCTCAAGCACACCGAGGCCTATCATGACAAGACCGGCGGCAACCTGCTCAAGGACATCATGAACGCCGAGATCGAAGCGGGCGAGCGCATCGTCATGCGCAACCACAGCTGGGTCGCCTACGTGCCGGCCGCCGCCCGCTGGCCCCTCGAGGTGCATGTCGCCCCGGTGCGCGACGTGCTTACCATCGACCAGCTCAACGACCAGGAGCGCTGGGACCTCGCCTCGATGTACTCGCACCTGCTGAAGCGCGGCAACGCGTTCTTCGACAAGGGCGACGGCAAGGGCATGGACCTGCCGTACATCGCCGCATGGCATCAGGCCCCGATCCACGACCCGCGCCGCGAGAACTACCGTCTGAACCTGCAGTTCTTCTCGTTCCGCCGCGCCGCCAACAAGATCAAGTACCTCGCCGGTTCCGAATCCGGCATGGCCGCCTGGATCTCCGACACCACGCCGGAACTCATCGCCAAGCGCTTCCATGAGCTGGGCGACGTGGACATCGCCGACTGACGTTCCCGATCACACATACAGAAAGAAACACCAATGACCGCTGTTGAATTCATCGAACCGATTTCCCACGAGGCCGGCGTCGAGCAGGCCACCGCGCTGTTCACCAAGACCTACGGCGTCAAGCCGGAAGGCGTGTGGGCCGCTCCGGGCCGCGTCAACCTGATCGGCGAGCACACCGACTATAACGCCGGCCTGTGCCTGCCGATCGCGTTGCCGCACCGTACGTTCATCGCACTGTCCCCGCGCGACGACACCAAGGTGCGCCTCGTCTCGGACGTGGCGCCCGACAAGGTCGCCGAAGCCGACCTGTACGAGCTGCAGGCGCGTGGCGTGGACGGCTGGGCCGCCTACCCGACCGGCGTGGCGTGGGCGCTTCGAGAAGCCGGTTTCGACAAGGTGCAGGGCTTCGATGCCGCGTTCGTCTCCTGCGTGCCGCTCGGAAGCGGCCTGAGCTCGTCCGCCGCGATGACCTGCTCGACCGCGCTCGCCCTGGACGACGTGTACGGCCTCGGCTACGGCTCCTCCGACGCGGGCCGCGTGACGCTCATCAACGCCGCGATCAAGTCCGAGAACGAAATGGCCGGCGCGTCCACCGGCGGCCTCGACCAGAACGCGTCCATGCGCTGCACCGCCGGCCACGCGCTGCTGCTCGACTGCCGTCCGGAGCTCACCCCGCTCGAGAACGTCTCCCAGCAGGAGTTCGACCTCGACAAGTACGGCCTCGAACTGCTCGTGGTCGACACGCAGGCCCCGCACCAGCTCAACGACGGCCAGTACGCCCAGCGCCGCGCCACCTGCGAGCAGGCCGCGAAGATCCTCGGCGTCGCCAACCTGCGCGTCACCGCCGACGGCATCGCCAAGGCCGACGATCCGTTCCAGGCGCTCAAGGAGACGCTCGACGCGCTGCCGGATGAGACGATGAAGAAGCGCGTGCGCCACGTCGTCACCGAGATCGAGCGCGTGCGCTCCTTCGTGCACGCCTTCGCCAAGGGCGACATCGAGGCCGCGGGCCGCCTGTTCAACGCCTCGCACGACTCGCTGGCCGCCGATTACGAGGTCACCGTGCCCGAACTCGACGTGGCCGTGGCGGTCGCCCGCAAGAACGGCGCCTACGGCGCGCGCATGACCGGCGGCGGCTTCGGCGGCTCGATCATCGCGCTCGTCGACAAGGGCCGCAGCCACGAGGTCGCCCAGGCCATCGCCGACGAGTTCGAAAAGCAAGGCTTCCACGCGCCGAGGGCGCTGGCGGCCGTGGCGGCGCCGAGCGCGAGCCGCGAAGCGTAAGCGATTCCGCGCGACACGCCCGGGCGTACTTACGAAAAATCGAAAAACGTATTACGATCGCGTCTCGTCTTGATAATCGCATGCCATATGGTGTTTTTCCGCCGCATGGCATGCGATTTTTTGTTGCCGATCGTGACCCGGACGTTAGGGGTTGTCGGCGCTCGCCAATGAAGTCGCACACCGCAATCCCGCGGCATCGATCACGGGAACGGCGGCGCGCGATCGCATGTTCGGTCGGGTGCCGCGCGACGGCAACGACGTCGATATGAAGAAGAGGATTCCGTTGTCCGTCAACCAGACAACCATTCGTAAGAACCAACTGTCCGACGACGCGTTCGTGCCGGACGCGCACCAGCATTTCGATCATCCGCACAAGGTCATGCTCGGCCTGTACATCAGCGTGTTCCTGGGCATGCTGTCGGAAACGTCGATGAACATCACCCTGCCCGATCTGATGGCCGACTTCGGCATCTCGTCCGGCACCGCGCAGTGGATGGTCGTCGGCTATATGCTCGCCATCGGCGTGGTGCTGCCGTGCGTGGGCTTCATGCTCAAGTGGGTCAAGGCCAAGACGCTCGTGCTGTTCGCGCTGGTCTGCTTCCTGATCGGTGCGATCGTATGCACCATCGCACCCACGTTCCCGATCCTGCTGGCCGGCCGCATCATGCAGGGAATTAGCACCGGCATCGTGCTGCCCACCATGTACGCGGCGATCATGCGCGTGTTCCCGCCGCACAAGATCGGCGCGGCGAACGGTGTCGCGGGACTGGTCATCATGTTCGCTCCCGTCATCGGACCGACCATCGCCGGCGCGCTCATCGGCGCGTTCTCGTGGCGTGCGATCTTCGCGCTGTTCGCGATCGTCGCCGTGGTTGCGATCGTATGCACGGCGATGTTCTTCGTCACGCCGATCGAACGCACCCGTCCGAAGGTCGACGCGGTCTCCATCCTCGCCTCGGCGGTCGGCTTCGGCTGCCTCGTCGCCGGCGGAGCCTCATCAGCGACATGGGCTTCGCGCCGGCCGTCATCATCCTGCTCGTCGTCGGCGTGATCGTGCTCGCGTTCTACGCCTGCCGTCAGCTCACGATCGCCGACCCGCTGCTCGACCTGCACGCGCTCGGCATCGCCGCGTTCCGCACGCCGGCCATCATGATCAGCTGCTCGTTCTCCTGCACGCTCGCGTTCATGTACCTCGTGCCGCAGGAACTGCAGCGCGGCATGGGCCTGAGCTCCACCGTCGCCGGCCTGCTCATGCTGCCCGGCGGCGTGATCAACGCGCTGTGCACGCTCGCCGCCGGCCGCATGTTCGACCGTCACGGCGCGAAGCGTCTCGTCTGGATCGGCTCGGCGCTCACCGTCATCGGCGGCGCGCTGTTCTTCATGATCGGCGTCTCCACACCGGTCGCGCTGTTCCTCGCCGCGCACATCATCGTCATGGTCGGCATCCCGTTCATTCAGCAGTCCGCACAGTCCGCGGCGCTCAAGTCGCTGCCCGGTCGCATGGCCGCCGACGGCAGCACGATCATGAACACCATGCAGCAGGTGTGCGGCGCGATCGCCACCGCCGTCGCCACCTGCCTGCTCGGCCTCGGTCAGGCGAACTACACGGCCGCCGGCGGCACGAACCCCGCCCAGGGCTTCGTGGACGGCTCGCGCTACGGCTACCTGTTCGGCATGGTGCTCGTGGTGATCGTGCTGGCGTGCTCCTTCCTGCTCAAGGAGCACCACGAGGAACCGAAGCTCGTGCCGGTGCAGGTCGAGGTCGAGAAACTGGCCGCGTGACGTCGGTCGCCGGACCGTCGGACAGACGATACGGTGAGATGAACCGCATCTCGTAACGGGTGTTCCCCTATACTGGGGAGCACCCGTTTTCCGTATGCTTTCCGTATGCCCGAAACCGATTTTTCGACCATCCACCAATCAGGGAGCGCCATGAACAAGGCAATCATCACCGTCGTCGGCAAGGACACCGTCGGCATCATCGCACGCGTCTGCACCTACCTGTCCCAGCACAACGTCAACGTGCTCGACATCTCCCAGACCATCATCGACGGCTTCTTCAACATGATGATGATCGTCGACTACGCGAACTCCGACAAGGAATTCAGCGCGATGGTCGGCAACCTCGAGGATCTCGGCGATGACATCGGCGTGCGCATCCGCTGCCAGCGCGAGGAGATCTTCACCAAGATGCATCGCATCTAGTCTCGACGGACCGAACCGAAAGGAACGCAACCATGCTGAATATCATGGAGGTCCACGAGACCAACCAGATGATCGAGCAGGAAAAACTCGACGTGCGAACCATCACCATGGGCATCTCGCTGCTTGACTGCGCGGCCGACACCGTCGACGAGACCTGCGACAACATCTACCGCAAGATCACCACCTACGCCAAGGATCTCGTCGCTACCGGCCAGGCCATCGAACAGGACTACGGCATCCCGATCGTCAACAAGCGCATCACCGTCACCCCGATCTCGCTCGTCGGTGCCAGCTCGTGCAAGACGAGCGCGGATTTCGTCAAGATCGCGCACGCGCTCGACCGCGCGGCCAAGGAAGTCGGCGTCGACCTCATCGGCGGCTATTCGGCGCTCGTGAGCAAGGCCATGACCCCGGCCGAACGGCTGCTCATCGAATCGCTGCCGCAGGCCCTGACCGAAACCGACATCGTCTGCTCGTCCGTGAACGTCGGCTCCACGAAGACTGGCATCGACATGAACGCCGTCGAGCTGCTCGGCCGCGTCATCAAGGACATCGCCTACAACACGCGCGACAACGACTCGTATGGCTGCGTCAAGTTCGTCGCGTTCTGCAACGTGCCCGACGACAACCCGTTCATGGCCGGCGGATTCCACGGCGTGACCGAAGGCGACGCGGTCATCAACGTGGGCGTCTCCGGGCCGGGCGTCGTTTCACGGGCTTTGGACGCGGCCAAGGGCAAGGATTTCGAGTTCCTGTGCGAGACGATCAAGCGCACCGCGTTCAAGATCACGCGCGTGGGCCAGCTCGTCGCGCAGGAGGCGTCGCGGCGGCTCGGCGTGCCGTTCGGCATCATCGACCTGTCGCTCGCACCGACCCCGGCCGTGGGCGATTCGGTAGGCGAAGTGCTCGAGAAGATCGGCCTCGAACAGGTCGGTGCGCCCGGCACCACCGCGGCTTTGGCGATGCTCAACGATCAGGTGAAGAAGGGCGGCATCATGGCTTCCTCGTATGTCGGCGGCCTGTCCGGCGCGTTCATTCCCGTCTCCGAAGACAAGAACATGATCGACGCGGCGGCCTCCGGATGCCTCACGCTCGAAAAGCTTGAAGCGATGACCTGCGTGTGCTCGGTCGGCCTCGACATGATCGCCATCCCGGGCGACACGACCGCGGCCACGATCTCCGGCCTGATCGCCGACGAGGCGGCCATCGGCATGGTCAACCAGAAGACCACCGCCGTGCGCGTCATCCCGGTGTACGGCAAGGGCGTGGGCGAGATGGCCAACTTCGGCGGACTCATGGGCTACGCGCCGATCATGCCGGTCAACAACACCTCGTGCGAGGCGTTCGTGACCCGCGGCGGCCGCATTCCCGCTCCGATCCACTCCTTCAAGAACTGACGCTTGCGCTTGTCCTCCCTGCGCTTGTCCCTTCCCTCAGTTTGGGTACCGGCTGAGGTAAGTAGCAGCTGAGTTCAGTTCCAGCGTACGTGACCGTGGTGCGGCGGGGTATATGTATCGTGACCGTAAGACTTGGGCGAGCGCCCCGGAGCGTGTCACGATACATATACCCCGCCGCACCACTGGTTAAGTGCGACATCATTACTTTGCTGTGAAAGTATGTACGCAACAAGAATTGCTGAATCTAAGATCACGATACGTATATCCGATCTGTCGCTGGCTAGTTGTGCACCTGCGTTCGCTGAAATTACGTAACGATATCTACGAAACGAGCGTGGGTGCGGGGTATGTGTATTTCGACCGTAAGACTTGGGCGAGCGCCCCGGAGCGTGTCGAGATACACATACCCCGCACCCACGCGGACGCCGGAACAAACTTGATCAAACTGAGCGCAAAGCCTTCGGGCAGGGGCTGTTTTATGCTCAGGTGTCGGAAATCGTATACAACAACAGACGGTGGATGATATGACGGAACAGGCGGAAGCGCAGCAGAACCCGGAAGCCAAGGTCGAGAAGATGTTCGAATACGGATATCGCAAGTCGAACTATGGGCCAGACGAGCTCGTGACCGACGCGCACGGCAACCCGATCTCCGTGGTCGACGCGATGCTGTCCGCCGAGGACGCCGCCAAGGCCGAAACCGCCACCCCGCACCTGTGCTACTACAGCCCACGCATCCCCGGCAACACCGGTTCCGCGATCCGCCTGTGCGCGGTGACCGGCACCATCCTGCACCTCGTGGAGCCGCTCGGATTCAACCTGCGCGACACGAAGCTGCGTCGCGCCGGCCTCGACTATCACGACATGGCGCACGTCGTGCTGCACCCGAACTTCGACAATCTCGTCGAATCCATGCCGAACTCGCGCATCATCGCGTTCACGGCCCACGCCACGAAGCTGTACACCGAAGTCGAATACAAGCCGACCGACATTCTGCTGTTCGGTCCCGAACCGGGCGATATTCCCGATCCGATGGACATCATGGCCGGCCCGCATGTCGCCGAGCAGGTGAGGCTGCCCATGCGTCCGTCGCTGCGTTCGCTCAACCTCACCAATTGCGCGTCCATCGCGATCTACGAGGCTTGGCGGCAGCTCAATTTTGCCGGCGGCAGATAAACAGTCGACGACCGGTAAACGATTTCGCATCGTATGAACGATCTTCAACACAGCGAATCCGTCCGCCGCAAGCTCGCCGCATGGTGGGATGCGAACGCGCGCGACCTTCCGTGGCGGTTCGGCCGTGCGACGCCGTGGGGCGTGCTCGTCTCCGAGGTAATGAGCCAGCAGACGCAGATGAGCCGCGTCGTGCCGTACTGGGAAGTTTGGATGCGGGCATGGCCGGACGCGGCGGCGCTCGCGGACGCGTCGACGGCAGAGGTGATCACCGCGTGGGGTCGGCTCGGCTATCCGCGTCGCGCGTTGCGGCTGCAGGAGTGCGCCCACGTGGTGCGAGACCAATATGCCGATGATCTGCCGCGCACGTACGACGAGCTGACCGGGTTGCCCGGCATCGGCGACTATACGGCGTCGGCGGTATTGAGCTTCGCGTTCGGCGAGCGCATCGCGGTGATCGACACGAACATTCGACGCGTGCTGTCACGCGTGTTCCTCGGCGTGGAGTCGTTGGGCGGTTCCGCGAAACCGGCCGAGCGCGAGCTGGCGAATCGCGTGCTGCCGGCCGATGCGGCGCGATCGGTGACGTGGAACCAGTCGGTGATGGAACTCGGCGCGACCGTATGCACCGCGAAGAACCCGCTGTGCGACAGCTGCCCGGTGCGGGACGATTGCGCGTTTCTGGCGGCCGGACGGCCCGGACTGGGGGAGCGGCGCACGCGGCCGCGGCAACGGTTCGCCGGAACCGACCGACAGGTGCGCGGGCTGGTGCTGAACGCGCTGCGCGGACTGCCGGACGGCGAACGTGTGCTGCCGCGAACACGGATCGAAACGTTGTGGATGGACCATATCCAGCTTGACAAGTGCATCGCGTCGCTGGATGAGGACGGATTGATCGACATATTGCCGGATGGCGGCGTACAGCTGCCGCAGTGAGTGCTGGTCGGCGTGCGACCGCGTCGATGACAGCGTATGCATTATGCGGTCGGTCGTTCAAGAGTCGTGGTATAGACTGAGGGACTATGGTACAGCGGAAGTCGGGGCGGCCTATCGGACAGCGCACACCGCGCAAACGTAAGCTCAGCAAAAAACAACGGGCGATCTATCGTCGCCGTCGTGTCGTGGTCGCGCTGGTGCTGGTCGTCGTGGTCGCGCTGGTCGGCTTCTGCGGATACAGTCTCGTGCGCGGCATCGGCGCGATCGGAGCGGCGATCAACCACGACGAGATCTATGCGATCTCACGCAAGGCCGTACCCGATCCGCCGAAATCAAGTGGCATCAAGGATTGTGCGAAGAATACGGTGAGTCTTACGCTCACGCCGGCCGCGCAAAGCGTGCCGGTCGGCGGATCGCTGAACTTCACCGCGACGATCACGTACACCGGTTCCAGCAAGGCCGGCTGTCTCGTGGACGGATCGAACGAGAACCGTGTACTGACGATTTCGTCGGGCGACAAAACCGTGTGGAGATCCGATTCCTGCCCATCGGATTCGCGCATGCTGCTGATGAGCAAGGGCGACGCCGACCAGCAGCAGATCACATGGAACGCGAACGCGACCGGCTCTCAATGCGCGGACGACAGCACGCTGCCCAAGGTCAACGCCGGCACCTACACCGCACGGCTCAGCCTCAAGGACCAGCCCGAAGTCGTCAGCGACCCGGTGACGATCACGGTGCAGTAGAGAACCCTCACTATCGTTATGCTGAAACAGGCGGAACCAGAACCGATTCCGCCTGTTTCAGCATAAGTGCGGCAACACGCAGGAGTGTTGTGCGATTGCGATGCCTGTGCTATACTCTGAAATTTGCGTATATGCATGTCATATTGCGGGCATGCTGACAAAGACGGAGCGCCCGCAGTTTCAGGCATATGGCGGCCTGAGCGGCGCTTGTCGGGGAACACATACCGAGTATCGAACGAACAAGCGAGCGATAAGGAACGTCCATTGGCTACTGAGTCTACGACGAATACCACCACCATGATCGCACGCGCCGACCAGCACGACATTGACGTGCACAAGGCGTCGGACCGTGTGAACTTCGGCTCCATCCGCGAGCCCATTGATGTGCCCTACCTGCTGGGCGTGCAGACCGACAGCTTCGACTGGCTGATCGGCTCCGACCGCTGGAAGAAGCGCGTTGAAGAGGACGAGAAGAACGGCACCAACACCGTGCCGCACATGTCCGGCCTCGACGAGGTCTTCAACGAGATCTCCCCGATCGAGAACTTCGCCCAGACCATGAGCCTGACCTTCTCGGACCCGTACTTCGAGGAGCCGCGCCACACCGTGCAGGAGTGCAAGGAGAAGGACTACACCTACTCCGCGCCGCTGTACGTGAACGCCGAATTCGAGAACGGCGACACCGGCGAGATCAAGTCCCAGACCGTCTTCATGGGCGATTTCCCGCTGCAGACCCCGCACGGCACCTTCATCATCGGCGGCACCGAGCGAGTCATCGTCTCCCAGCTCGTGCGCTCCCCGGGCGTCTACTTCGACCGCTCCACCGACCGTGCGTCCGGCAAGGACGTCTTCGGCGCGAAGATCATCCCGTCGCGCGGCGCGTGGCTCGAGTTCGAGATCGACAAGCGCGACGTGCTCGGCGTGCGCGTCGACCGCAAGCGCAAGCAGTCCGCGATCGTCTTCCTCATGGCCATCGGCATGACCAAGCAGGAGATCCGCGACGCGTTCGAAGGCTACCCGCTGGTCCTCGACGCGCTCGACAAGGAGACCGTCGACACGCAGGACGAGGCCCTGACCGATCTCTACCGCAAGATCCGCCCGTCCGACACCGCCACGCCGGAGGCCGGTCGCAACCTGCTCGACTCCTTCTACTTCAACACCAAGCGCTACGATCTGGCCCGCGTCGGCCGTTACAAGATCGACCGCAAGCTCGGACTCGAGCACGAGATCAACGATCGTTCGCTCAAGCGCGAGGACATCATCGCCACCATCAAGTACCTGGTGACGCTGCACGCCGGCGAGGCGACCTTCCCGGGCAAGCGCAAGGGCCAGGACGTCGACCTGCGCGTCGAGACCGACGATATCGACCACTTCGGCAACCGCCGCATCCGTCAGGTCGGCGAGCTGATCCAGAACCAGCTGCGCACCGGCCTGTCCCGTATGGAGCGCGTCGTGCGCGAGCGCATGACCACGCAGGACGCCGAGGCGATCACCCCGCAGTCGCTGATCAACATCCGCCCCGTGAACGCGACCATCAAGGAGTTCTTCGGAACCTCCCAGCTGTCGCAGTTCATGGATCAGAACAACCCGCTGGCCGGCGTGACCAACAAGCGCCGTCTGTCGGCCCTCGGCCCCGGTGGTCTGTCGCGCGACCGCGCGTCCATGGAAGTGCGAGACGTGCACCCGTCTCACTTCGGCCGTATGTGCCCGATCGAGTCTCCTGAAGGCCCGAACATCGGTCTGATCGGCTCGCTGGCGACCTTTGGCCGCGTCAACCCGTTCGGCTTCATCGAGACCCCGTACCGCAAGGTCGTCGACGGCCAGGTGACCAACGAGGTCGAGTACATGACCGCCGATCAGGAAAACGATCACGTGATCGCGCAGGTCAACCAGAAGCTCGACAAGAACGGCAAGTTCGCTACCAACATGGCCCTCGCCCGAGCCGACGAGGAAGAGGCGGTCGACGTTCCGGTGAGCTCCGTCGACTACATGGACGTCTCGCCGCGCCAGATGGTCTCGATCGGTGCCTCGCTGATCCCGTTCCTCGAGCACGACGAGGGCCACCGAGCGCTGATGGGTACCAACATGCAGCGTCAGGCCGTCCCGCTGGTCGAGTCCGAGCGCCCGCTCGTGGGCACCGGTTCGGAATGGCGCGTCGCGTACGATTCCGGCGACGTGATCATCGCCGACAAGCCGGGCGTCGTGACCTACGTGTCCGCCGACCTGATCCGCGTGATGAACGACGACGGCACGCAGTCCAGCTACAAGCTGGCCAAGTTCCAGCGTTCCAACCAGACCACCTGCTACAACCAGCGTCCGATCATCAAGAGCGGCGAGCGCGTCGAGGCCGGCACCGTCCTGGCCGACGGCCCGGCGATCGAGAAGGGCGAGATCGCGCTCGGCAAGAACCTGCTGGTCGCGTTCATGCCGTGGAACGGCTACAACTACGAGGACGCCGTGATCATCTCGCAGCGCCTCGTGCAGGACGACACGCTCTCCTCCATCCACATCGAGGAGTACGAGATCGACGCCCGCGAGACCAAGCTGGGTGCCGAGGAGATCACCCGCGACCTGCCGAACGTGGGCGAGGACGCGGTGGCGAACCTCGACGAGCGCGGCATCATCCGCATCGGTGCCGAGGTCGAGGCCGGCGACATCCTCGTCGGCAAGGTCACGCCGAAGGGCGAGACCGAGCTGACCCCGGAGGAGCGCCTGCTGCGCGCCATCTTTGGCGAGAAGTCCCGTGAGGTGCGTGACACCTCGCTGCGCGTGCCGCACGGCGAGACCGGTACCGTGATCGCGGTCAAGGAGATCACCCGCAAGGATGCCGAGGAGGACGGCGACGAGCTGCCGAACGGCGTCAACCAGATGATCCGCGTGTACATCGCGCAGCACCGCAAGATCACTGTCGGCGACAAGATGTCCGGCCGTCACGGCAACAAGGGCTGCATCTCGCGCATCCTGCCGGAAGAGGACATGCCGTTCCTCGCGGACGGTACTCCGGTCGACATCATGCTCAACCCGCTGGGCGTGCCGTCTCGAATGAACCTCGGCCAGGTGCTTGAGCTGCACCTCGGCTGGATCGCGCACTCCGGCTGGGACATCTCGCTTGACCCGGATCTCGAGGCCGAGTGGAAGAAGTACGTGCCGGCCGGCGCCGAGAAGGGCGATCCGTGCACGCCGATCGCTACCCCGGTGTTCGACGGCGTCAAGCCGGAGGTCATCAAGGGCCTCATGAAGTCGACGCTGCCGAACCGCGACGGCGACCAGATGGTCGGCGAGGACGGCAAGGCGTGGCTGTTCGACGGCCGTACCGGCGAGCGTTTCGGCAAGCCGATCTCCGTGGGCTACATGTACATGCTCAAGCTCCACCACCTGGTCGACGACAAGATCCACGCGCGTTCCACCGGTCCGTACTCGATGATCACGCAGCAGCCGCTGGGCGGCAAGGCCCAGTTCGGCGGCCAGCGCTTCGGCGAGATGGAGGTGTGGGCCCTCGAGGCCTACGGCGCCGCCTACACGCTGCACGAGATGATGACCACCAAGTCCGATGACGTGGACGGCCGCGTTCGCGTCTACGGCGCGATCGTCAAGGGCGATAACCTGCCGCCGGCGGGCATCCCCGAGTCGTTCAAGGTGCTGCTCAAGGAAATGCAGTCCCTGTCGCTGAACGTCGAGGTCCTGAACGCCGAGGGCGTGGCCATCGACATGAAGGACGAGGACGACGACCCGGCCTCCGCCAGCGACGATCTGGGCTTCAACATCGGCGCGCGTCCTGACGCGGCCGCGAAGGAAGACCAGAAGGCCGAAGAGCCGGAATACCAGTGATCCATATGGCCGCCTACCGGACCTGCCATTTCGGCCGATCGATCGGGCATCCGTTTCGGGTGTCCGTCCGATCGGCCGGCGGTCCTGGCCGGCAGCCATCCCGCGCCTACCGCGTGAATCCGCATGATTCCGTACGAATCAGCGCGAACCACGCAACGATAAACGTATCGATAAGCAAATCGACAGATTTACAGACAGGACAATAGAGTGCTGGACGTCAACGCATTTGACAAGCTTCGTATCGGCCTGGCCACCGCCGACGACATTCGCGGCTGGAGCCACGGCGAGGTCAAGAAGCCCGAAACCATCAACTACCGTACCTTGAAGCCGGAGAAGGACGGTCTGTTCGGCGAGCAGATCTTCGGCCCGACCCGCGACTGGGAGTGCGCCTGCGGCAAGTACAAGCGCGTGCGCTTCAAGGGCATCGTGTGCGAGCGATGCGGCGTGGAGGTCACCAAGTCCCGTGTGCGCCGCGAGCGCATGGGCCACATCGAGCTGGCCGCCCCGGTGACGCACATCTGGTTCTTCAAGGGTGTGCCGTCCCGACTGGGCTACCTGCTCGACATCGCGCCGAAGGACCTCGAGAAGGTTATCTACTTCGCCGCATACATGGTCACCAAGGTCGACGAGGAGCAGCGTCACCAGGACCTGCCCGACCTGCAGGACGAGTTCGACACCGAGATCAGCCACCTCGCCAAGCGTCGCGACAACGAGATCGAGGAGCGCGCCAAGAAGGTCGAGGCCGATCTGCACGAGCTCGAGGACGCCGGCGAAGCCACCGGCGCCAACAAGGCGAAGCTGCGCAACGGTGCCGAGCGCGACATGGCGGCCATCCGCCAGCGCTACGACGACCAGATCCAGCGTCTGAACGCCGTGTTCGACCGCTTCAAGAACCTGAAGGCCGGCGACATGGAAGGCGACGTGGACCTGTGGCGTGAGATGGAGGATCGCTACGGCGACTACTTCGAAGGCTGCATGGGCGCCGAGGCCATCAAGAAGCGTCTGCAGGACTTCGACCTCGAGGCCGCGTCCAAGCAGCTGCGCGAGGAGATCGAGACCGGCACCGGCCAGCGCAAGGCCCGCGCCCTGAAGCGTCTGAAGGTCGTCAACGCCTTCCTGACCACCAAGAACAAGCCCGAGGCCATGGTGCTCGACGTGATCCCGGTCATCCCGCCGGATCTGCGCCCGATGGTCCAGCTCGACGGCGGCCGTTTCGCGACCTCCGATCTCAACGACCTGTACCGTCGCGTGATCAACCGCAACAATCGTCTGAAGCGACTGATCGAGCTCGGCGCCCCCGAGATCATGCTCAACAACGAGAAGCGCATGCTGCAGGAGGCCGTCGACTCGCTGTTCGACAACGGACGCCGCGGCCGCCCGGTCACCGGCGCGTCCAACCGTCCGCTCAAGTCCCTGTCCGACATGCTCAAGGGCAAGCAGGGTCGTTTCCGTCAGAACCTGCTCGGCAAGCGCGTCGACTATTCGGGCCGTTCCGTGATCGTCATCGGCCCGTCGCTGCGCATGCACCAGTGCGGTCTGCCGAAGCCGATGGCGCTCGAGCTGTTCAAGCCGTTCGTCATCAAGCGTCTCGTGGACATGAACTACGCGCAGAACATGAAGAGCGCCAAGCGCATGGTCGACCGTGGCGACACCGAGGTGTGGGGCGTGCTCGAAGAGGTCATCTCCGAGCATCCGGTGCTCCTCAACCGTGCGCCTACGCTGCACCGTCTGGGCATCCAGGCGTTCGAGCCGATCCTGGTCGAAGGCAAGGCCATCCACCTGCCGCCGCTCGCCTGCGCCGCGTTCAACGCCGACTTCGACGGCGACCAGATGGCCGTGCACCTTCCGCTGAGCGCGGAGGCGCAGGCCGAGGCCCGTTCGCTCATGCTCGCGTCCGACAACATCCTCAAGCCGGCCGACGGCCATACCGTGACCATGCCGTCCCAGGATATGATCCTCGGCCTGTACTGGCTGTCCACCGTGCTTGACGGCGCGAAGGGCCAGGGCCGCGTGTTCTCGTCCATCGCCGAGATGCAGATGGCGCTCGACCTGCACGAGATCGACATGCAGGCCAAGGTGCTCGTGCGTCTGCCGAAGGACTTCGTCCTGCCGACCAACTGGGAGCCGAGCGAGGTCGAGGTCGTCGATCCGGAACCGGGCAGCCCGGCCGTGGTGCGCGAGGAGCGCTTCTCCGACGGCACCGTGCTGTTCGCCACGTCGATGGGCCGACTGCTGTTCAACGAGACGCTGCCGACCGACTACCCGTTCGTCAACGAGCAGGCCCCGAAGAAGGTCCTGTCCCGTATCGTCGACGACATCGCGACCCGCTACTCGACCGCCCAGGTGGCCGTCACGCTGGACGCGCTCAAGGATCTCGGCTTCACCCGCGCACCGTGGTCCGGCGTGACCTTCGCGTTCTCCGACGTCACCGAGCCGCCGGAGCGCGAGGCCCTCGTCGCCGAATCCGAGGCACAGGTCAACAAGATCAACCAGCAGTACGACCTCGGCTTCTTCACGGAGGAGGAGCGTCGTCAGGCGATCATCGACGAGTGGACCAAGTGCACCGAAAAGGTGTCGGACGCGGTCGTCAAGCACTTCGACCCGCGCAACAACCTGGCCATCATCGTCCAGTC
The DNA here is from genome assembly GCF_056357555.1 of Bifidobacterium sp. LH_230. NCBI lineage: Bacteria > Bacillati > Actinomycetota > Actinomycetes > Bifidobacteriales > Bifidobacteriaceae > Bifidobacterium > Bifidobacterium sp. LH_230. Next base: position 24,330 of record NZ_JBKEWJ010000009.1, read on the forward strand.
CGGTGCACGAGGCAACATGACCCAGATCAACCAGATCGCGGGCATCCGAGGCCTCGTGAACAACCCGAAGGGCGAGGTCATTCCGCGACCGGTCGAGTCGAACTACCGTCAGGGTCTGTCCGTCCTGGAGTACTTCATCTCCGAGCACGGCGCGCGTAAGGGCCTGGCCGATACCGCACTGCGTACCGCCGAGTCTGGCTACCTGACCCGTCGTCTGGTCGACGTCTCGCAGGACGTGATCGTGCGTGAAGAGGACTGCGGCACCATGAAGGGCCTGCCGATGCAGGTCGGCGAACGCGACGCCGACGGCACGCTGCACCTCGTCAAGGCCGCCGACGGCGGTCCGTACTCCCGTCTGCTCGCCGCCGACGTGGTGGACCCGTCCGACGGCACGACCGTGCTGTATAAGCGCGGCGACGCGCTGAGCATGGACGTGCTCAAGGACCTCGTGGCGCACGGCGTCGAAGAGGTCAAGGCCCGTTCCGTGCTGACCTGCGAGTCCAAGCGCGGCGTGTGCGCGAAGTGCTACGGCTGGTCGCTGGCCACCAACAAGCTGGTGGACGTCGGCGAGGCCGTCGGCATCGTCGCGGCCCAGTCCATCGGTGAGCCTGGTACCCAGCTGACGCTGCGTTCCTTCCACTCTGGCGGTGTTGCGGCGGCTTCCGATATCACCCAGGGTCTTCCTCGTGTCACCGAGCTTTTCGAGGCCCGTACCCCGAAGGGCGAGGCGCCGATCGCCGAGTTCCCGGGTGTGATCAAGACCGATGTGGAAGCCGACCACGTCTACCAGATGACGCTGACCCCGGACGACCAGACCGTTGAGCCGATCGTCTACACCGTGACCCGTCGCGCGCCGCTCCTCGTCAAGGACGGCCAGCACGTCGAGGCCGGCACCCAGCTGACCGAAGGCTCCGTGGACCCGAAGAAGATCCTTCGCATCCTCGGACCTCGCGCCGCTCAGGTGAACATCGTCGAGGAAGTGCACACCGTGTACCGCTCGCAGGGCGTCGACATCCACGACAAGCACATCGAGGTCATCGTGCGCCAGATGCTGCGTCGTATCACCGTCATCGATTCCGGCGACACTTCGCTGCTGCCGGGCGAGCTGGTCGATCAGGCGCGCTTCAAGGAAGCGAACAAGGAAGCCGTGAAGAACGGCGGCAAGCCGGCCGCGGGACGCCCGGAGCTCATGGGCATCACCAAGGCCTCGCTGGCCACCGACTCGTGGCTGTCCGCCGCCTCCTTCCAGGAGACGACTCGCGTCCTTACCGAAGCCGCCCTGAGCCAGAAGGTCGACGACCTCAAGGGCCTCAAGGAGAACGTCATCATCGGTAAGCTCATCCCGGCCGGTACGGGCCTCGCCCGCTACCGCAACGCCGTGGTCGAGCCGGACAAGGCGATCCGCGACACCATCTACCCGAACTTCGGTTTGAGCAATGGCACTGACACGGACACCGACTTCTCCGATGCGGACCTGTCCGATGTGGACTTCGCCAACATCGACTTCGGCGATCTCAAGCTCGGCGACGACTTCAACCCGGACGACTACATCGACGATCAGGGCGGTCAGGGCGACTTCGAGTGATCTCGAACCGCGTCTGACAGAGGCCTGATAGCTGGCCGGCCGTTCGGCAGATCGGCCGGCCGCTGATCCGACGGAGCCGATTGTCCGGTACCGGAGTGGCTTCCTTCCTCCATGCGGGGGAAGGAAGCCACTCCGGTACCGGCTGGATTGCGAGCCTAACTCACCACGCCAATCCCAGCATGCCGCGCAACGACAACTGCGCCCACCAACGGCGGGGCCGTGGGCAATGCAACAACATTCGTCTCCTGGCCTCCTGCACGGATGCCCAATATGCCTTCGCATCGGCAACGTCGGCCATATCCGCGGAAAACAACGTACGGTCGGCTCTCCGAGCCAGTGACCACAGAATGTCGTTCAAGGCGCTGATGCCTTCGACAATGCTCGTGTCGTCGCTCGCGCCCGTGACCCCACCGGCGACTGCCGTGTTCATGCTCCGCCGCGGAATTTCCTCGGCTTCGCGACGTATCGGCAATACGCCGAGTCGCGGAAGACGCCGGGCGGCTTTCCGCTTGGCTGGTTGCTCGTATCGAATTCGGCATCGGTCCATAATGGCTTGGACCGTTTCGGTTCGCGTATGAGAATCCATTCGTAAAGACGACAGCAGACCGCACTGCGCCGCATGAACCAACACCGCAGACCAGCCGGTCCGCACTCGTTGCCGAGGAGAACCACGGCAGCGGGCCAATGCGAATACCACTATCTTGAGCGTTCGCAGGATCAATGCCACAACCATCAGCATCCAGAACGGACTGCCGTATTTCAGGATCATCATGATCATGCGGGCGAATCGGTCCCATTGCGAAGGCGGCTTTTCCGGCTCGGCCTCTTGCCCGCCTATCGTCGACCGCCCACGTGGAGCGGACTCGTCGCGCGGCGGATCGATCAGCGGTATCGATGGCTGACGTATGGTCGGTTCGGTATTCGCACTTGCCGCAGCACCATGCTCCATCGTGCGGGATTCATCCGGCGTGGGCCGGAACATCACCCATCCCCATCCTTGCAATTCGATCTCCACCCACGCGGCGATATCATTGCCGGTGAATAGCGTCGGTCCGTCACGCTCGGCATGCTGGCGGTCCTGAGTACCGCTCATGCCCATTGCTTCCTTTCTGCGGACGTTGCTCGGCGTCTCATCGTCGGTGTCGTGAAGGAATCCCAACACCACTCGGGACGGCAACCCCACATGACGGGCCATGAGCGCCATCGCGGACGCATACTGCTCATCGTCTCCGACCATATGGTCGCCCGACATCATGTCGTCGAGCCGGCCGCTGCCGTGCCCCGGCGGTGACGGATACTCGCCGTCGCCACCATGGGAGAACCAGCCATGCTCATGGAGCATAACGGCCAGTCGTTGAGCTGCGCAGCCATTGGCGTGATGCGGGGATGCCGCGGCCGTGGCCAACCGTTGCAATGATTCAGGCACGGCATCCGCGGCGGGCATCATGGTATCCGTCGCCGCGGCATCACAGATAGCGGATTCGTCTGGCATTGCCGTCACAACACCGCTCAGCGTATAGGTGAGTCCCTGCCGGACTCCTTGGGGCAACAAGGCTGCATCGGTATCGGCGTTGTAGAAGACGGCATTGTCGCCGTCAGCTTGAACGGAAGACGGATCAATCGTGACGGCTGCCGTCTTGCCGGCGGTCGGTAGCCAGATATCGCCGAAATTCGCGCCGATCGTGAACGTTGCGGTGAATGCTGTTTCGCCGTCGTTGTCGTCTTGCTGTTCATTACCGTTGTCGCCTCCGCTCGATGCGAAGATCGCCGGTGCCGCCCCGTGCCTTAGCCGTCGATATTCGTCGCGCCCGGCATCACGTTGGGCGTCGGCCAGATTCCAGACATTGCCGTCGAATGTTTCCATGACCGCCAATCTGATTGGCGTATGATCGGGCAAGCCCGCCACGGTCAGCACGACATCGTCGCGGAACCGGTGGAGATACGACCGCATGCCGCTGAGCGGACTGGCGTAATCACGCACGCTGACCGGTGGATCGTAATGGTCGCGAGCGGTCATACGGCCATCCGAGACGTAACGGCACCCCATACTTGCGCACAGGCCGGCGATGAGCAGCATGACGATGGCTCGAATCGACAATCCGGCTGCTTGCGGATGCGCCAATAATGATTGCCTGACAGTGGTCTGCGCTGTACCGTCGCTGCTTGCCGGCACACGCGTTGTTGCCGAGGTTCTGACCCGTGTATGGACGATATCGAGGGGAGCGACATGCAGGACCAGCAGCGCTGCTACGCCGATCCCCGTCGCAGTGCGATGAAACCCCTCCGACGTCCCCAATACCGCGCATAAGGCGAATACGGCAACCGTCACGGCTGCACATCGGATATGCCCCGGTAACCTAGGTCTTCGGCATCGTCGCCGCTTCGATCGATGAGCCGCATCCGGTGCCATACAGGACCGCAGGTTCCATCCCAGCAACAGCGCCGACCACAGACAGATCGTCCATAGAGCCATGAGCCCGCCATTGCCGTATCCTATCGGCGGTTCGACGGCTATCAGATAGGAGAACGAGCCGAATATGGCTTTCCATCCTTGCCGCAGGATCTCTGCGACGGACGGTATGACATACGTCGAACCGTCTGCCTCCAACATGGGGATGACGCCGATCGTCAGAACAGGCCCCAGCACGGCTTGAATCACGGCCACCGATGCCATGATGACCCATACGCGGGCGTCATGTGCGTGCACGTCCGGTATCCATCGGACCGGTTTTCGCGCATACTGCCGTCCACGCCGCCGCACATTCCCGGGCAGACGCCGCCGAGCGGAAACTGCACTATGGGCGTCGTCAGCCCCATCTGCATGTGACGGCTCATCACCGCAATTGCCGAGCGAGCACGCTCCGCTGCACGCCGCCGCGAAAACCGCTCCGATTGCCGTGGCCGGCAATGCGGCGCACGCCCATATTGATACTGGTCCATATACGTCAATCAGGTTCGCTACGGCCAACAGCGTCAACGTGCAGGCCAGCGCCGTTGCATGGAGAACAGCACGCCAATCCGCTGGCAGTTGGCGTATCCGGAACGCTTGAGATAGGACGATGTGTTGCGGAACCGTCATGGGACCACCGCCAATGCCGTATTGAGATCCTGCAGCGAGCCGGCAACGATCATGGTGCATGATGGCAACGGGATCACCGTGCCGGCCTCTTCCGCACATGCGCGGATCACCATGCGGTACGGGGAAGAGGACCGTTCCGGCAGCAATGCGGTGATCCGTTGAAACGACGCCTTCGACCCGACGACCAGAAACTGGCAGGACGCCTGAGCCATCGTATCGGCAGACGAGGCGGAGGCGGCGTAGTCGTCCGCCGAACAGTGTTCGACAGTCTGATCGATCGTCGTCGGCTGCGGTTGCTCCGTCAGAACGATCTCGCTGCACTCGTCAAGAAATGATGCCGCATGCGATGCGGTCACGATGCGGCCCCCGACCGATACGGTCAATGACCGTTGCCGTGCAAGACAGGTCACGCCGATCGACGCATACATGGATATGGCGAGCTCAAACTCGTTCTGATCGGCATAATCATCAGGATCGGTGCTCAACGCCAACGCGGTATCCGTACGCCGAACGGCCGCATACTGCCGTACCATCAGGGAACCGGTTTTGGCGGAACTGGACCAATGGACGGTTCTTGGATCATCCCCGGGACGGTATGGCCGCAGCGATTGGAAATCCATGCCGATATTGGCCGTATGTCCGGTGCATTCGCCTTCCGGATCATGCATGAATCCGATGCGAGGCAAGGAGAGCGGGATCGTAAGCGGGTGTACGTGGACGCGTATCGTATTCGAGAGTTCCGTTTGCCGTTGCACGAAGCCGAATGGGTCGTGCGACTGCATGCGTACCGGGCCGATGGTCAGCACGGAACGTGACAATGCGGCGAATTTCACATCGATGGAGACCGATTCGCGCGGCTGCATTGCGGGTACATCAAGCGTCCTGTCCTGTACCGTTGACCCATCGGACACCGGCATCAGACCATACCGGTGCAAACTGCGGCGGCGGGCATTGTTCGTCACGGTAACCGGTATGGCGATATCGTCGCCCGCCGTCACGGCGTGTGCCGGCATGCCGATGCCGATCCGTAGCCGATGATGTACGGCCGACGAGACCATCGACAGCAACGTCACGGATTCCAACATGATGGCGATCGCCAGAAACTCGCTCCACTGGGTGGGCAGCCAAAGCATCATGCAGCTTATACCCAGCAACGCCGCGAACCATCCCGATGCGGACAGCCTCGGCAATCCGAGCAATCCCGAACGCAATGCGGCATATGATCGCGGCACGCTCACCGACAGCGAAGACGTCATCATGCACCTCCCTATGCATCCGAAGACGGTACGGGCACGGTATCCAACGCGTGCAGCACGACGGATTCGCCGGTATGCCCGGTCATCAGCGCATCGGCGCGCAACGTCAGGCGATGCGCCAGCACGGCGGACGCCAGAGCCTTGACATCATCGGGAATCACGTAGCCGCGTCCGTCAGCCGCAGCCCAGATCCGAGTGCAGCGGACCAAGGCAAGCATGCCGCGGGTCGAAGGGCCGGAAGCCACCATGTCGGAGCGTCGCAGCTCCTCGATGATACGGACGATATAGTCAAGCAGGTCGTCCGCCACATGAATGTCACGAGCCAGAGCACGCAACGCCATGATTCGGTTTGCGTCCGCTACCGGCGTGACGGATGACGAACGATCCTGCATATCCACATGCCGGGCAATATTCAGACTCGCCTCATGACCGGGATGACGAATCGACGTCTTGATCATGAACCGGTCCAATTGCGCGTCCGGAAGCCGGTAGGTGCCAGGCTGGTCGATCGGATTCTGCGTGGCGATCACCATGAACGGTTCGGGAACCACATGCATCTGCCCGTCCACGGTGACCTGATGCTCTTCCATGACTTCCAAAAGCGCCGACTGGGTCTTCGGGGACGCCCGATTGATCTCGTCGGCCAGAAGAATGGAGGCGAACACCGGGCCGGGACGGAATACGAACGTCGCTTGTTTGCGGTCGTACACGGTCACGCCCACGATGTCCGACGGCAGCAGATCGGCGGTGAATTGTATGCGGTTGTACGATGCGGCGACCGATCGGGCCAATCCCTTCGCCAACTGCGTCTTTCCGGTGCCTGGCTCGTCCTCCACCAATACGTGACCGCCGGCCAGCAGAGCGGTGACGCACAGTCGAATCGGCATCGGCTTGCCCACGACGACCTGTCCGATGCTGCCGACCAGCTCGTTGAATCCCTGTTGCAGCTGGTGTACGGCATCGCCTGGTTCGGCATGTTCGGACGAGGCGGATGCCGTGACGCGGGCATGCTGGCTCGGTGCTGATTGCGCAATATCTCGTGGCAATGCGGCTGAAGATTCCGGCGTGGCGCGCTGTCGTATCGGCGGCGCGTGCCGGGTGGGCGGCTGCGATGCGCGTATGGCATCGGAACGTACTTGTGTCGCATCCTGCGCAAGCCAAGTGGCGTCATCGTAATCGGGGTCGCCACCGGAATCGTCGCGCCGGAGAGAAGAGACGGAGGGAACCATGGTCATGAGATCACGCATGAGTGCTCCTTTCGCGCGAAACGTGCGGTGACGTCTGTGGACCGCGTCGATGCGGGGACTATGACGAACGGAACTGAAATCGAGGATCGTCGTTCGGGCCATGACGCGGCGACGGAAGAGACCGGTGCGATCGAGATGGTGTGCGCTGCCGTGCTTGCCGGCTGTTGTATGGGATGCACGGTCACGGTGAACGACATGGTGTCGCCTGGCATATCATGCCCTCCATCCGGGGTCTCGCCGCCAGTGCCGCTGTCGTCGCCGGTATCGGCGTCAGGCTCGTCCGCGGGTCCCTCCTCGCCGTTGCCGGGGTCTTCTTCATCGGGATTCGTCGGATGCCGGTCCATATCCTCGCCGGTGCCGTGCAACACGAACGATGCGGTCGTCTCGTCGCATGCCAACGTCCGGGATTCATATCCGGTTATCGTCATACGTGAGCATCCGGCGTTGCGCATGTCTCCCAACACAATATTGAGGGTGATCGTATCGTCCTGCTGCTGTGATGTCACCGACGGCGCATCGGGGTCGGACCAGGGGCGCGCCGTGCCGGACGATGTGCCTCCGGGACCGGTTCCCGCACGATTATGCGCTTTGACCGTCGCCGTAAACGTGATTCCGTCACGTATCGCATCGTGAGGTATGCCGAACGTGCTGTCGGTCGACGTGCTGGACTGCGTGCCATGTGTGCGCCCGGCGGAATCCGACAGGGTCACGACATATCGGTCCGGGGGACTGCCGACATAGTTCGGCCGGTTCCACCGTACCGATACCGTACGGTATCCCGCGTCCACCGTAATGTCTTCCGGCGCAGTGGGCACCGCATCCGGGAATCCGATGACCGCTGCCGACATATCGGACCAGCCGACCGCGTTACGCGCCCTGACCGTAAACGAATACCGTCGGCCGTTCGCCAGATCATTGACCTGACAGCTGGTCGCCGTACCGCAGGACAACACGCCGTCTTCCCACTGCACCTGATATTCGACGATCGGACTGCCATTGGCATTGCCCGGTGCCCATGCGAGCGATACCGCCGCATTGCGTGGCTGGTCGTCGACCGGCAGCATAACCGGCGGGGAAGGACGGCCGATCACCGTCACGGATATCAGTGCGGATACCTGCCGTTCGGCTCTCGACGTCGCATCCTGCACGCTTACCCGTATGCTGCCGTCAACCGGCCCCGTGTCTCCGGCGGCCGCCACTCTCACCGCGCTGGCGCCGGAACACTCGGTGACGGTGATCGACGCAGGGGCGTCGACCGAACAATCGACGATGGATAAGGGCGTATCCGGGAACGGGTTATAGGAATCCCGCAATAGATCCACTGTGGTGTTGGCTCCGGCGTGAAGCACGATCTGCGTGTGATTCACCCGTGCCAGTGGGCGCGATGAGGCCACGGTGCGGATGGTCACGGTGCCGGAGACGGTCCCTCCGGCGTAGCCGATGGCGACTGGCACGATGCAGGTCGTACCGGGTACGCCATCGTCGGGAACCCGTATGGTCGTCATGCCCGATGAGTCCGCCGATACCTTCACCGAACCGGACGCGCATGCCGCAACCGTAAACGTGTATCGCTTGGTGGTCGCAGTGTCGCTGCCTGCAGCGCTCATCATGCCCGTACCGGTCAGCGTGCCGTCGACGGATCGATCGGTGACGGTCGTGTCGTCCCGTATCATCGTCGCGAGGCTGATCGTCGACTGTTCGCCCGAAGCCACTTCGATCACCGGCGATACGAACACCGGAGGAGAGACGGCATTGCCGACCACGGTGATCGGCAATGTCAGCACGGCGGTGCTGACGATGCGGGACGTATGACCCGCATCGGAGTCGGTGGCCAGGAACGTGATCGAAGCCGGCCCTGAATAGTCAGGATGCGCCACAAATCGCAGGGTCTGGTCGTCGATGACAAGATCGGTGTTTGCCGCCTTGGTGGCATACACCGTATCCCTCGCCGCCATATGCGCGGTTTTACCCGCGCCCACCCGCACATGGTCGGCGATGCTGATCGTCAGCGTCTCGCCGGAACGAACCGTGAGCGTTGGCGCATTCGGTCGGAGCATCGGTGGGAACACGCCATATGCCGGTACATGGATGAACGCAGTGGACGATATGCCATGCGTCATGTTCGTCACGGTGTACGCGATGGCCCGGGCCGTGTGCGACAGATCGATTTCGATGATGGTCGAATCCTCGTCTCCGATCCGGCGTGCCTGATCGGTCGCCGACGCATCGACATCCACGGTCAATTCATTCGACAAACCGGAAGGATTCGCGATAAACGGTGAGACATCGACCTGAACCGACCGCTTATCGATCGTATCCGACGGCGGCACCCGATAGTCGGCAACGGTCGGAGGAACGATCGGAGCCTGATCGTCCACATGAATGGTCAAAGTGGCCGTGCCGGATATGCCGCTTGCATCGCTGACCCGATACACGATATAGGCGGTGCACGCTTCTTTCGGCGTAGTGAACGCGACGCCGTCCCGATCGATGTCGACGTCCCCCGCCAGACGAACATCGATCAGCTCCTGAACGGTCAGATCGCTTCCATCCGGTGCGATGTCATTTGCGGTCACTTGGACGCTGGCACGGGTATCGGGGCGCAAAGTCACCTCGTCGTCCCGAGCCATGATGCTTCCGACGGAGTTCACCGGCAACACGACGACCTGAACCGCTGCCTGCACCCGTTGCCCGGTCCAATCCTCGACCGCATAGGAGAACGAGTCCGTGCCTTGGGAATCCGCGTACGCCTCGTATAGCAGATAGTCCGCTCCGACCGTGAGAATCCGACCCATCGTAGGGGAGAGGTTTCCCAATCCGGACAGCACGACGTCATCGCCATCCTCATCGATTCCCGACAACGGAATCATGATACGAACGGTATGGCCGGCCGTGACCTGGGTCTGCACCGGCTGTGCGGCGGGTTTGGTCTTGCGTTCCGGGTCCTTGCGGTGCACCAGTATCGTGATACGGCCGGTTGCGGTGTTCCCCGAGAGATCACGTACCGTGTACGACGCCTCAAACCGTCCCGGTTCGTCCCCGGCCTGATAACGGACGACGGTGCCTGCGATGAACAGCAATCCGCGGACCGGATTCGTTTCCCAATGCGGTTCGTGATCCACCGTGACCGTCGTGCCGGACGAATACCGGACATGATCGAGTATGTCGGCCGACGTGATGCCGCCGGTCCTGACACGCAGCGTGATCTCGCCGGCGGACAGTATCCCGGAACGTTGCGTTGACGGCGGATACACGACGATCTGCCCCTGCGCGGTGCCGCCGTCGCTCATCGCCTCATAGCCGACGGTCACCGGCATGTTCGGGATTCGTGTCGCACGGATGTACACACGAGAACCGGAAACCGCCATGACCAATCCCGACTTGGAACGGTCAAAGACACGAACCAGGCCCAAGGCTCCTCCGGACAGGTCCAGGTCGTTGGCCAACGGGTCGACAATGGCCGTACCGCGGTCGTCCAACACGGCGGTGTCATCCACGATCAGAGGTTTCAACCCATCCGCATCGGGGGAACGAACCTCGATGCGAGCCAATCCATCCGTAGACACCGCACCCTGCTTCACCGTGAACGAAACATAATAGGTTCCTGCCACGGGGGCCATAAACGAGAAACCCAGACCATGATCCGATATGGATGTTGTCGCATCATGTTCCGCCCGAACCTCGGTGATGTTCGCCGGATACGCCGATACGATGCGCACGTGTCCGGCCAGATCGACCATGCTCACGACGTTGGGCGTCGCGGAACGCGTGATCGGTTCGATCTGGGCCGGCAACGTATCCGGCTCATGCACGGTGACATACAGCGTTCCCACGCCGACATCGCGTCCATCGGACACGGATGCCTCCACGCGAATACGACCGTTGGAGCCGGCCGCGGCGGCGAACTCGAGCCGACCATCGGGACGAACGGACACGGTCGCATTGTCCCCATCCGCAACGGATGCGGACATCAGCATCAGCGGATCGCCGTCGGGATCATCAAAGAAACCCAGCATATTGCCTTCCCATACGCCGCCCTGCTCGACGGCGACTTCGAACGGGACTCCGATCTGTACCGGAGGATGGTTGCCCTCGGCGCCGGCAATGCTCACCGTGACGGTCGCCGAGGAGACCTGGCCTCGCCCGTTGTCGATGCTGTAGGACAATCGCAATGCGTCGCCCACATCGCGGTCCGTGGCGGCGCTCGCATCCACTCTCAGATATCGGTCGTTATGGATCGAGGACGCCGTCACCACATCTGAGCCGGCCAATGCGGTGACCGAGACGATTCTTACGATTGAACAGTCGGTCTGCTCATCGTTGCGCAACACATCAACGACACGGATGCTGCCCGCCCGAACCGTGGTGCGGTCGTCCACTGCCCGAACCGTACCGGATCGTGACGAACAGTCCGCGTCGTCGCCGCCATTCCTGCGGCTGACGGACGCCGTGCCATCCGTTTGGCCGTCGGCCTCATGCTGCGGCGGGGCCTCCCACTGCACATCGATGGCCTGTTCGGACACCTGCGGTTCCCATACCGTCCCCTGCACTGCATCATTGAGCAGCACCAACCGATGATTGACACGAAACAGCAGATGGGAGGATGATGCCACCGCTTCCAGACTGTGGAAATCACCGGTCGCATTGCTTCCGTCCCCGCCTTCCGGATCACAGACACGACGGTAGTTCCGCGCCGGCAGACTCCAAGCGGCATACACGCATCCCGCAGCGGACACCGGTCGAGTCGGCTCCGCCTCGCCGCCCGTCGGCAAGGCGACGACCTGCTGTCTGCTTGGCCTGAGCTGTGCCAGAACCAGTCCTTCACGATGAACGGCGACGACCCATGCTCCCTGCTCCCCGTCGACATCGGGAGACTGCAACGTCATCGGCCCTTCGATACCGGTATCCGCGAAGCCCGAAGGCCAATGGATGATGCCGTCGGCCACCATGACCGGAATCTCGCCGATCACGGTGAAATCATCGGCCTGGCATGGCTTCCCGCCGCTGAGCGACCCATGCTCGACCAGCACTCCATTCCGCCCCATCGACAGCACCATGCCGTCGGACGGCCGGTACCCGTATGCCACGCCGTCATGCGACATGGCGATCTTGCCGCCGTCGCCCAATGCCATGTCGGGTTCGGACGACAACCCAACCCCGTCCAGATCGGATACGCCGCCGATGCGCACATTGCCGTTGGCCTGGTCAAGCACGGCCACGGTACCTGACGCGGTAGCCGTCAACGCCCGACCTGCAACGGTCACAGTGGAAGACTGCAGCGTCGTGGCGGCATCCACACTGGACACCACGCCATCCTCGACCAGCAGCATGTCATTGCCGTGTTGCGCGACATCGAACGACGTGGAGGAAACAGGCACCATCGCGTCGGCCTGGCCGACCCGCACGTTGAATCGCATCGCCGCATGCCGTTTCAACGACGTGACCCATACCGTCCCGTCATGCAGATGCACCCGCTGCCGCATGGTCGAAACGGTCGTCACCGCGCCGATGATGATGACGGCAAGCGTGATGGCGACCATCAGCGGCATGATCGGCAGATGAACGCGGCGACCGGTATCCCGGTGCTGTTGCGAGGTCATGGCGGGTTCCTTTCATGTAATGGTCAACCGGACAACAGCGCGGAGTCCGGCATCGGTGCATCGGGGGCGGGAACAGCGTCGAATTCACGGTTGTCCTGCACGTTGCCGGCAACATCGGTCTCGGCGGCATCGTCATACGACACACGTATCGGGCCGTGAGCGCTTATGACGGTGAGCGCAGTGATGATGGCCAGCAGTATCAGCGGAATGCGATATCCGCTGTCGTCGTAGGCGCTGTGAGCCGGCGGCTGTCGCGCGACCTGCCTGGTCCCGATGAACCGGCCCTTCCGCCGGGAACGGCGGCGTGCGGGAACGGATGCTCTCCGGCGCTTCGTCGGGAACGACACCGTGATTCGGCGGAATGACGTGCCGCCTTCGTCGGTTCGTAACCGTGACAAGGCGCATGCGAACTCATGCATGGACCCGTGGCGTTCATCCGGATGGGGATCGAGCGCCTTGAGCAGCACCCTGCCCAAGGCGGGGGAGACGGCAAGGGGTAAGCCTAGGCCATTGAAGACTGGGCCAGCGGTCTTGGCCGGGTCCGCGATGCATTGCCCGGTGCGTGAGCCTTGACGCGGAGGCTCGCCCGCGAGCATGGCGAACAACGTCGCTCCCAGCGAGTACACGTCGGACAGATCCGTGCCTCCGGTCAGACCGGCCAACACCTCCGGAGCGGACCATAGCGGCGAATAGCCGGTCATATGCGATGGCTGGTACAGCTGCGCGCAGACGCCGAAATCGGCAAGCATCGGTACACCGTGCCGGTCAAACAGCACGTTGGACGGTTTCACATCGCGATGCACGATGCCCTGTTGATGCGCGGCGTGCAAGGCCCGTGCGAGCAGGATGCCCATGTCGATCACGCGATGCTCGGGCAGCGGATGCTTGCGCAACAGATCCTGGCACGAGCCGTTCGGGGCGTATTCCAGCAGAAGACATCCCCTGCCGCCATCGACGACCATAGAGTCGTACACCGTCAGGATGTTCGGATGCTGGCCCAGCACAGCCATCGCGCGGGCCTCGTCGCAAAAGCGCTCGCGGGTGTCTCCGGAGAGTGGAGCGCGGGTGACTTTTGCCGCTACCATGCGATGATGCGCGTGATCGTGGTACAGCTGCACGTCGGCACATGCTCCCGATCCAAGATGCCGGATGAAGGTGCATTCCGGCAGCGGCGGAGGGGAAGACATCGGCGATCCGGCGGAGGTCGCCGTGCTGCAGGTCGCTGCTGAATGATTCATGGGCCACCTCCTCGTGGATCGCGTCGTTGACTGTGGGTCCGGCGAGCATACATGATCGGCGGAGTTTGGCCAACGATTTTCGGGGTATGTGGTCGAACGGTCGCGGATCGTTGCAATCATGCGATTATGAAGAAATTGTGTAGAGAAAAATGTGGATAACTTCGCGTGAAGGCATTGCAAAAGCATTGGGAAATCAACCTTTGCGAAGGTCTGTAATGCGAACGTTGGCGGCGCTGTCGTGAGCGTCGCGAATTGTTTCTCGGCGTGTCGCAGGCGCGACACGTCGAAGGTTCTCCCGTGCCGCAAGGGCTGATCGCATAGTGGACGCGGATACCGGGGAGGGGCTTCCTTACCCTGAATGGCATGAACGGGAACGAGCCTGAACTTCACTACGAGCTGCACGACGGCATGCGGCGCGACGACGCGGTCGTGACGGTGGACGACGTCCTCGGTCTGCTGGACGGCAAGCGCGGGGAAACGCTGCTGGTGGCCGGCCCGCCGGCAAGCGGCAAAACATCGTTCGCGTTCGACGTGCTTGTTCACGGGCTTCTGCGTGGCGCCGGGGCGTCGGTGATGACGGTATCCGACCGCCACACGGCGGATCTGCTCAGCGACAACGTGATTCGACGCCTGGGCTCATCCCAACAGGCACGTCCGGTCACCACGCTGTCGGCGGTCGCGTTCCGGCTCATCTCGTCGGTACGCAAACGCGAAGGCGAGGCATTGCCAAGACTGCTCAACGGCGCGGAACAGGATGCGCTGCTCAAGCGGGTGACCGAAACGCACCACAGTCACGTATTGACCGGAGAACTGTGCGATACCTGCCTGTTGCTACGGGACTATTTCGGTGCCGACGACTGGTCGAATGTGATGTTCGGCGGTCTTGGCAAACGGCAAGCGGGCAACGGCTCGGACGGGGATGATGAGGAGCCGGGCGCCAGCCGGGGCGTCGGGGATTCGTTCGTCATGCAGTTGCGAGACATGATCTCGCGCATGAACGAATTGGGCGTCACGGAATCGGCCGAGCCGAACATCCTGAATGCGCTGGGGAACTGGTCGCCCCATATCGAACGTCTTCGGGTGCAATGGAGACTCGCCTTCGCCTTGAGGCGGCAATACCGGCAGATGGTCGAACAAGCGTATCCGCACGAATTCAGGCTCGATTCGTCCAGGCTGCTGGTGGAAGGGGCCGTCGCCGCGGCCAGGATCACGGAAGACGAATTGCCGCGCCTCATGGTGATCGACGATTTCCAGGACCTCACCTTGGCCGGATTCGGCTTCCTGCACACGCTCCACGAACGCGGAACGAACCTGGTCCTGGTCGGCAACCCCGATGAATCGGTGCAGACATTCAGAGGCTCCTACCCGGAGTATCTGTTCGCCCAGGCACGAGAACGGTTCGGCGCAAAGGCGCTGCGCATCGACGAAGCGAGGGCCGGCGACTCCGTCGCAATCGCCACGTACAAAGACCTGGTCGAATCACGCGTGTCACTGTCCATCCATTCCGCCGTGGACGACGACGTGCCGTTGCCGTCCCGCCCCGGCAAACTGCCGCAGCTGCCGGGCAGCCTGCCCATCGAAACGTTGGACGGCGCCGATCCCATGCCGCGCGACCACAGCATCGTCACGTCGATGTACCGCAGCGAAAGCGAGGAACTCGACGATGTCGTCTGGCATATCAAGCGGGCGCATCTGCATGATGGCCAGGCATGGAACGACATGGCGGTGATCGCGCACGACAACGCCACCATACGGCGCTTCGGAGAACGATTGCGCCGGGACGGGGTGCCTGTCCGGTATTCGTCGGTGACCAGGCCGCTCAAGGACGAACCGTTCGTCCAAGGACTGTTCGCGCTGCTCGAACTCGCCGACCTGCGCAACCGGCCACCGGGCGACATGACGATGAGCCTGTCGCAGACGTCCGCATTCATCCGATCCCGCGTCGCCACGCTGATGGGCAGCCCCCTGATCGGTATAGGCGTCGATCGCAACCATGAAGGACGCCCTGCACGACTGGCCGGGGTCGAAGCCGCAATGGGGTCCCTCGGAGCATTGTCGGGCGTGCTCGACGATGATTCCGACTCGTCGGACGAGCAGCAGATTCCGCTGCGATCACTGGTCAAGCAATGGGATGCGTTACGCGACGGTGTGACGGAAACGCATGACGCCAAGCCGGTGGCCTACGATGATTCGCTGGTGGACGAGACCGCGCTCGCCGGAGACGACCTGCCGTTCGGCATGGACGCGCTGTATCTGATGCTGGAATTCGGCGATGCCGATGCCGTGCTTGCATCCATCCAATCGGTGTGCGGCGGCGATCCCCATGCCAAGGCGTTCGCCCATGTGTGGAATCTGGTGCGACGTGTGGCTGCCGGGTTGCGCGACCTGCCGTCACGGGAACCCCAGTATGCCTTGGCGTTGGCTTGGGACGCGTGCGGTGTCGCGGCACGCTGGCAACGTGAGGCGCTCAACAACACCGATGCCGGACGGAGCGCCAACAACCGTCTGGATACGGCGATGCGCCTGTTCGATTACGCCGCCGGTGCCGCCGCCGGAGACTGGCGTGATTTTCTCGACCGGATACGGCAGATGCGCATCGAGGCCGATTCGCTGGCCAAGGTCGCGCCGGTCGATCAGGCCGTCACGCTCACCACTCCGGCCGGAGCGGCCGGCCGGTACTGGCAGCTGGTGTGGATGCCTGCGTTGCAGCAGGGAATATGGCCGAATCTCGCCGCACGCAACACCATGCTCGGCGGCGAGGACCTGGCCGACATGATGCTGTTCGGACATATTGCCGACGGCACTGGAGGCCAGTTCGATTCGGGACTGGCCGTCGTGTTGGCCTCGGAGCAGAAAAGCCTGCTGGTCGCCTTGACCCGCAGTCTTCGGCAAGTATCCATCAGCGCCGTATACAACGACGATCTGACCCCGTCCGATTTCCTCTACGGTTATCTTCCGGAACGGTTCGACCGGCAACGCGACGCCCAGCCCGGCCAGCGCGAATATACGTCAATCGCCGAAACCGATCGATTCAACGGTCTGGACTCGACCGTGCGAGGCATCGTGGCATCCGCTCGAACGGCATTGGTGACCGGCTCGGAACATTCCCCGGAACACAGGGACGCAATCGACGCGCTGCGGCTGCTCGCCGAACACGGTGTCGATGCCGCCGATCCTCGCACTTGGCCGTTCGTGAACGCCGATGGCATCGCATCCGACCGTCATGCCGGCGGCAAGGAAACCGCGACGGCCGACGGCACCGCGGCCAAGCCGCCCGTCGTCGTATTGTCGCCTTCCGACGTGGACAACATCTGGGCCTGCCCGGTGTGCTGGCTGATGGACCGCCGGTTCACCGGTCCTCGGGCCGGCAGCGTCTCCGCATCGTTCGGTTCGCTGATCCACGCCGTCGCCCAACGGGCCAGCGAGGAAGGATTGGACCTGCCGTCGGCGTTCCCCGATCTGACGGCCGATCAGCGTCGGCAAGCCGTGGCAGATCGCATGATGAGCATCTATCACGAGCTGGCGGAGCCGCCGTCGACCTTCATGGATGCGGTCAGCCGATACAACGCCCTGCACAAGGACGCTTCCGCGCAAACGGTGCTCGGCAACATCGCCGCATACTTCGTGGCTTCGAACACCACGGAATATCCGTCCGGCAACGTCGGGACCATCGAGGTCGGCACTTTGCGGTCCGCCGAATGCGAACGCTCCTTCTCCGCACGGTTCTCGCTGGACGACATCGTCGCCGCCTACAATGCCGTCAACGGCGCGGTGCCGGTCGACTCAGACGAGCTGATGGCCATCATGGGTGCTCTGGTCGGCGGCTGGCCCGAGGCGATGGACAAGTCCATGACGATTCGTCTGACCGGCCGTATCGACCGGCTCGAACACCGTATATTGCCGGACGGCAGCGAACAGATACGTCTGATCGACTACAAGACAGGATCGGTGCCTCCGGTCAAGGCGATATTCAACGATCTGCAGCTGGTGTGCTACCAGCTGGGCCTCGCGTTCCCGGAAGGTCGCATGCCGGACAACGGCAGCCGCAGCGGTGCGCCGCGTGTCGCGCAAAGCGTGCTGTTCCACGTGATGTCCAACGATGCGCCGGCCAAGAGCTACGGTCAGGAAAGCCTGTATCAGCCGGCGTTGTTCCAAGGCCGGTCGCTCAACGCCGACGTGTTCGCCGGCCGATACCATTACCAGAAGCCGTCGGTGGTCATGGATGTTCCCGAACTGCCGCAGGAGCCGCCGGCGGGAGTCGGGGAAGCGGCGTGGAAATCGTTCCTCGAGCTGCGCGGCACCCAGGCGGTATGGTCGCTGACCATGATCGCCCGCGTGTTCTATGCCGCGGCCGCCAGTCGATCCACGGTATTGGAAGCACGGCCGCAGCCGTCCCACGTCAAGCATTGCCGTCTGAAGTCGGTGTGCCCGGCCTGCGCAGGACAGATCGACACCGTCTTTGAAACGAGGCAGTCATGAGCCGATTCACCGATAGCGCCGAACAGTCGCGGATCATTCATGCGCCCGTGAACGAGAACGTGCTGGTGGTTGCCGGTGCGGGCAGCGGCAAGACCTACACGATGACGCGGCGCATCACCACGCTGATCGAACAGGGCGTGTCCCCGGAGCGCATCCTCGGCCTGACCTTCACCCGCAAGGCCGCTTCCGAACTGTTGGCTCGCGTATCGGCACAGACCGGTGCCTTAGGCGGCGCATCGCGTCCGGGCGGCATGTTCCTCAAACCGGAGGTGATGACATACGACGCGTTCTTCCAGTCGATCGTACGCCAATACGGTCTGCTGGTCGGATTCGACCGGGATACGCAGCCGTTGAGCGACGCCGGAGCGATCAGTCTGGCCTCCGTGGTGATCGACCGGCATCAGGATCTGCTGCTCACCTACGATTTCGGTTCGTTCAACGCCGTCGTGAGCAAGGTGCTTGATCTGTCGCATGCGATCGGCAATGCGATGATCGGCGGCGACGTCTCCACCGTGGACGAGGCGATCGCTCGTATCCGCACATGGGATCAGGACTTCCTGCGGCAGCTGGACGAGGCGATCGGCGCGCGGCCGGTGCCGCAGGACATGCCCAAGCCCAAGGCGCCCAAACCCGGTAAGAAGGGCAAGGACGCCAAGTATCTCGCCAAGCTCGAGGCCTACCGTGCCGATCTGGAAGACCTATGCGTATGGCGGTGCGACGCCTTGCGCGAGGTCGTACGCCGGCGTGAAGCCCTGCTCGGCCTGGTGGAGGAGTACGAACAGGAGAAACGTCGTCAGAACATGGCGGAATTCAGCGATTTCACGGTCGCCGCCTACCGTCTGGTGTCGCGGTTCCCCTCGATCGCGGCCCGATACCGCCGTCGGTACACGCATGTGCTGCTGGACGAGTATCAGGACACGTCCACCACACAGGCCATGCTGCTTGCCGCGCTGTTCCATGCGGATGCGGCAGCCGGAACCGATACCGCACGCGCGACGAAGACGCCGGCGGACGCGGCGTCCCTGGCCGTTGCCGCGCAGACGGCGGGGGCGAGATCCGGCGTCTCATCCTGCGTGAGCGCGGTCGGCGATCCGTTCCAGTCGATCTACGCGTGGCGAGGAGCCAGTCCGGGCGCGTTCCGCATGTTCCAGCAGGATTTCGACATGCCGTCGGACGTGCGGCCGTACCCGCTGAGCGTGACGCGACGCAACCCGCGCATCGTGCTCGAGGCGGCCAACAATCTGACGCTTCCCCTGCGATTGCCGGCGAAACGCGTCAGCAGTTCGATGATGCGCGAAGTCGACGTGACCGAACTCTCACCGGTGAACGACGCGCCGACCGGTACGATCGGCGTGCTGGGATTCGACACGTTCGGCCAAGAGGTCGACGCGGTGGCCCGATTCGTGCGGCAGGCGGTCAAGGCCTACGCGTTCCGTGACAAGGACGGCAGTCCGACCGACACGCAGGATACGCATCCCCATGTGGCCGTGCTGTTCCGCGGCAAAAACCGGATGGCGGCATTCGCGCAAGGATTGGAACAGGCCGGGCTGACGACGCTGGTCGTCGGACATTCCGCGTTATTGGAACGCCCTGACATGCAGGATCTGATGGCGGTCCTGCACGCGGTGGCCGACCACACCGATGCCGACGCGATGATGCGGCTGCTCGCCACGCCGCGTTTCGGTCTCGGTGCCGAAGACCTGACCGCGTTGGCGTCGCTGGCGGACCGACTGGACACGCAGTACCGGTATCGCGCATTGATCGAAGCCGGACTGATCGAACCGGAGACGGACGGCGACGCGACGGATCGTCGTCGTCAGGCCGACGTCGTGCGCGAATACCGCGACCGTGTGCCTCACGCGGTGTTCCTGATCGATCTGCTGCTGCGTGGCGATCTCGATGACCTGCTGCGGCAGGACGATGCCGTCGACGATGCGGCAGCGGCGGCCATCGGTCGTGCAGGTGCCATGCTCAGACAGGTGCAGGCCGTCGCCAATCACCCGTTGAACGAGGTGATCGAAACCGCGGTGCAGGCCCTGAACCTCGACATCGACATGATCGTCGCCCAAGCGATCGCACAGCCGGACAAACCGATCAGTGCGGCCGCCGTACGTTCCGGAGTGGATGCGATCGTCTCGCTGGTGAATACCTACACGCAGGAGATCCTCGAAGGGCAGAACCCGACCCTGAGAGGATTCATCGCATGGATCGACTCGCTCAAACAAGTCGAGGAGGAGCAGTCGACGGTGCCGGATGCGCCGGCCGACGTGGTGCTGATGACGATCCATCAGGCCAAAGGCTTGGAATGGGACGCAGTGGCCGTCGTCGGCATGGCGGCGAACGCCTTCCCCAGCGGCAAAAGCGGTCTGCGTATCAGCGAGGATGCCGATCACCCCGGTGGATGCTCACCGACGACCGGGCGTTGGGACCCACCCGAGTATCACACCGGCGTACCGACATGGCTGGACGATGAATCGGCCGTGCCGGTGCCGGTGAGGGTGGACGCCGGCATCCTGCCGAGGTTTCCGCACGACGCGGACCCGAGCGCCAGTCCGAGCGAGGCGCTGCGCATGCTGGACGACGTCGTGGTGATCGACGACGAGATCTACGGCGACATGCGCGGCGCCGACATCGGCGACGGCATGGACGAGGCCGATCCGGACAACTGGTATCTGACGCAATCCGAGGAATACGGCCGGCGGCTGCTCGCCGACGAACGGCGTCTCGCCTATGTGGCGTTGACGCGAGCCAAAAACGATGCGCTGCTCACCTATAGCCGGTACGGCGAGCCGGGACGCGATCCCCGTCCGTTGTTTGAACGGGACGGTCGTAAACCGGTCGCCGCCGGGCCGTCGCTGTTCTGGAATGAGGTGCACGATTCGTTGTGCCATCACGACGATCTGGTGCCGGTCGTGCATGCATCGCAGACGGCAGCTCAATCGCATGACGACGAGAACGTTACGGAATCGCCCTCGGAACGTCAGCAAGACGTGACGGTGCTTGCCGAAGAGACGCTGGATTCGATCGGAGCGGCCCGACCCGACGGGTTCTTCGTCGGAGAGCACGCGGCCGAGTACGAGCGGGCGATCGTGGAACAGGCATGGGCCTGTCCGTTGGAAGGACATGCCGACGACGTCGTTCTGCCATGGCCGGCTTCGCTGTCGGACGAGATGCTGGCGCGTCTGCGCTCCGGTGTCGCGGAATTGGAACGCGCATTGGCCGATGACCATGCGAAACGCGGGCAGACCGCCGATGCCGGCCTCGACATGGAGGACGAGAGCGGTTCCGTACGCGACGGCACATTGCTCTCCCGGGCGGAAATGCTGGTTGCGGACCCTGATCTCATGCCGCGTTCATATGAGAATGACGCCGAACTGGACGAGCAGGTACGCCGTCGGGCCACACATCTGCTGGCGCAGAGCCGCCAATCGGTCACCGCGCTGCAGACGAGAGCCGGACATTTGGGCAGGAAGCAGACGAGCAGCCTCTGGCGCGGCATCGTCCGGCCCGTCCCTCGCGTCGCATCCCCGGCCGCCGAAGCGGGAACGCTGTTCCATGCGTGGGCGGAACGCTTCATCACCGCGTATGACGACGAGAACACGCCCGATGATGCCTTCATTGTTTCCCCGGCCGATTCCGGCGGCGATACCGCGTTCGCGACGACGCCGGCACCGCCGTCGCGTGACATCATGCTTGAGGAACTGGCGGAGCGGGAAGCAGCGATACGAGAGGAAACCGGGGTTCCCGCCAAGGAACGTCATCTGGCCGTCTGGGAACGTCGCCTCGCCGACTCGACATGGGCGCGGCGCAGCCCGGTCTACGCCGAACGTCAGATCGTCGTCTTCATACCGCAACTGGGAGGCGGCATCGTCAACGGCAAGCTCGATGCGGTGTTCCGGGGAGGGCTCGACGAGACAGACACGACGAAACGGTTCACGATCGTCGACTGGAAAACCGGTGCCAGGCCGGTCAAACCGGACGACATCGCCGCAAAACTCATCCAGCTCGACTGGTATCGGCTGCTGCTGTCGCGGATCGAAAACCTTCCGCTGGACAGTATCGACGCCACCCTCTACTATCTGAGTGAGCCCGATGAGGGACGGCGCGAGCTTCATGCTCGCGCGAAAACTGAACAGGAGATCCTTGCCGAGTTGAGCTCCGGCATCCCGGAACAATCCGACAACGACTGACACCGCGACGAGCGCGTCGCGTGTTGCCCGCGGGAGAAAAACGCACCGCGGGCGTCGTGGACGGAGGGATGGCGCGACCCTTGGCCGGCATGTGTGGGCGGGCACACGTGCAGGACAACGACAACAATATAAGGAGCAGGAATCACATGGCTGCGACGAACGCAACCGTAACCTACCGGCGCATGGTCTGGGACGACTGTGACGCCATAGTCCGCGAATTCGACAACACGTGGGGAAACTGGTCCAGTGCGGCAGGAACCCCGGCCTCTATGGAACTGTCACGCCATTTCGTGATGCATTATCTGGAACCGGCCACGCATGCGACCATCGCCGAGCGCGACGGTCAGTTCATGGGCGTGCTGATCTCCCGCATCGCCGGCATGCCGGTCATGTTCCCCGAAGCGGGGCGTGCGCTCGCCGCCGTCGACCAATGGCTGGACCAGGACCGGAACGGCACGGACGCGCTGCGGGAAACCCTGCAATGGCATGCGCTGGAAACCGATCTGGAAGACGAGGCCCACGTCAATGAGACGACACAGGCCGAAATCGAACTGTTTCTGGTATCCGGCGCGGCCCGAGGCCACGGCGTGGGCGGCACGCTGTGGCGTGATGCGATGAGCCGTTTCGCGGCATCGGGCGTCGAACGCTACTACCTGCACACCGACTCCAGCTGCGACGTGAGCTTCTACGACCACAAGGGCCTGGATTGCCTGATCTCATGGCGCGCGGCCGACCATCCGCAATACGGCGACGACATGGACGACATCTTCATCTATGCGGGGGAGGTGCACGCGTGACATCGGCAATCAGAACGCAGGTGGCGCAATCGCCGTACGCCAGACTGTTCCGCATCCCCGGAACCAAGGCGTTCTGCGTGTGCGGCGCGGTCGCCCGTCTGCCGATCTCCATGATGGCGCTCGGCATCGTGCTCGCGCTCAACCACCTGTACGACAACTGGACGGTCGCCGGTTCGATGAGCGCCGCGTACATTCTCGCGGTCGCCGTCGTCACGCCGTTCTACGCGCGCATGTTCGACCGGTTCGGCCAACGCCGGGTCGGCTCGGTGGCCCTGACCATCCAGGTGATCGCCATGCTCGGCTTCGCCTGCGCCGCGTTGGGACGAGTGCCGATCCCCGTGCTGTTCGCACTGGCCGTCGTCATGGGCTTCACCCAGTTCTCGTTCGGCGCGCTCGTGCGCACCCGATGGGCGTACGCATTGCGCGACTCCGGCAACGAATCGTTGCTGAACACCGCGTACGCGATGGAATCCGCGATCGATGAGATCGTGTTCATCGTCGGGCCGATCCTCGCCGCGTTCCTCGCCACGTCGGTGCATCCGGTATCCCAGCTGTTCGTGCCCACCCTTGCGTGCGGCATCGGAGGCGCGGTCTTCTTCTCGCTCAAACGAACCCAGCCGCCGGCGCTCGAACAGGTCGACGTCGCGCCGGTCCGTGCGCAGGTCGGCTCGCAAGCGGACGAACTGACCATGCGCCAGCTGCGCACCGGCGCGCCGAAGGCGAAAAGCGCCCTGCTTTACCCGGGCGTCCTGCCGATCCTTGTCGTGTTCCTCGTGTTCAACATGAGCTTCACCGCGTTCGACGTGTCGGTCACCGCGTCGATGAAGGCGGCCGGCGTCGAACAATGGCTCGGCCTGCAGCTCGCCATGTTCGCCGTCGGCTCATGCATCGGCGCGGTGATCTTCGGCTCGCGCGAGATGAAAGGCTCCCACTGGCGGCATATGGTCATGTTCCTGTCCCTGCTCACGGTCGGATTCGTGCTGTTCCGCATCATGATGGACGATTTCATCGTGCTCGGCGTGCTCGAAGTGCTCGCCGGCCTGTGTGTCTCTCCCCTGTTCGCCACCGGCAACCTCATCGTCAAGGACGCGGTCCCCGCACGGTCCCTGACCGAAGGACTGTCATGGCTGACCACCGCCGGCTCGGTCGGCACTTCGTTCGGTTCGACGTTCGCCGGCACGGTACTCGACGTGGCCGGCACCCACGTGAGCATGATGATCCCGTGGATCGCCGTCGCCTGTTCGGTGCCGCTCGCCCTGCTCGGCTGGGCGCTCGCCCGCAAACGCGGCTGATCCGCGACCGCGAAGACTGACAGCGAAGAGAGACAGAACGGACAAACAGATTCGTGCAGCCGGTCATGCCGCCGGATACGAACGGTATTGACGGATGATACGTACGCCGACCGCCGCGCGTGCGGACGATACGATGGTGCACGTACTGGTACAGACGAACACGGGCCGTCGCTCACGCGGCGACGGCCCGATCCCAAGGAGGACAACATGATTCGAGTTTCCGTGGTCGGAGCCAAGGGCCGCATGGGCTCCCACGTGGTCGACGCCGTCAACAACGCCGACGACACCGAACTCGCGCTCGCGCTCGATGCGGGTGACGACCTGACCGCCATCACGCCCGACAACACCGACGTGACGGTCGAGTTCACCGTGCCGAGCGTGTCGCTCGACAATGTGCTCGCACTCGTCAAGCAGGGCGTTGACGTCGTCGTCGGCACCACCGGCTGGACCGACGACAAGCTCGCGCGGGTCAAGGCCGCGCTCGCCGAATCTCCGCGCGAGAACCAGACCGTGTTCATCGCGCCGAACTTCGCGATCTCCGCCGTGCTCGCCGACCATTTCGCCAAGGTCTCCGCCCCGTACTTCGAGTCCGCCGAAGTCATCGAACTGCATCACCCGACCAAGGTGGACGCTCCTTCCGGCACCGCCATCCACACCGCCAAGGCCATCGGCGAGGCCCGCCGCGAGGCCGGGCTCGGCGAGATGCCCGACGCGACCCAGACCGACGGCGGATCGCGCGGCCAGGTGATCGACGGCGTGCACGTGCACGCGGTGCGTCTGCGGGGCCTCAACGCCCACGAGGAGGTGCTCTTCGGCAATGCCGGCGAGCAGCTGGTCATACGCGCCGACAGCTTCGACCGCATCAGCTTCATGCCCGGCGTGCTCCTCGCCGTGCGCAAGGTGGCCTCCGGCGCATACCCGGGACTCACCGTCGGCCTCGACCACTTCCTCGACCTGTAAGCCACAGGTCGGCATACGGCACAACACGCATCGGCCGTGTCCCCGCGAGACGATATCCGTCGGGGCATGGCCGTTTCGCGTCTTGAGACGAATCATCCTCCCGCGTCCCGGCCGAGAAGTACCGTAAATCTTATGAGTGAGACGATGCATCTTCTTGATCCGGCCCCGTTCGGGCGCATTCTGCCGGCCATGGTCACCCCGATGAAATCCGATGGCTCCGTCGACTTCGACGCGGCGCAGAAACTGGCCAAGCAACTGGTCGCGGACGGTGCGGACGGCATCGTCGTCAACGGCACCACGGGCGAGTCGCCCACCACGCATATGGATGAGAAGGTCGAACTCGTCAAGGCCGTGCGTGAGGTCGTCAGCGTGCCGATCATCTCCGGTGCCGGCTCCAACGACACCGCGCACACCGTGCGTATGGTCGAGCAGACCCAGGAGGCGGGTGCCGACGCGGTGCTCGTCGTCGCGCCGTACTACTCGCGTCCGTCCCAGGAAGGTGTCTTCCAGCACTACAAGGCCGTCAACGAGTCGGCCGACAAGCCGATCATCATCTACGACGTGCCCGGTCGCACCGGTCTGCACATCCAGCTCGAAACCTACCGTCGCATGGCCGAACTCGACCACGTTACGGCCGTCAAGGACGCCACCGGCGACATCGCCGGTGCGGTCCGCAAGCGCATGGAGACCGGCCTGACCTGGTACTCTGGCGACGACGGCCTCTTCCTGCCGTTCCTGTCGGTCGGCGCGGTCGGCATCATCTCCGTGATCGCCCACGCGGCCGCCGGTCCCATGCGCGACCTCGCCAACGCGTTCGACCGCGGCGACATCCACGAAGCGCAGCGCATCGCCGTGCAGCTCGCGCCACTCGTCGAAGCGATGAACGGCAACGGCTTCCAGGCCGTCATGGCCAAGGCCGCGCTCAAGGTGCGAGGCGTCCTCGACGACACCACCATGCGCCTGCCGAACGTCGGCCCTGGCCCCGAGGAGTTCAGCCGCGCCGAAAACGGCATGAAAGCGTCCGGCCTGCTGTAAGCCATGTCGCAAGGCGGTCCCGCGAAAAGCCGGTACCGCCTTCTTTTTCTCCGTCGTTCCCAGCACAGGCGGGAACACCAAGTAACAGAAAACCAACTAGGAAATGGTCACAGAACAAGAAACCACACAACATACCGCGCGCAAGCGCACCACCAAGCGCTCCGGCGCAACCCAGCCGAGCGAATCCGAGCAGATGGCCGCGGCCCAGGCCGCCGTCGACCTGCTCGACGACCTCGGTCTCGACGATCGCAAGACCGCCAAGTCCACCCGTACCCGCAAGTCCACGAAGTCGGCCAAGTCCGCCGACCGCGAGGAGCGTGCGGAACGTGGCGAACAGTCGGAGACCAAGACCTCCGGCCGTTCCCGCTCGTCCCGGTCCTCGAGCCGCTCCCGTTCCGGCAACGCCGGTGGCCGCCGCGTCTCGCGCACCAGCCAGCCCACCGCGCCCCAGCAGGACGCCGTGCTCATCGCGCCCCCGAAGTACCGCAAGGGATCGCTGCGCATCGTGCCGCTCGGCGGCCTCGGCGAAATCGGCCGCAACATGAACGTGATCGAATACAACGGTCACCTGCTGCTCATCGACTGCGGCGTGCTCTTCCCCGAAGAGGAGCAGCCGGGCGTCGATCTGATCCTGCCGGACTTCGACTACATCAAGGACCGTCTCGACAAGGTCGAGGCGCTCGTGCTCACCCACGGCCACGAGGACCACATCGGCGGCGTGCCGTACCTGCTGAAGCTCCGCCCGGACATCCCGCTCATCGGCTCCAAGCTCACCCTCGCGTTCGTGGAGGCCAAGTGCAAGGAGCACAACCAGCACCCGACGATGGTGCCGGTCGCCGGCCGCGACAAGATGAAGGTTGGCCCGTTCAACCTCGAGTTCATCACCGTGACGCATTCGATCCCGGACGCGCTCGCCGTGTACGTGAAGACCCCGGCCGGCACGCTCATCGACACGGGCGACATCAAGCTCGACCAGCTGCCGCTCGACCATAAGATCACCGATCTCGTCGAGTTCGGCAAGATCGGCGAGCAGGGCGTGGACCTGCTGATGATGGACTCCACCAACGCCGAGGTGCCGGGCTTCGTCAAGCCGGAGACCTCGATCGGCCCGGCGCTCGACCAGGCGTTCGCGCAGGCCAGCCGCAAGATCATCGTCGCCAGCTTCTCCAGCCACGTCCACCGTGTGCAGCAGGTCGTGGACGCCGCGCACAAGTACGGCCGCAAGGTCGTCTTCGTCGGCCGTTCGATGGTGCGCAACATGTCCATCGCCGCAGACCTCGGCTACCTGCATCTGCCGGAGGACACCGTCATCGACCTGAAGCAGGCGCACGACGTGCAGGACGACAAGATCGTCTACATGTGCACCGGTTCGCAGGGCGAGCCGATGGCCGCGCTGGGACGCATCGCGGACGGCAACCACCGCGACATCACCATCAACGAGTTCGACACGGTCATCCTCGCCAGCTCCCTGATCCCGGGCAACGAGCACGAGGTGTACAAGGTCATCAACAAGCTCGTGCAACTCGGCGCGCGCGTCGTCAACCGCGACAACGCCGCAGTGCACGTCTCCGGACACTGCAACGAGGGTGAGCTGCTGTACATGTACAACATCGTCAAGCCCAAGTGCGCGATGCCGATCCACGGCGAGAACCGCCACCTGGTCGCCAACGGCCTGATCGCCGTCAAGACCGGCGTGGATCCGGACAACGTCGTGCTCGCCGAGGACGGCGACGTGGTCGACCTGTACCACGGCAAGGCCGCGGTCGTCGGCTCCGTGCCGTGCGGCTACGTGTACGTCGACGGCGACTCGATCGGCGAACTGACCGACGAGGAGCTCGAGAAGCGCCGCATCCTCGGCACCGAGGGCTTCGTGTCGAGCTTCGTGGTGGTCGATACCGACAACCGCGAAGTCGTCTCCGGTCCGAAGATCTTCCTCAACGCCGTGGCCGAGGACGAAAGCGAATTCGACAAGGTGCGCCACCAGATCGTCGAACAGTTGAACGACGCGATGATGAGCGGCACCCGCGACACGTACAAGCTGCAGCAGATCATGCGCCGCACGCTCGGCGGATGGGTCGCCCGTCAGCTGCACCGCAAGCCGATGATCGTGCCGGTCGTGGCGGACATCGCCACCGACGTGATCGAACGGTAGCCGGCGATCCACAAGTAATTTTGCACATAATCGAGGCGGCGTGACCGACACAACCGGTCACGCCGCCTCACGTTGACAAGGAGTGACATGCCAGGAGCAAATCTCACCCGCATCGAGGCCGAGGAGCGAGCAGAACTCATCCTCAAGCCGATCCACTACACCGTCGCGCTCGACCTGACCGTCGGCGCGAAGAACTTCGGTTCGACCGCCACCATCGAGTTCGACGCGAAGCCGGGCTCCACCAGCTTCCTCGACCTCATCGCCGACGAAGTGAGCGCCATCACGCTCAACGGCCAGTCCCTCGACCCGGCCACGGCCTACGCAGACAGCCGCATCGCACTGCCGAACCTCGCCGAGCACAACACGGTCACCGTCACCGCGCTGTGCCGCTACTCGAACACCGGCGAGGGCCTGCACCGCAGTGTCGACCCGTCCGACGGCAACGTGTACCTGTACTCCCAGTTCGAGGTGCCGGACGCCCGCCGCGTCTACGCCGTGTTCGACCAGCCCGATCTCAAGGCCACGTTCGACTTCTCCGTGCTCGCCGCCTCGAGCTGGATCGTCACCTCGAACATGCCGGTCAAGTCCGTCACCGCCACCGACCGCACGACCGCGGAAGGCGCGCTCGGCGACCATGAGGCCGAAACCGCCAAGGAATGGGTGTTCGAGACCACGCCGACCATGAGCTCCTACCTGACCGCGATCTGCGCCGGCCCGTACGCCGAATGGCACACCGCCTACCGCAACGAGGACGGCCGCGTCGTGCCGATGGCCCAGTACTGCCGCCGCTCGCTCGCCGACGCGTTCGCCAAGGACGTCGACTACCTGTTCGACATCACCAAGAAGGGCTTCGCGTTCTACGACAAGACGTGGGGCGTGCCGTACCCGTACGCCAAGTTCGACCAGATCTACGTGCCCGAATACAACGCGGGCGCGATGGAGAACATCGGCATGGTCACCATCCGCGACTCCTACGTGTTCGACTCCAAGGTGACCGACGCGCTCGCCGAACGCCGCGTCGTCACCGTCCTGCACGAGCTTGCCCACATGTGGTTCGGCGACTACGTGACCATGAAGTGGTGGAACGACCTGTGGCTCAACGAGTCCTTCGCCGAGTTCACGTCCACGCTCGCCACCGCCGAGGCGACCGAATGGCATGACGCATGGGCCACGTTCTGCTCCGGTGAGAAGAGCTGGGCGCTGCGTCAGGACCAGCTGTCGACCACCCATCCGATCGTCGCCCCGATCAACGATCTCAACGACACGTACGTCAACTTCGACGGCATCACCTACGCCAAGGGTGCCTCCGTCCTCAAGCAGCTCGCGTTCTACGTGGGCCGCGACAAGTTCTTCAAGGGCATCAACGCGTACCTCAACAAGCACGCGTATTCCAACGCGACGCTCGCCGACTTGCTGGGCGAACTGGAACTGACCTCCGGCCGCGATCTCAAGGCGTGGAGCGCGCAGTGGCTCGAACAGTCCGGCATCAACACGATCACCACGCAGGTCAAGACCGCCGCGGACGGCACGATCGAGCAGCTCACGCTCAAGCAGACCGCGCCGATCGAACATCCCGTGCTGCGTTCGCACCGTCTCGCCGTCGGCTTCTACAACGAGGACCCGGCGACTGGCAAGATCGTGCGCACCGACCGTTTCGAACTTGACGTGGACGGCGAGACGACCGTCGTCGCCGAGGCCGCCGGCAAGGCCCGTCCGTCGCTGATCCTCGTGAACGACGACGACCTGACGTACACCAAGCTGCGTTTCGACGACGCGTCGCTCAAGTTCGCGATCGAGAACCTGCACCGCTTCGACGACGCGCTCGCCCGCGCCGTGATCTGGCTCGCGCTGTGGGACATGACCCGTGACGGCGAACTGGCGGCGACCGAGTTCGTCGACACGACGCTGCGTCTGCTCGCCACCGAAACCGAGTCGACCACGTTCCGCTACGCGCTCGCCTGCATGAGCACCGCCGCATGGCACTACACCGCGCCGCTCGCCCGTGCGTCCGTCATCGAGCATGTCGCCGCCGAGCTGTGGAAGCTCGCCTCTGCTGCGCCGGCCGGCTCCGACCAGCAGTTCCAGCTCGCCACCGCCTACCTCGGCTACGGCGAGGAGGGCGACGAGGCGTTCGCCGCGAACGCGAAGGGTCTGCTCGACGGTTCCGTCAAGCTCGACGGCCTCGAGATCGACAACAACTTCACGTGGACGCTCGTCAACGCGCTCGCCTCGGTGAACGTGTTCGGTGAGGCCGACATCGACGCGCAGCTCGCCAAGCGCGACACCACCGAGAACCGCGAGTTCGCCTACGGCGCGCGTGCGGTGCGCGGCACGGCCGAGGCGAAGGCGTGGGCGTGGGATCAGGCCCTCAACAACGACGAGCTGACCAACTCGCAGCTCGAGGCCGTGGCCCGCGGATTCGCCGCGACCCCGCGCGCCGACCTGGCCGAGCCATACGCCGAGCGGTACTTCGCGACCGTCGACTGGATCTGGGAGCACAAGACGTTCCACATGGCCGAGGCGCTGCTCGAGGGCCTGTACCCGGGCTACGCCGATCCGGCCGCGCTGGTCGAGCTCGGTAACGAGTGGCTCGCCAGCCACGAGACCGCCGACAACGCGCTGCAGCGCATCATCCGCAGCAACGTCGAGTCCTCGCAGCGCACCCTCAAGGTCCGCGACTTCAACGCGGCGCTGTAATTGAGTCTACGGCTGAAAGTGGCCGATGAACTGAGATGACGGCGTTGCCGGTGTCGATCGATGCCGGCAACGCCGTTTTTTGTTGCCGAAAGGGCCGATACGACGGCGATGAGACAAAGATCGCATGATAGTTCTCGCCGGTTGTGTCATACTTCGTCGGAATGACGGGAAACCGGCAGGGTGTGGCATGATACGGTGTCACGCCTCGGAGATTGTGCAGGTTTTCTCGGTTGTGTGACAGGAACGCTGTCTGCAAGGAGTAGAGGCTCTGTGCCAAATTGGCGTAATTCCAAGGATTCTTGGTTTTCGACTCTGTCACGCTTCGCTGCTTTCACGCCAATCCGACATGGCGTGACAAATCTGCTGTCACACTACGTCAGCATCATCCGTTTTCCCTAAAGTGTGACAAGGCGATTCAGTGTCTTCGAAATATCATGTCCGCGGATACTACCGTGACTGCAACAAGTCCTGGTAATTCCTGGAACTCTTTTCACTCAGCATCGGCTGTGAAGAGCAGGGCATTCGTCAGAGCCGACATGCTTACTGATAATGCTTGTGAGTCAAGTTGCCGCCGCTTTTTGACTTGCATTCGTTATCTGTGTGCTGTTATATGGATGAAGCGGATGTTTGTTAGCTCGACGTGGAGGTGAACGAATATGGCTTCAAGCGAATTAGAAGCATGGTCTGGCCGACGTGTCAGCTTGCCTATGACGTATGAGATTCGTCCGCTGGGCAAGAAGCAGCTTCCTGCCGGGGCAATGGCTGATGCCTATGTACCAGATGACGGCGTGCATATCGAATATATCGAGGAAACCATCGATCGATCAGTTACGGATGATGATTCGCTTGATTATAAGATTGCCGCAGCCTGCGGCGTGCTTTCCGGCGCGATCGATTCGTTTTTTACTGGTGCCTTTTCCTTGGACCGGGCTAATGAATGGGGAAGCACAGTAGCGGATGAAATCGTTATACGTATAGCCAAGTATGAAGGATTTCCAGGTGACGCCCTTGCTGGCGCAATCTCGTTTTTAGAACGCAATCATCCATTTGCTGGAGATGCGGCAACCGCTGAATTCGGAGGTGGTCTACAGCATCATCTGCGTGATTTTTCGCATCATTTTTCAGTGGGAGGGCTGTTCTTTTCACTGCTTACGCAATTTACCGGACGGGTATTCGGAACGGACGCTCATGGCGTATTTATTGCCGTTAATGTTCAAGATTCGTCACTTATCGGCAAGGATCTGACACAAAAACTATTTTTAGGCACAGTCAACTGGCTCCTGCATATGGCCAGTGATATGGCAGGATCAAGCGGCACTCCGGGGAAGGGCACTGGTATTCCAGGGCCGCTGCTGTCTCTGATCAAAGAAATGTCCACATTGCCGATCTTCAAGGATGCCATGCTTAAGGACGGCGGATTACGTCAATATGTAGCCAAACTATTTAACGGCACGTTGTTGAAAACTGTTAGTGAAGACGGAGAAAAGACATATCGACGATTTAACCTGCGCACCGAGATTGGACTGATTGGTGAGATCGGACGTCAAGCCATTCCAGTGCTTTGCTGCGAATGCATGGTACGGGCATGCTATGCAGTACATCATCTGTATCATGAAATCCAAACGTCAAATGTACGGTCAATTTCTGATTTAAACGGCCTTAATTGGGAAAAGGTGCTGCCGTTCAACAATCATCAGGTTGCACGGATGATCACCATTGCATCGGGTGTATTCAGCGTCATAGACATTGCCGACGCAACAATACGCTCGGTGATCAGTAACGGTCCATCCGTAAGTAGTAAATCCATCGTCGATTTTGCGTTGAACATCAATTATATTGGTCTCATTCGTTTCGGACTTGCTGTTGCGGTTGATGTCAAGATGATATGGGAATCACGAAATTCGGGTACCGAACAACAGGCTGGATCGGAATTTGAGCGCGCTGTAAGCGGGTTTGAATATCTTGTGCTGAACCAAGAGCAGACGGAGATCCTGTATTCAATGGAACGTTTGGCTGTGTCTATGGACATTGAGCGGTCCAAACAACGTGACACTCGTCTGAAAGAGAATTGGCTGGACCAGTGGACAAGCATGTTGCCTAAGCAATATGTGTTATTGAGCCAGGATGGAATCAAACGGCGCGTCAAAAAGCTCAACAGCGCTGGCAGTGATGTGTGGTTACATCTGGTGGCGTTGGAATTATCCCAGTTTATTCCGTACATGTCTCTTACGGGGAATGATCAGGAGAGATGGAAGAGCCTTAAGTTTGACGACACATGCCGAGATGATGTATTTCGTATGATTGCGCCGGAATTCGGTAATCATGCATGTTCAAAGATGAATAAGGAATTCAATCGCAGTCGTGACTCCATTGATGGCAATGGTCGTCGGAAGATTGCAGCTGCTGTCGGAACAGTGGCGGTTGTCGCCGGTACTGCGGGAACGGCTGCGGTTTTCGCGCCAGTCATCGCACCGGTCATTGCGGGCTACACTGCAAGTACTGCGGTGGCTGGATTGTCTGGAGCGGCGTTGACTAGCGCTAGTTTGGCGGCGCTCGGGGGTGGTGCGTTAGCCGCGGGCGGATTCGGTATGGCTGGCGGCACTGCGGTGATTGCCGGAGGCGGGGTGGTTCTTGGTCTTACCGGAAGTGGCGGAGTTGCCGCAATCTTCAGACTCATAAAAGACGAGTCAGGAGTATATACACTCCAAGAATGTTCGAAGT
Organism: Bifidobacterium sp. LH_230; assembly: GCF_056357555.1. Taxonomy (NCBI): domain Bacteria; kingdom Bacillati; phylum Actinomycetota; class Actinomycetes; order Bifidobacteriales; family Bifidobacteriaceae; genus Bifidobacterium; species Bifidobacterium sp. LH_230. The sequence continues at coordinate 58,658 of NZ_JBKEWJ010000009.1, forward strand.
TGCTGACTTTCTGTCGCAACGTTCTGATCCATCGAGACGGCGGGGATCAGATAGTGGAGTGTGTCCGTCGGCGTCTCATAATGCAGATAAGCCAAGTTAATGATAGGCGTTCTGTACTTTCTGGAATGGCTTCATCGCAAAAGACCGGCGATGACGCTCATGCTGGAAAGACTGGTCGGGAGTCGAAAAAGCTCATCAAGAAAGACATTGAGATTCTGGATAAAAGTCTGAAATATCTGCGTCGATGTGAACGCCAGCTATACAAATTAGTAAAAGGTCGGAAGGATTCCGATACTGCGGAGGGTGACTGGGACACCTCTCTCACAGCGGAGGAATTCGACTGAAATGGAATGAATATATCGTGGATTCTGCAGACGATAAACTATTCTCCCGTCAATGAAGTCGTTCGAGACTGTAATGGTCATACAGCTGATGACAGACGCTACTTTGTGTGCATTAATGTCTCCTTTGGAGGCGCCCTCGAACAAAATGCGGGGAAAACGGGCAGTATTGCGCGTGGGGGAGTGACGTTGCCGGGCGTGTTGAGTACGATGGTGCTCGTATTACGACTGACAACGAAACAGCGAGGAAGTAACGATATGCCACGTATGTTCGGAACCGATGGCGTTCGCGGATTGGCGAACAAGGACCTGACTGCACGGCTGGCGCTCGACCTGGGCGACGCCGCCGTGCGCGTGCTGGGCGACTCCGGCACGAAGGACGACCAGCCGGAAGGCCGCCGCCGCGCGCTCGTCGGCCGCGACACGCGCGTTTCCGGCGACTTCCTCGCCGCCGCGCTGTCCGCGGGCATGGCCGCCGGCGGATTCGACGTGATCGACGCGGGCATCATCCCAACCCCGGGCATCGCGTTCCTCACCTCCGTGCTCAACGTCGAGATGGGCGCGGTGATCTCCGCCTCCCACAACCCGATGCCCGACAACGGCATCAAGTTCTTCGCCCGCGGCGGCTTCAAGCTGCCCGACGGCAAGGAGGACGAGATCGAAGCCGTGCTCGGCAAGGACTGGGAACGTCCGACCGGCGCCGGCGTGGGCCGCATCAGCCATGATTCGGTCACCGCGACCAACCTGTACATCGACCACCTCGTCTCCACGATCGCGCCGCTCAACCCCGACAAGACCCAGCCCAAGCCGCTCAAGGGCCTGAAGATCGTGGCTGACTGCGCCAACGGCGCCACCTCCGTGGTCGCCCCCGAGGCGCTGCGCCGCGCCGGCGCCGAGGTCATGGTCATCAACGCCTCGCCGGACGGCTACAACATCAACAAGCACGCCGGCTCCACGCACCCCGAGCAGCTGCAGGCGATGGTCAAGGCCACCGACGCGGTGATGGGCGTCGCGTTCGACGGTGATGCCGACCGGTGTCTGGCGGTGGACGAGGACGGCAACATGGTCAACGGCGATCAGATCATGGGCATCCTCGCGCGCGCCAAGAAGGAGGCCGGCAAGCTGGCCGACAACACGCTCGTCGTGACCGTCATGAGCAACCTCGGCCTGAAGCTCGCCTTGAAGGACATGGGCATCAAGACCGTGCAGACCGCCGTCGGCGACCGTTACGTGCTCGAGGAGATGCTGCGCGGCGGCTACACGCTGGGCGGCGAACAGTCCGGCCACGTCATCAACCGCGAATTCGCCACCACCGGCGACGGCACGCTCACCGCGCTCACCCTGTGCAACGAGGTCGTCCGCTCCGGCAAGAGCTTGAAGCAGCTCGCCGCCGACTTCCCGCAGCTGCCGCAGACGCTCGTCAACGTGCCGAACGTCGACAAGATGGCCGCCACCACGAACGCCAAGGTACAGGCCGCCGTCGAACGCGAGGAGAAGCTGCTCGGCGACACCGGCCGCGTGCTGCTGCGCCCCTCCGGCACCGAACCGCTCGTGCGCGTCATGGCCGAGGCCGCCACGCAGGAGCAGGCCGACGAGGTCTGCAACCGTCTCGCCGCGGTCGTCGCCGAAGAACTCGCCCTGTAATCGGCTCTTCCCGGTTGCTTCGAGGCCTCTTCTGATAGGGGGCGGCGAAGCGGCCGGGAGAATCGCATGCCCGTCCCGTAAAAGGAAGAGATCATGTTCGGAAAGAACTCCAAAGTCGACGTCGCCCTCAACCGCGACATCGAACAGCTCATCAAAACCGGCGGCAAGGAGCACATCCTGCCGATCGTGCAGGCCGGCGAACCGGTCCTGCGTCAGCAGACCATCCCCTACACCGGTCAGCTGAGCCGCAAGACGCTCGACAAGCTCATCGACACGATGCACACGACCATGCTCGAAGCCCCCGGCGTGGGCCTGGCCGCCACGCAGATCGGCCTCGGCCTCGCGCTCGCCGTCGTCGAGGACCATATCCGCGACGACGAGGACGATCCGCGCGAGATCGGCGAATTCCCGTTCCACGTCATCATCAACCCCAGCTACGAGCCGATCGGCGAGGAGACGCGCAGCTTCTACGAAGGCTGTCTGAGCTTCGACGGCTACCAGGCGGTGCGCAAGCGCTGGCTCGACATCACCGCCCGCTGGCAGGACGAGGACGGCAAGCAGCACGAGGAGCGCCTGCACGGCTGGCCGGCCCGCATCTTCCAGCACGAGACCGACCATCTGAGCGGCGAACTGTACATCGACAAGGCCGAGATCCGCTCGCTGGCCACCACTGAGAACCTCGAGGACCTGTGGTCCGACGATCCGGTGCCCACCGAGGCGGCAGAGGAGCTCGGCTTCGAACTGTAGCCAACGGTCGCGAATCGTACGCGAGCATTCCTGCAAACATGAAGGCCGACGCGGATGCGTTCATGACATCCGCGCCGGCCTTCGTGTATGCGCGAGATATTGTTGCGCGTGCCGCGGGGCGGAAAAAGGACACGGGGAAGCGGCTCATAAGGGCATGAGAGTGAACAATCCGGCGGCTCACAGCTGCCGCAGCTCGCCTTGCCGGCGAAATTCGATGGGCGACATGCCGTTCTTGCGTTTGAACGCCGCGCAGAACGTGCTCGTGTCGGTGAACCCGCATTCGTCGCACAGCTGCTTCAACGGCATGTCGGAATTGATGAGCAGGTATTTCGCGGCATGCATGCGCGCGTCCACGATGTAGGCGTGCGGCGTGTAGCCGGTCTCTTTTTTGAACACGCGGATGAAATGGTATTCGCTCATGTACGCGCGTGCGGCCAGTTCGTCGATCGGCAGCGGCTCGCTCAGATGACCGGCGATATAGGTGAGCACGTCCTCGATCGCATACGGCTGACGCTGCTGGGACGTGGCGCTGTCGGCCGCGGCCACCGCGAATTCGGTGAGGATGTCGGTGATGTATTTCGACATGCCCGGTTCGCTGATGCGTGAGGCGGCATGGAACACATCGTAGATGGCGGTCAGGCGGTTCAGTACGTAGGCCGGGTCCTTGAGCGAGAACACGGTGCCGAGCTTGCCGTCGATCAGATCGAAGTACGCGCGCGCCATCGTGCCGTCGAAATGCAGCCACAGCACGTCGCTGTCCTCGTTGGTGCCGTATGAATGATGCCGGTAGCAGTCGAGCAGCACGAAATCGCCTTTGCCGGCATGATGCGTGCCCTGTTCGGTGGCGATGTCGAACGATCCGGAACGGATGACCATCAGCAGGAAGCTGTCGAACGAGCTGCGTTCCTGACGGTAGCCGGCTTCGTAACGGAACAGGCCGACGCGCAGCGGATACAGAAACGTCTGCAACGCCGTTTTGCTGGGCGTGTAGATATAGAACTCCGATCCCTGGTTGCGGATACCGCGTTCGGCTGGTTTCATGATGGCTCGTTTTCGTCGTCGATGATGCTGGGGCAACGGTTTCATCATAGCAGTCCGCAGCCATTTTTGTAACCGCAATTTTTTCATATCTGCAAGCAAGAAAACTCTAAATATACCGAAAAATCAGCCGTAGTCTGTAAGCAAGTAATCAATAAATTACGAATGTGATGGTCGCAAGGCCGCACAGTTCCCCACGAAGTTCCAATGAAGGAGCACACTATGGCAGTGAGCATCAAGGACACCGTCATCACGATCCCCACCTACGAGATCGGCGCGGCGGACAAGAACCCGGAGTTCATCGAAAAGCGCGTCTACCAAGGCAGCTCGGGCCGCGTCTACCCGTACCCGGTCATCGAGACGATCAGCGACGTCAAGCGCGACAAGGACTACAAGGCCGTCATCATCGAGAACGAATACCTCGAAGTGACCGTGCTGCCCGAGCTCGGCGGCCGCATCCAGTACGCGAAGGACAAGACCAACGGCTACGACTTCGTCTACCGCAACGACGTCATCAAGCCGGCGCTCGTGGGACTGACCGGACCGTGGATCTCCGGCGGCATCGAATTCAACTGGCCGCAGCACCACCGCCCGACCACGTACCTGCCGGTCGACTACAAGGTCGAGGACCTGCCCGACGGCGGCAAGGCCGTGCTGTGCCACGACACCGACCAGATGTACGGCACGCAGGTGATCACCAAGATCGCGCTGCACCCCGGCAAAGCGTACATCGAAATCACCGCTCAGCTGTACAACGGCACCGCACTGCCGCAGACCTTCCTGTGGTGGGCCAACCCGGCCGTCCCGGTCAACGAGCACACCAAGACCGTGATGCCGCCGGACGTCACCGCCGTCATGGACCACGGCAAGCGCGACGTCTCGCGTTACCCGATCGCCACCGGCACCTACTACAAGCACGACTACTCCGAGGGCGTCGACATCGGCCGATACAAGAACGTGCCTGTTCCGACCAGCTATATGGCCGCGCACTCCGACTACAACTTCGTCGGCGGCTACGACTTCGGCGTCGGTGCGGGCATCCTGCACGTGGCCGACCACCACGTCAGCCCCGGCAAGAAGCAGTGGACGTGGGGCAACGGCGACTTCGGCCGCGCCTGGGACAGGAACCTCACGGACGCGAACGGCCCGTACGTCGAGCTCATGACCGGCGTGTTCACCGACAACCAGCCCGACTTCACCTGGCTCAAGCCGTACGAAGGCAAGACGTTCACCCAGTATTTCATGCCGTACAAGGGCGTGGGCCAGGTCAAGAACGCATCGATCAACGCGGCCGTGAACCTCGAGATCGGGCCGCAGGACACGTTCGGCGCGGCCGGCGAGACCGAAGGCATCGAAGCGCAGGGACTGGCCGCCGGTCAGGGCCGCGTCACCGTGTATGCGACGAGCGTGTACGAGAACGCGCATGTCACCGTCACCGACGACCGCAGTGGAGCGACGCTGTACGAGTACACCGGCACGATCAGCCCGAACGACATCGTGCGCGCCGCATTCGACACCGGCGACGCGAAGCCGACCGACATCACCGCGACCGTGACCGACGCGAACGGCACGGTCCTCATCGACTACACGCCGCAGCCGAAGAAGATCGACAAACTGCCCGAGCCGGCCAAGGCCGCCGACGAACCGGCCAAGATCGCCACGAACGAGGAACTGTTCCTCGCCGGCACGCACCTCGAGCAGTACCGTCATGCCACCTACCTGCCCGACCCGTACTATCTCGAAGGCCTGAAGCGCGACCCCGGCGACGCGCGCATCAACAACGCGTACGGCCGACTGCTGCTGCGCCGCGGCGACTTCACGGGCGCCGAACGGTACTTCCGTGCTGCGATCAAGCGCCTGACCAAGCACAACACGCAGCCGTACGACAGCGAGCCGCACTACAACCTCGGCCTCGACCTGTTCTACCAAGGCGACTTCGACAAGGCGTTCGACGCGTTCTTCAAGGCCACCTGGGACGACACGCAGAAGGAACGCGCGTTCTTCTACATGGCCGCCATCGCCGCCCGTCGAGGCGACTTCGCGGACGCGCTCGAATACGTGGACAACGCGCTCACCCGCAACACGATGAACATCAAGGCCCGCGGCCTGCGCGCCTACGTGCTGCGCAAGCTGGGACGTGACGCCGATGCCGCGGCGGCGCTCGCCGAGAACCTGAAGATCGACGAATTCGACTTCGTGTCCGGCAACGAACGCGTGATCGCCGGCGCGGACCCGGCCGAACTGGCCGGACTCATGCGCGGTTTCCACGAGAACTACCTGCAGACCGCCCGCGACTACGCGTTGTTCGGTGCGTACGATGAGGCGCTCGCACTGCTCGGCGAGACTGACCAGTCGAAGCCGATGGTCAAGTACTACGAAGGCTACTATCTCGCGCAACTCGGCCGCGACGATGAATCCCGTGCCGCGTTCGAGGCCGCCGAGGCCGCGCCGTCCGACTACTGCTTCCCGAACAAGCTGGAGGACATCGCGCCGCTCGAGGCCGCGATCAAGTCCGTGAACGGCGCCAAGGCACCGTACTATCTCGGCTGCCTGTACTACGACAAGACGCTCGCCGACCGCGCGATCGCCCTGTGGGAACGTTCGCGCGACCTCGATCCGAGCTTCCCGACCGTGCACCGCAACCTCGCGCTCGCCTACTACAACAAGCGCGGCGACGCGGCGGCCGCGCAGCGTGAGATCGAACAGGCCTACGCGCTCGACGAGTCGGACGCCCGCGTGTTCCTCGAAACCGATCAGCTGCACCGCAAGATCGGCTGGACGTACGCGCAGCGGCTTGCCGAATTCGAGAAGCATCCCGACGTGGTGGCCGAACGCGACGACCTGTACATCGAATATCTGACCGTGCTCAATCTCACCGGCAACTACGCGAAGGCCTACGAGCTGATGGGCCGGCGTCGCTTCCACCCGTGGGAGGGCGGCGAAGGCAAGATCACCGCACAGTACCGCATCGCGCTCACCCTGCTCGCCAAGGACGCGATGGCCGCCGGCGACTGGACGAAGGCCAAGGAACTGCTCGTGAAGACGCTCGTCTACCCGGAGAACCTCGGCGAAGGCAAGCTCGAAGGGCAGAAGGACAACGACATCCACTACTGGCTCGGCGTGACGGAACGCCACCTCGGCGACGAGACGGCCGCGCGCGCCGAATTCCGACAGGCGACGATCGGCCCCGACGAGGTGAAGGGCGCGATGTACTACAACGACCAGCCGGCCGAGATGATCCTGTTCCAAGGACTCGCCCATGCGGCGCTCGGCGAGGAGGGACCGGCCAACGCGCGGTTCTATCGACTGCTTGACTACGGTGAGCAGCACCTCGACGACCACGTCAAGATCGACTACTTCGCCGTCTCGCTGCCCGACTTCCTCATCTTCGAGAACGACTATACGAAGATGAACCGCATCCACTGCCTGTACCTGATGGGTCTGGCCAACATCGGCACCGGCGATCGCGAGGCGGCCGCGCGGTTCCTTGATGATGCGCTTGCGCTCGACCCGAGCCACATCCAGGCGAACCTGTTCGCCGATGAGATCGGCAGCCGGCACGTGCTCTGATCTTGCGGTGTGCTTGCGCTGATCCTATGGTGATCGCGCAGGACGCGACGAGTGGCGGTTTTCTCTCGCTGACCGATAGGCCAGCGAGAGAAAACCGCCACTCGTCGTTGTGCGTTTGTCGCGTGCCGTCGTGTGCGGCGGTAGGGGAATATGGTGATCGACTCTGCTGCCGTCACCGCGTCCAACGTTATCGATCAACATCACAACAACATCGCAGCGAGAGCAATAAATCTCTATCTCTCGGCAATTTATGGTGACATACCAAGCAAAACAGGCCATAGGATGGTATCAACAAAACACAGCGATAACAACCGAACGAAGCAGTTCGACGGTCGCCGTGCTTGTACCAAACACCTTCGGCATGGTCGCACAAGGTAATCAGTGCGCACATGCTCTGATGAAAGGAGCCATCATGAAGCACACATGGACAACCGCGATCGGCGCCGGTGCCGCAATCGCAATGGTCGCGTCCCTCGCCGCCTGCGGATCGGGCACGGCGTCCGGCAAAACGGAACTGTCGTTCTTCGCCAACAACACGCAGGACCTGTACCAGCCGCTGATCGACGCGTTCGAGAAAGCCAATCCGGACGTCAAGATCAAGTTCAGCACCACCAACGGCGCGCAGGCCGGCTACCAGCAGACATTGCAGACGCGCATCTCCGGCGGCAAACTCGCCGACGTCTACGTGGCCCCGCCCGAACAGCTCAGCGACCTGGTGAAGAACCACGTGGCCAAGGATCTGACCGACGAGCCGTTCATGGACCGCATCGGCGACACGAACAAGGCTCAGGCCACCGTGGACGGCAAGGTCTACAGCATGTCCGTGACCGCTTGGTCGAACGCCTACGCCTACAACAAGGACCTGCTGGCCAAGGCCGGATACGATACGATTCCCGAAACCTGGGACGAGTTCATCGAGATGCTCAAGAAGCTCAAGGATGCCGGCGTCGACAAGCCCTACCTTGAGCCCAAGGCCGGCCTCGGCGCGCTCGTGGAAGGCTGGATCGGCTACGATTCCTCCAAGCAGTCCAAGAGCATCGACCAGCAGATCGGCGACGGCGACTCCACCTTCGCCAAGAGCTACACCAAGTACTACAAGGAATGGGCCAAGCTGTTCGACGCCGGCGTGATGGGCTCCGAAGTCACCGGACTCGCCGACGACCAGGTGCGCTCCGAATTCGCCGCCGGCCGACTGGCAGTGATGCCGTCCGGCTACTGGGATGTGAAGACGTTCAAGGACGCCGGCCTCAACTTTGCGTTCGGCAGGATGCCGATGCTGCACAAGGGCGACACCCCGTTCGCGCCCGGCGCCGCCGACTCCGGCTACGCCATCAACGCCAAGATCGACGGCAAGAAGCTCAAGGCGGCCGAAGCCTTCCTCGACTTCATCTCCTCCGAGGACGGCCTCAAGATCCTGCAAAGCAGCCTCGGTCTGATCCCCGCCACCAAGAACTACACGCCGGACATCGACGAGACGTTCACCGAACCGTACGACCTGTACCTGAAGACCGGCAACATCTACCTCAACACGCTCGGCTGGCCCTCCACCGGACGCAGTGCCCTGCGCGCCGAGACCTTCTCCCAGCTGCAGCAGGTGGCGCTCGGCTCCATCAGCCCGGCGCAGGCCACCGCCAACCTCGACGCCAAGCTCAAGACGCTGTCCTGAAGGTGATCGCCATGACAACCGCAACCGTATTGGCCGCCGCATCCAACCGCGCGGCGGCCCCGGTCCGGGCCTTGGACTCGGATCTCGAAGCCGCGCACGCCAAGGACCGCCGGCACCGCAACTTCATGGAGAACCTGACCTCCGTCCAGTTCCTCCTGCCGCTGCTGGCGGTGTACATCATCATCGTGCTCATCCCGTTCGCGCAGAGCATCGTCTTCAGCCTCACCGACTACGACGGCTACGATTTCGCCAACGCCTCGTTCGTCGGACTGGCCAACTACCGGACGATCTTCGCCGACCAGACGCTGCTCGCCGGCCTCGGGTTCACGATGCTGTACACCATCGCCACCACCGTGCTCATCACGGCCATCGCCCTGCCGCTCGCCGTGACCCTCAACCGCAAGTTCTTCGGACGCAACTTCGCCCGCTCCCTGTTCTTCTTCTTCTCCGTGCCGTCGATGGCCGTCCTCGGCCTGGTCTGGCAGTACATCTTCTCCCCGCTCGGCACGGGCGCGGTCAACACGCTGCTCGGCAAGCTCGGCATCGCTCCGGTGCCGTGGCTGTCCGATCCGACGCTCGCCAAAGGTTGCGTGATCTTCATCGCCGTGTGGGCGCAGATCGGCTGGCACGCCACCCTGTACCTCGCCTACCTGCAGGCCATCCCCGCCGACCTGTACGAGCAGGCGTCCGTGGACGGCGCGTCCCGCGGCCAGCAGTTCGCGCACATCACCCTGCCGCAGATGGTGCCCGCGATGGGCGTCTCCATCTTCATGCTGCTGACCGGCGGCCTGAAGGTCTACGATCTGCCGTTCACCCTCACCACGGGCGGCCCGGGCCACGCCACCTACACCGTCACCCAATCCATCATCGTCACCGGCATCGGCTCCGGCCGCTACGGCGTCGGCTCGGCGCTCGGCGTCATGTTCTTCCTGTGCTGCGTGATCCTCGTGGCCCTGCAGCAGGTCGTCACCAACGGTATCGAAAAGAGGCTGTCATGAGTGCCGCAACATCATCCGCATCGCGCAACGGAACCTCCCGCGCATCGCGCAACGGGCTGACCATGAGCCAGCGCGAACGCATCCGCTCCGCCATCCGCTCCGTCGTGGTCATCGCCCTCGCTCTGATCTGCGCCGTGCCGCTGTACGTCGTAGTGGTCAACACCTTCAAGAACTCGGGAGACATGGCCGCCGACCCGTTCGGCCTGCCCGCGCATCCCACCCTCGAGAACTACACGTACGCGCTGGAGAACCTGCCGGTCGTACGGGCCACCGTCAACACGCTGATCGTGACCGTCGTGGGCGTGTTCTTCATGGTCATCATCGGCGCGCTCGCCGCCTACGGCATGGTGCTCAAGCGCAGCAGGCTCACCGCCGGCATCGGCGCGTTCCTCATGCTCTCGTTCGTCATCCCCGGCCAGACGCTGCTCATCCCGCAGTACAAGATGGAGGCGCAGTTCGGTCTGGTGGACACGCTGCTCGGCCTGATCGTGCTGTACCTGGGCGGCGCCACGTTCTGCTACTTCCTCATCGTGCAGTACATGCGCGGACTGCCGGGCGAACTGTTCGAGGCGGCGCGACTGGACGGTGCGGGACCGTTGCGCATCTTCTGGCAGATCGTGCTGCCGCTCATCCGCCCGATCCTCGTCACCGTGGTGGTGTTCGAGACCATGTGGACCTGGAACGACTTCATGACGCCGAACATCTACATCTCCTCCACCGAAAAGCAGACGCTCGTGCTGCAGGTGTTCAACGCCATGGGTCAGTTCAGCACCAACTGGCCGCTGTTCATGACCATCACCACCATCGCGCTCATCCCCGTGTTCCTGTTCTTCATCTTCTGCCAGAAGTGGATCGTCGCCGGCCTGGTCGCCGGGTCGGTTAAAGGCTGAGAAATCATTCGAAAGGTACTTATCCCATGTCCCACAACAACCAGCACGTCGTCGACCTGACCACGTTCCGCAAACGCGACATCCGTCCGTTCGACATCGTCGACCGCACGCGCAACGTCGCCCCCGACGGCACCGCGATCGACTTCACCAACTACTACATGACCGTGGGCGGCAAGCCGTTCTTCGGCGTCAGCGGCGAATTCCACTTCTCCCGCATGGACGAGTCCCGCTGGGACGACGAGCTGGCCAAATGCGCGGCCGGCGGCGTGAACGTCATCGCCAACTACGTGTTCTGGAACCATCACGAGGAGCGCGAGGGCCGTTGGGACTTCACCGGCTCGAAGAACCTGCGCCGCTTTACCGAACTGTGCGCCAAGCACGGCATGTACATGATCCTGCGCATGGGCCCGTTCGACCACGGCGAGGTGCGTAACGGCGGCGTGCCCGACTGGGTGTACGGCAAGGACTACGAGGCCCGTTCGCTCGACGCCGGCTGGCTCGCCGAAGTGCGCGAACTGTACACGAAGATCTTCGAGCAGGTCGACGGATTGCTGTTCGACCAGGGCGGCCCGATCATCGGCGCGCAGCTCGACAACGAGTACATGCACTCGTCCGCCCCGTGGGAGATGACCACCGGCATCTCCGACGAATGGGTGCCCGGCGGCTCCGACGGCATCGCCTATCTGGAAGCGTTGCGCGGCATCGCCCACGAGGTCGGCATCAACGTGCCGTTCTACACGGCCACCGGCTGGGGCGGTGCGCCGGTTCCCGACGACGTGCTGCCGCTGTGGGGCGGCTACGCCTACCGGCCGTGGCTGTTCTACGCGCACGGCGGCGACCATCCGAAGACTGACGAATACCTGTATCGTGACTTCCATGCCAACGACTGCCCGCGCAACGACGAGTTCGATCCGAGCTACCAGCCTGAGGACAAGCCGTACGCCTGCTGCGAGATGGGCGGCGGCATGACCAACTCGTACAACTACCGGTTCGTGCTGCCGATGAAGTCCGTTGACGCGATGACCAACATCAAGATGGGTTCCGGCTGCAACTTCCTCGGCTACTACATGTACCACGGCGGCACCAACCCGACCGGCGACGGCGTCTATCTCAACGAAGGCCAGGTGCCGAAGAAATCGTACGACTACCAGGCCGGCCTCGGCGAGTTCGGCCAGGTGCGCGAATCGTACGGCCGCATGAAGACGCTGCACTACTTCGGTTCTACGTTCGCCGACCGGTTCGTGCCGATGGACGTGGTGATCCCGGCCGACCAACAGGGCATCACGCCGGACAACCGCACCGATCTGCGCTACGCGATCCGTACCGACGGCACGAGCGGCTTCGTGTTCCTTAACAACTTCCAGGATCACGACACGACCGAAGCCAAGCGGGACGAGACGCTGACGATCACGCTGACGGACGGCCGGACCGTCACGTTCGAGGGCATCGGCCTCGCCCCCGAAGAGAACTGCGTGCTGCCGTTCAACATGGACCTCGATGGCGTCATGCTCGAAGCGGCCACCGTGCAGCCCGTCACCGCGATCACATTGCCCGGCGCCGACCATCGCACGTTCGTCTTCATGCGTCCCGACGGCATGGGCAAGGCGTGGCTGCGTTTCGCGGATGGCGACGTGCTCGACGTGGACGACGCGGCCGACTTCCAGACCTTCACCGTGACTAAGCACGGCACGACGATCGACATCGTGGTGGTCTGCCGTGCCAAGGCCGACGAGATGACCGTGATCGACGGCGAGGCGCTCGCGTTCGCCCCGGGCGTGCTGTTCCGCGACGGCGACACGTTCAAGGTAGAATCGCGTGACAGCGAGATCACGGTGTCGACCTATCCGGCCGGATATCTCACGGTTGCGGACGGTGCGACGGTTAACGTGCCGGACGCAACGTCGGCGGCCGACGCACTCGGCACGACGAAGGTCACGCTGGCCCGCAAAACCATCGAACCCACTGTCGAACGGCTCAGCGCGCAACGGTTCGCCATCACCCTGCCGGACGGCTTCATGGACGGGGCGAATCTCAAGGACGTGCTGCTGCGGGTGCGCTACACCGGCGACATCGGCTGGATGTTCGCCAACGCGGAGCTCATCAACGACAACTTCTGCAACGGCGACGTCTGGGAGATCGGCATGAAGGAGAACGCGGCCCGCGTCGCCGCCGCCGGCAACCGGCTGGTCTTCGTGATCACGCCGCTCAAGAAGGGCGTGAACGTGAACGTCGACTCGCCGATGGCCGCCCGCATGGAGCGCGCCGACGAGCAGATCGCCGAACTCGGCTCCGTGACCGCACAGCCGGTCTACGAGATCACGCTGCACAAGTCCTGACCCCCAGATCTGACCCACGACCCCGGCCTCCCCGCCGTCACGGTCACGTCATCCGCGATACACTGAACGTGTCGCATAACGTGAACGTGCATGGTGAGGAAGGCCGGGGTCGATGGACATCAACGAGATCGAACACGCGGACGCGGCCTCCCATCTGATCTGGGGTGGCGACTACCACTATTACGTGCACACGCCCAGTCTCATCGCCCGCAACACGTTCCTCTACCCGTTGCAGACCGGACTGTTCCATTACGAGGAGGGCTTGCTTGCCGAGCGCACGCGGTTCGACAGCTTCCTGATCATGGTGCTGCGCAACGGGTCGATGCTGATACGCACCAAAGACCGTGAAATCGTCGCGTCCGGCGGTGACTTCGTGCTGCTTGACTGCTACGAATACCACTATTATCAGGCTCTGGAGCCCAGCGACGTACTCTGGATGCATTTCGACGGCAAGGCGGCGCGGCCGTATTACGAGGCGATCCGCGAGCGTCGCGGCGTCGCGTTCGCGCTGCGCAATCCGGTGTATGCGCTCAACCAGCTGGCCCGCATCTACGAGATCTTCAAAAACGGCGAGCGCGTCTGCGAGCCGATGCTCGGCAAGTACATCACCGATGTGCTGTGCGAGATCCTCGCGCCCGAAAACGATGCGGACCCCGGCGCTGCCGATGGTGACGGCGCGGAGCGTGACGGGGTACGCCGTGTCATGGCCTATATTCCGCAGCATTTGGGCGAGCCGTTGTCGGTGGGCGAGCTTGCGGCCATCGCGTACATGGGCGAGTACACGTTCATCCGGGCGTTCAAGGCGCAGACCGGATACACGCCGCACGCCTACGTGATGCAGGCCCGGTTCGACGCGGCGACGTACATGCTGGCCAACGCGCAGACGAGTCTCAAGGAGATCTGCGAAGCGTGTGGGTTCTCCACCACGTCCGTGTTCTGCTCGTCGTTCAAGAAGCGCATGGGCGTCTCGCCGCTCGAATACCGCAAGCGGGCGCGGGCTGCGCGGTGACCGTTGCCGTTTTGCTTGCAACGGAACGGCAAATTTTCCCCATGATTCGGCAGATGCATACGATATGGACGGACTGTCGGCCGATACAGTGAAAGCATGCGCATGATTGACGACGATTCGTTCACGCCGAAGGCCGTGCTCTGGGATCTGGACGGCACGCTCGTCGACTCAGACCCGCTGTGGGTGACCGCCGAGCGACGCTGCGCGCAACGGTGCGGTGTGCCATGGAGCGAGGACCTGAGCCTGAAGATGACGGCCGCACCGCTGCCGGTATGCGCGGCGGTGTTGCAGGATGCGGGGGTGGCGCTTGATGCGGCGACGATCATCGACGGACTGGTGGCCGACGTCACGGCCATGTACGGCGACGATGTGCCGTGGACGCCGGGCGCCTGGGACATGCTGACCGAACTGCGGTTGCGCGGCATTCCCTCGGTACTGGTCACCGGCTCGCCGCGATCATTGGCCGAACGCGTCGTCGACGCCGCGCCGCACGGCTCGTTCGTCGGCATCGTCAGCGGCGACGACGACATCGCGCACAAACCCGACCCGGCACCGTACCTGTATGGCGCACGGCTTGCGGGAGCGCATCCCCGGGAATGTCTCGTATTCGAGGATTCAGTCAGCGGCATCACCGCGGCGCTCGCGGCCGGGGCGCATGCCGTCGGCGTCAACGCGTGCGCGCGCGTGCCACTGCCGTCCGACGCCGGCTATCCCGTGCTCGATTCGCTGCAAGACTGGCATTGGTGACGCCGGCCAGATTCAAACCGTCGGCCTAGCATTCTGTCGGACTTTATTCTTGGCTCCCTCGGCCGAGGGAGCTGTCCTCGAAGCGGACTGAGGGAGCGTCAAACCCATCACTTTTAAGCCCAACAAAATACCAGACAGTTCACGCCCGAGCAACAGCGCACATCCGGCCGGCCCCGGCGATACAATGACGAACGGCGGTCGACCCACATGGGCGGCCAGCCGTTATGTTATATATCGCAATAATTGCAGAGGAAGAACCATGTCAGACAACAATGGTGCGCACGGGCAGATCGGCGCAACCACGGACAGCAGTCTCGAAGGCCGCGCCAAGGCGCGCAAGCAGAACGGCCGCTGGTGGCTGGGAGCCATCATCGGCGTGATCGTCGCGGTCGCGATCATCGTCGGCGTCAACATCGTCAAACCGAAGTCGTCAACCAACCCGAACGTCGTCGGCACCGGCGCTGTCGCGTCCGGCACCGCCGCCGACACCGTTACGATCGGACTCAAACTCGCCCCCACCAACCTCGACATCCGCAACACGTCCGGCTCCGCGCTCGACCAGATCCTCATCGGCAACGTGTACGAAGGACTCGTGGCCCGCGACGAGAACAACCAGGTCGTGCCGGCCATCGCGAAAAGCTGGGACGAAAGCAAGGACGGCCTGACCTACACGTTCCATCTCAACGAGAACATGACGTTCTCCAACGGCGACAAGCTCACCGCCGAAGACGTCGCGTGGTCGATCAACGAGCTCATCAAGAACCAGTACCACGACGCCGACAGTCTGAGCATGGTCAAGTCCGTCGCCTCCGACGACAGCGCGAACACCGTGACGATCACGCTCAAGACCGCCAACTCGAACCTGCTGTGGACGCTCACCGGCCGCCCCGGCCTCGTTTTCGACAAGGACGCGAAGTACGACGCGAAAACCGAAGCGATCGGCTCCGGCCCGTATACCGTCGCCAAGTTCGTCACCAACGATTCGATCACGCTCAAAGCCAACCCGACATACTGGGGCACGCACAAAGCCAAGACCGACACCGTCGTCATCAAGTATCTTGCCGACGACAACGCGGCCGTGAACGCGCTCAAATCCGGCACCGTGCAGGTCCTCGCGCCGATCACCGAAAACCTCGCCTCGCCGTTCACCTCCGACAGCGAACACTACACGGTCAAGGCCGGCGACGACACCGACAAATACGTGATGGCGTTCAACTCGAAGGGCAAGAACACGTCCGACAAGCGCGTGCGCCAGGCCATCCGCTACGCCATCAACCACGACGAGCTCATCGCCTCGCGCGGCGGCGCCGACAAGGCGCTCGGCGGCCCGATCCCGTCGCTCGACCCCGGCTACGAGGACCTCACCGGCCTCTACCCGTACGATCTCGACAAGGCCAAGTCGCTCATGGCCGAAGCCGGCTATTCCGAATCCAAGCCGCTCGCGCTCACCTTGACCTACGCGAACATCTACGGCACCGAACTCGGCGACCAACTGCGCTCACAGCTCGCCAAGATCGGCATCGACCTCAAGGTCAACGTGGTCGAATTCTCCACGTGGCTGCAGGACGTGTACACGAACAAGGACTACGACATCTCGCTCGTCGACCACAACGAAAGCCACGACTTCTACCAGTGGGCCGACCCGACGTACTACTACAACTACGACAACGCCGAGGTGCAGAAGCTGTACGCGCAAGCGATCGCCGCGACCTCCGACGACGAGCGTGACACGCTGCTCGCCAAGGCCGCCAAACTCGTGTCCGAGGACGCGCCGGCCGACTGGCTGTTCAACTACCGCGTCACCACCGTTTGGGCCAACGGCGTCTCCGGTTTCCCGGTCAACCTCAACCAGACCCTCCTGCCCCTCTACAACGTCACCTACACGAAGTGATCGAGTCGATCACTGATTGTGCGGTGGCCGCGTGGAATCGGGATGTCCTATTCCCGTCGGTGCGGTGACCGCGTGGGACTGGGATATGCTGTCCGTGACACGCTCCGGGCCGCTCGGCCAAGTCTTACGGTCACGGACAGCATATCCCAGTCCCACGCTCGTTGAGTCTGTCTGTTGCGTGAGTCGATCGCAATGTTATGTGGGATTGCGGAACATTACGGATCGGCTGAGTAATGAGACTGGAATATTGCATAAACATTGCATAAAGAAGCGGGCGGAGCCTCGGCTCCCTCGGTTGAGGGAGCTGGCACGACGAAGTCGTGACTGAGGGAGCGTACACCCGACCACATCAAAACCAAGGAGCCGCACATGCGATTTCTTCTCAGACGGCTTGCGCTGTTCGTCGCGGCGCTGTTCGGCGTGTCCGTCGTCGTGTTTGCGGCGCTGCGGATTCTGCCGGGCGACGTCGCATCGGTGATGGCCGGACTCAACTCGCCGGCGTCGCGCGTCGAGGCGTTGCGCGAACAGTTCGGACTGAACCGGCCGCTGGTCGTGCAGTATGCCGCTTGGATGGGCGGATTGCTGCGCGGTGATTTCGGCACGTCGATCCTGACCGGACGGTCGGTGACCTCGCTCGTCGCCGGTCGGGCCGCGATCACGTTCCCGCTGATCGTGCTTGGTCTGCTGATCGCGATGCTGATCGGCATTCCGCTCGGCGTGGCGGCGACGCTGGCCCGCTCGTCGTGGGCGCGGACCGTGTTCCATGTCGTCGGTCTGATCGGCGGCGCGATTCCGGCCCTGTGGGGCGGACTGCTGCTCATCCTGCTGTTCTCGCGCGGCACCGGTCTGATCGGACTGTTTCCTTCGCAAGGGTTTCCGATGAACGGTTGGGGCGCGCCGGGGGAGGCCCTGTGGTCGCTCGTGCTGCCGGCGTTGTCGGTCGGCATCATCGTCGGGGCGGGATTGATGCGGTACACGCGTTCCGCATTGGGCGATATTGCGGCCTCCGGGCATGTCGACATGGCGGTGGCGTGCGGCATGACGCGCCGTCAGGCCGTGATTCGCGTCGGATTGCGCCTCGCCACGCCGCAGCTCGTGTCGGTGATCGGCCTGACATTCGCGGAGATGATCACCGGCGTCATGGTCATCGAGAACCTGTTCGCGCTGCCCGGCATCGGCTCCGGGCTCGTCACCGACGTGGGCAACCGCGATCTGATCGCCGTGCAAAGCGAACTGTTCATGCTCGCCGCGTTCTTCCTGGCCGTCGGCCTGATCGTCGACCTGCTGCACCGTGCGCTCGACCCGCGGCTCGCCACCGCGGCCACCATTTCGGAGGTGATCGCATGATCGCAATCTTCGTTCGGTCATCTCGACCTGGCGTTTTGTCTTTCCTGTCATCTCGACCGAGCGCAGCGAGCGGAGAGATCTTCACACTCCGCGGCGAGGTGATCGCATGACCGTCGTTCGTTCCATGTGGCGGCGCGCCGAAGGCAAATTCGCGCTGACCGTGTTGGGCCTGTGGCTGCTCGTCGCCGTCGTCTCCCTGTTCTGGACGCCGCAACCGCTGCTTGCGACCGACGGCTATCACGTGTGGGCGAAGCCGTCCGCCGCGCACTGGCTCGGCACCGACGGCACCGGGGCCGACGTGTTGAGCTGGCTGATGGCCGGTTCGCGCACGAACCTGCTCATCGTGATCCTGACGGTGCTGTTCGCAGCCGCGTTCGGTTTGCTGCTCGTCGCCGCAATGGTCGCGAGGGTTTCCGTGCTCGTCTCCGCATCCGTCGTGATCGTGGATGCGCTGATTTCCATACCGACCGTGCTGCTCGCGCTCATCCTCGCCGTGCCGCTCGGTGCGTCGATCGTCGTGATCGTCGTCGCCTGCGGATTCGGATACGGGCTCAACCTCGCGCGCGTCGCCCGGCCCGCCGCCCTGCTTGCCGCGCGGTCGTCGTATGTCGAATCCGCGTTGTCCAACGGCGCGTCCGGCTGGTGGGTGTTCGTGCGGCATATCGTGCCGAACACGCTGCCGGTGCTGCTCGTGCAGCTCTCGCTGTCGGCGGGAACAGCGGTGTTGGCCGAAAGCGGGCTCACGTATCTGGGCATCGGCGTGCCGAGCGGCGTGCCGAGCTGGGGGCATTCGCTCGCCACGTCGGTCAAGTTCATCAACGTGTATCCGCTGACGGTATTGTGGCCCGGCCTGATCGTCACGGTGATCGTCGTCGCGCTCAACATCTTCGGCGACGTGCTGCGCGACGCCATCGACCCATTGACCAATCCTGTATTGCGAGAATCCAGCGTTTTGGGTGTGGGCGGCGACGATGTCATGTTGCTCGACACGCTCCGGGGCGCTCGCCCAAGTCTTACGGTCGATCAACATGACATCGTCTCCGCCAGCGAATTATTGCGCTTGTCATCTCGACCGAGTGCAGCGAGTGGAGAGATCTTTGCTGCGGGCAGCGAGAGGAGGGAGCGAAATGAGCGTTGAGATTCGGGGATTGAACGTTGCGATCGGCGGGAAGTCCATTGTTCGGGACGTGGACATGGACATCGCCGACGGGGAACGGGTCGGGTTGGTCGGCTCGTCCGGGTCGGGAAAGTCGATGATCTCGCGCGCGATCATGGGGTTGCTGCCGGTGAACGCGACGGTGTCCGGTTCGATTCTGGTCGGCGATCAGCAGATCGTCGGCACGGATGATGCGACGTTGGCCGACCTGCGCGGCCGGTATATGGGCATGGTGTTCCAGAACCCGGCAGCGTCGTTGAATCCGGTGATGACCGTCGGACAGCAGATCGCATTGCCTCTGCGGCTGCACTACGACTTGAATCGCGCCGAACGGCAGGATCGCGTGCGCGCGATGCTCGACAAGGTCGGATTGCCGTCTGACGTGGCGGGCAAGTATCCGCACGAACTGTCCGGCGGGCAGCAGCAGCGCGTCGGTATCGCGACCGCGCTGATCACCTCGCCGCGATTCATCATCGCAGACGAGCCGACCACCGCACTCGATTCGATCGTCCAACGCCAGATCGTCGACCTGCTCGTCTCGCTGGTCGACGACTCCGGAGCGTCCATGCTGTTCATCACCCACGATTTCGCCGTGCTCGCCCACGCCACCACACGCTGCTACGTACTCGCCGACGGTGCGATCGCCGACTCCGGCGACACCGCCGACCTGCTCGCGCATCCATCCACTCCCGAATCCACCCATCTCGTCTCCGCCGCCCGCACCCTCTCTCTGAACGCTGCGGTTCACTCAGCCGCACAGGATTCCGCGCGGTGCAACCGCGCCTCGGCCCCCTCGGCTGAGGGGGCTGTCAGCCATAGGCTGACTGGGGGAGCGTACACCCGGTCGGATCGGGAAGGATGATTATGCCTCAGCATCTTGTCCGCGATATATCCGCGGAAACGTCCCTCCTCTCCGCCCACCACATCAACAAATCCTTCGGCCGCCACAGCACCCGCCATCAAGTGCTCTTCGACATCTCCGCCGACATATACCCGGGCGAATGCCTCGCCGTCATCGGCGGCTCCGGCTCAGGCAAATCCACGTTGACCCGCATCATGCTCGGCCTTGAATCCGCCGACTCCGGCACCGTCGACTATGCGGGCGGCGACATTCGCCGCGAATCCGGTCTCGTGTTCCAGGACCCGTTCTCCTCGCTCGACCCGCGTTGGCGCGTCGTGCAATCCGTCGCGGAACCGTTGCTGATCCAACGTCGCGACCTGTCGCGCGACGACGTCGAAGCGCGTGCCGATGCGGCGCTGCGTACCGTCGGCCTCGACCCGGCCGTGTTCGCGCGCCGCTATCCGATCGATCTGTCCGGCGGCCAGGCGCAACGCGTCGCCATCGCGCGCGCGATCGTCAACGAACCGAAGATCATCCTCGCCGACGAACCGATGAGCGCGATCGACGTGGCCGCGCGCATCCAGATCCTCGACGCCTTCGCCGCCATCCGTGAAACACATCGTGAAACGGCGATGATCATGGTGTCGCACGATCTCGGCGTCGTCCAACACATCGCCGACCGCATCCTCGTCCTGCACGACGGTCGCATCGAGGAATGTGGTCCGTCCGCTGCGGTGCTCGGCGACCCGCAATCTGCTTACACCCGCCAACTCATCGAAGCCGCGTCACTGTAGTGCGACACGATCATGTGCGTTATTGACGTTCCGCCCCCTTGGTTATATGGTTAGTTACATAAGTAATGAACCAATGAGGTTTATGTGACGTGGGGACGGCAACGATCATCGCGTCCGGGCCGAAGGAGGTGACCGCACTCCGTGCATTTTGACGATTCCAACGGCATCCCGCTATTCCGGCAGGTCGCCGATCAACTCAACGAGGCGATCATCGCCGGCACCTACCGCGACGGCGACCAAGTGCCCAGCACCACGGAAATCTCCTCGGCCTATCGCATCAACCCGGCGACCGTGCTCAAGGGCATGAACCTGCTCGTCGAACAAGGGCTGCTCGAGAAACGCCGCGGACTGGGCATGTTCGTCACCCCCGGCGCGGCCGGACGGGCGAAAACCGCCAAACGCGAAGAATTCCTCGACGAACAGGTCCCGCGGTTCGTCGCCGAAGCCAAACGGCTCGGCATCCCCGCCGACGACCTCGCCGCCATCATCAAGAAAGGCTACCGGTCATGAGCCTCACCGTCACCAACCTCACCAAAACCTATGGCAATAGCGCCAAACCCGCGCTCGACCACGTCAATCTCACCTTGCAACCAGTTATCTACGGCCTGTTCGGCCGCAACGGCGCCGGCAAATCCACGTTGCTTGGGGTCATCGCCAACCGTCTGCTGCCCAGCGGCGGCATGGTCATGCTCGACGGTGCCAACGTTCGCGACAACGAAATCGCGCAAGGGCGCATCTACCTCGTCAACGAAACCCGCCCGTTCCTCTGGCCGGTGCGCCTGAGCACGATCTTCCGTCGCGAGGAACGCTGCTACGGCGGCTTCGACTGGGGATTCTGCTCGCGCATGCTTGCCGAATTCGGCGTCGCGCCGGGCAAGGCGTACGGCAACCTGTCGCTCGGCCAGCGGCAGATCGTGCAACTGGTCGCCGCGCTGTGCGTGCCGGTCGATGTGCTGCTGCTCGACGAACCGGTGCTTGGCCTCGACGCGGCCAATCGGCAGCTGTTCTACCGGTTCCTGCTCGAATCATATGCCGAACGGCCGCGAGCCATCGTCGTCTCGACGCATGTCATCGACGAGATCGCGCACGTCGTCGAACGTGCGATCATTCTCGACCGGGGCTGCGTCGTGGACGAATTCGCCGCCGAAGCGGTCGGCTCGCGCGCCGCGGTGCTGGTGGGCGATGCGGATGCGGTGGACGGGTTCGTAACGGAGTCCGGGCTGTCGGTGCTTGCGCAGGAACAAATGGGCCGGCTTACCAGCGTGACCGTCCGCGGCGGGATCGACGCGAGCGACCTGCCCGAAGGCATCGTCGCCAGCGGACTCGGATTGCAGGACTATGTCATCGCGGCGACCGGGCAAACGGGTAGCGGCGCGGCCGACCAGACACCAATGACAACGAACGCAGGGGAGCGGTGAACCATGATCAGACCACAATGCCATCTCAGCCGCCAATTCGTCGCGATGGCGAAACGTTGCGCGATCCTGTACGCGGTGATGCTCGCCATCCCGCTGGCGACGCTCGGCATCTCCGCCTATCGCGTGTATGCGCAGCTCACGGAGTCGGGTTCCGAATCTGCCGTATTTCCCGTGGACGTCGAAGCGCGCATGTTCCCGTTCCTGTTCCTGGTCGGCGTGATCTGGTTCGTCGGATTCTTCGACGTCGAACTGTGTCACGGCGTATCGCGCCGGTCGTTCGCGAACGTTGGCATGATCGCGAACATGGCGATCGCCGCTGCGACGACGCTCATCCTCATGCCGGTGCAGTACGCCGGGGCTTCGCTGAGGCTGTCGGGGCGGTCCGTGACGGAATCTCAACAGGCCGATCTGTTGCGCTCGCCGTCGGGCGTGCTGCTGTATCTGCAAGGGGAGCGGTCCGGGCGCTTCCAGTTCGCGGGGACCGATTGCCCGGTCGGATCGTTGGTGAATCGTGTGGTGTGCGGCGAACCGGTCGTCGTGCCGTTCGACTGGCTGTATATGTCGATGAAGATGTTCTCGATGATGCTGATCGTCACCTCGCTGGGCATGTTGGCGGGCGCGTTGATCGCATGGGCGTTCAACGGCGGCGTGATGCGCTGGGCGGGCGGTTCGCTGCTGCTGATCGCGGTGGTCGCCGCATATACGGTGGCTAATCCGTGGTGGTATGCAGGCGACATGTATGACGAGGCGTTGCCGCGGGCGCTGTACTGGGTGAAGAATCTGCTGTCCGGCAGTGTGATCCGTGAGATGGGCACGAGACAGGTCATTTCGTACGTCGCATGGATTCCGTTCGTATTCTCGCTGCTGCTGTTCGCGGTATGCGCGTTCGCCGTCGACCGGATGACGGCGCGGCGTGAGATCCGCCCGTCTCGTCGGCATCTGATCGGCTGACCGGACTCAATTTGCCACGTTGAAATTGCCGCCGGTGAAGAACGATGCGACCGACTGCACGACCTGCCTGGTGAGGCTCACGTAGGCCTCGTCGTTGCGCCACGCCACATGTGGGGTCAACACGATGCCCGGCACGGTACGCAACGGATCGTCCATCGGTAGCGGCTCATGACCGAACACGTCCAATGCGGCTTGGATGTCGCCGCGCAACAGCCGTGCAGTCAGCGCACCCGGCTCGATGATTTCGGCTCGCGCGGTGTTGACGAACAGCGTGCCCGGACGCATCCGGTCGAGCTGCTTGGCAGTGATGATGCCTGCCGTGGACTCCAGCAACGGCAGGTGAAGGCTCACGATGTCCGCGCGTTCCATCAGATCACCCATATCGTCGATCGGTTCCACGCCGAGTGCGGTCGCCGCGGACGGGTCGACGTGCGAATTCCATACGGCCACATGCATCCCAAACCCGTTGGCGATACGGGCCACGGTCTGACCGATGCCTCCGAATCCCACCAATCCCAGCGTCTTGCCGTGCAGCGCGTAGCCTTCCGCACCGGTCCAGTCGCCGGAATGCACCTCGGCGTTCAGCCGTCCGGCCTCGCGGGCCAGCTCCAATATCAGCGCGAACGTATGCTCCGCCACCGCATGATCGCCGTAATGCACAATGTTGCATACGCGCACGCCGCGCTCGCGGGTCTTCGCCATGTTGATGTAGCTCGCCACGCCGGTGCCGCCGAACGCGAAGCAGCGCACATGGCCATCGCCGCCATCGAAGCCGCAGAACCGGTCGAGCATCGCGTCTGGGATGTGAAAGCCGATCACCATCACCGCATCCGCGTCGGCGGACCGCGCGAGGAGCGTCTCCTTGTCCGTCGTGCGGTCCGTATACATGCGCACGCGTGCGATGTCGTGCAGCAGCGGCAGATTCGCCTTGAACGGTTCGATCATCGCATCGAACACCGTCGGCATTACCGCCAGCGGCAGGTCGGTGCGGTCAGGTTGCGTTTCGATGATCTGCGGCGTGGATTGCTGTTCGCTCATGCCTTCACTGTAATGCGACACGTCGAACGGCTTCGCGCGTCGTGTGGGTTGCCTGGTGTCATTGCCGCCCTTGCTTCCCCCGGGAGGGGAGCTGTCCCGGTATCGCGCCCTTTGCGCGATGTTCGATTACCTTGCTCCCCCTGAAGGGGGAGCTGTCGGCGTAGCCGACTGAGGGGGTGAAAGAGTTCCCGGCGATCAACAACCGGAGAAAAATAGTCTCTGCCTAGAGATAATATGAAGTCAACTTCATATGAAGTGTGCTTCAGTTTTTTGTCGAACGATGATCGTAGGCGATGTTGCGGGCAATGCCGCTGGCAGCGCGACAAGGAGGTGATGCGGGTCGATGAAGACCAAGGTCCGTGAATACCGGAAAGCCGCCGGCATGACGCAGCAGGAGCTGGCCGATGCGGTGCATGTGTCGTCCCGTACGATCATCTCGATCGAAAAGGAGCAGTACAACCCCTCGCTCATGCTGGCCTACCGGCTGGCGCAGGTGTTCGGCACCAGCATCGAGGACCTGTGCATGCTGGCCGAGAACGAGCGTATCGAAGACGATGACGAATAGGAACGTGGATGGGAAAGATCGGAGGATCGGAATGAAGCCGAGAATACGGAGCCGTAAGGCGTTGCGCGGCGCGATCTGCATGGCTGTGGCCTCGCTGCTGCAACTTGGTATGGTGTTGGGAGCGTTTGGCCGTGCATCATCGCAACGGTATACATGGTCATGGGCGTTGGAGGTGATCACGCTTGTGATATTCCTTGCCAGTGCCGTCATGTGGCTGTGCGCGGCGTATTCCGAGACGGCGGCCCTTGCCATCGGGGAGAAGCCGCCGGAGGACGAGCGTGACCGGTCGGTGTTGACCAAAGCCAACGCGAAGGCGCTTCAGGTGCTGGAGGCGACGATGCTGTCGGTCGCGATCGTCGTGCTGTTCGTCGGAATCGGACTGGACAATATGATTCTTGCCGTCATCGGATTGACGGTGATCGTGTGCGGATGGGCGGCATTGACATTGCAAATCGGACTGGCATGGTGGTATTTCCGGCATTGACCGCCGCGAGATACCACCGATATCACCGATTTGCACGGGGTGCCTGATGGATGGAGATTGGCTGTCGCCGATCCCGATCGGCTGCGGCCGGTTGCGGTTGGCTGTAACCAGCCGATTCGGGACTTGCGTCACCAGTTCGGGTTGACGGTCTGCATGGCCACGCCGTCGGTCATGACCTTGAACCCGAATCGTTCGTAGAATGACGCGTTCTTGCTCTCCTCCGGCATGACCTCCACATAGAAGAAGTCGCGATACTTCTCCTGAATCATACGCACCATATGCCCGGCGATGCCGTGGCCCTGATATTCGGGATCGACCAGCACATAATGCATGTAGGCCAGCATCGCGCCGTCATCCAACGCGCGCACCAGACCGACCAGACGGTCGCCGTCCCAAGCCGAGATCACGGTCGAGGAGCCCATCAGCGCCTTGTGCAGCTGATCCGGGTATTCGCCGGACACCCAGCCGACGGAACGAAACAGCTGCTGGACCTGATCCTTGGTGAACGTGCGTTCCTCGGTGTATGTGATGGTCATGGTTGATCCCCTTATCGTTAACTCGTGTGGCGTGTTCGGCCAATACTAAAAGGATGGCCTCGTATGTTCATGAGTGCGTCCGCAATGTGGTGATCTATTGCGAGGAGGTATGCATCCGGTAATCGGCGCATTGGCGTGATGGCGCATTGAATCGGTATGAAACGCGTACTGGCGATGTCCTCGGGACTGACGAAGCGAAAAATGAGACGGCGATTTGCGCCGAAACACGCGTGCCATATAGTGAGCCATACTTTTGAGCCATACGGCCCGTATATCGAGGGGAGTACAAGCATGGCAACCGCCCAGCTGAATGTGGATGACAGCAAATACACGCTGCCCGTCGTCAAGGCCACCGCGGGGCCGGACGGCATCGTGGTCTCCAAGCTGCGCAACGACGGTTGGGTCACGCTCGACCCCGGATTCCTCACCACCGCGCAATGCGAATCGAAGATCACGTACATCGACGGCCAGCACTCGATCCTGCGCTATCGGGGCTACCCGATCGAGCAGCTGTGCGACCAGTCCGACTTCCTCGAGGTCGCATGGCTGCTGCGTCACGGCGAACTGCCCAGCAAGGAACAGTACGAGAAGTTCGTCTCCGACATCAACCACCGCACGATGGTCGGCGAAGACTTCCGCACGTTCATGGGCTCGTTCCCGCGCACCGCACACCCGATGAGCGTGCTCGCCTCCGCCATCAACGCGCTCGCCACCTTCTACCCGGATACCACCGACATCACCGACTCCGACCAGCTGGACGAGGCCGCGGTCATCATCATGGCTAAGGTGCGTACGATCGTGTCGTACATCTTCCGCCGCCGCCGTGACGAGCCGATGCTCTACCCGGACTACGCCCGCGGCTATGTCGACGACTTCCTGCGCATGTGCTTCGCCGTGCCGTACGAGCCGTTCGAATCCGATCCGCTGTATGTGCACGCGCTCGGCCGACTGCTCATCATCCACGCCGACCACGAGCAGAACTGCTCCACCTCGGTCGTGCGCATCGCCGGGTCCGCCCACGCGAACCTGTATTCCGCGGTCGCGGCCGGCGTGAACGCGCTGTCCGGCCCGCTGCACGGCGGTGCGAACGAGGCCGTGTTGCGCCAGCTCAAGGCCATCCGCGACTCCGGCAAGTCGGTTCGCGAGTTCGTCGAGGACGCGAAGGCGAACGGCCAGCGCATCTCCGGCCTCGGCCATCGCGTATACAAGTCGTACGATCCGCGCGCCGCGATCGCCAAGACCTATCTTGAGAAGATCATGGAACGCGAGGACACGTCGAAACTGCCGGCCGACGAACGTGCGCTGTTCGACGTGGCCACCGAGCTGGAGGACATCGCGCTGACCGACGAGTATTTCGTCTCCCGCCACCTCTATCCGAACGTCGACTTCTACACCGGACTGATCTACCGTGCCATCGGCTTCGACCCGGCCATGTTCACCACGCTGTTCGCGCTCGGCCGCATCCCCGGCTGGATCGCGCAGTACCGCGAGATGCTTGCCGACCCGAACACGAAGATTGGACGTCCGCGTCAGGTCTACACCGGCGAGACGCTGCGCGACTACGTGCCGCTGGACCTGCGCTGACGGCGGATGCGGCCGGAAAAGACGGTCAAACGTCATCCGTGATCGTACGGGTGACGTTTGACCCCGTGCCGTGCTACGATGGCGGCGTTGTCAAGGCAGTGATCCGTTATCAGCGGGGAGCCTTCGGAAGAACGGCGTTCGGCTGATCAGCCGGCCGCCCAGTAGACCCGACGGGATCGGCCCGACACAGCCGAACTCAAGCGGTCGCACTCCGCAAGGGCAATAGCCTCGAACGGAACGCGACAAGCGAGGTGGTACCGCGGTGAGAGGCGGTCGGCATAGAGCCGAACCGATCATCGTCCTCGTAGGCAGGAATGACAGTCGATCGTCATGCCCGGCCGCGAGGCCTCGCGCATGGTGATCGTCAATCAGTCCTGTAGGACAGAGCAAAACATTGACGAGGAGAACCATGGTGAGCGAAACCACCAATCATGTGTATCCCAAGGCGAACGAAGGCGGCGAAACCGCATCCGTCGCGCCGAACCCGAGCTTCCCGCACATGGAGGAGACCGTCCTCGACTACTGGGACAAGGACGACACCTTCCAGAAGTCGGTCGAACGTCGCCCCTCCGGCGACCACAGCCAGAACGAGTTCGTGTTCTTCGACGGCCCGCCGTTCGCGAACGGCCTGCCGCACTACGGCCACCTGCTGACCGGCTACGCGAAGGACGTCATCCCGCGCTACCAGACCATGAAGGGGCACAAGGTCAACCGCGTATTCGGCTGGGACACGCACGGTCTGCCCGCCGAACTCGAGGCGCAGAAGGAACTTGGCATCGACTCGGTCGCCCAGATCGAGGAAATGGGCATCGACAAGTTCAACGACGCCTGCCGCGCCTCCGTCCTCAAGTACACACGCGAATGGCAGGACTACGTGCACCGCCAGGCCCGCTGGGTCGACTTCGAGCACGGCTACAAGACGCTGAACATCCCGTACATGGAGTCCGTGATGTGGGCGTTCAAGCAGCTCTACGAGAAGGGCCTCGCCTATCAGGGCTATCGCGTGCTGCCGTACTGCCCGAAGGACCAGACGCCGCTGAGCGCGCACGAGCTGCGCATGGACGCCGACGTGTACCAGGACCGTCAGGATACCACCGTCTCCGTCGCCGTCAAGATGCGCGACGAGGACGCCTACGCCGTGTTCTGGACCACCACGCCGTGGACCGTCCCGACCAACTTCGCGATCGTCGTCGGCGCGGACATCGACTATGTCGAGGTCGAGCCGACCGAAGGCAAGTTCGCCGGCAAGAAGTTCTACCTCGGCAAGGCGCTCCTGCCGCACTACACCAAGGAACTCGGCGAGAACTACACGGTCGTGCGCGAGCTCAAGGGCTCCGAGCTGGCCGGCCGCCGCTACTGGCCCGTCTTCCCGTACTTCGCGGGCGAGAAGGCCGAGACCGAGGGCAACGTGCCCGGCCCGAACGGCTACACGATCTTCACCGCCGACTACGTCGACACCGTCGAAGGCACCGGCCTCGTGCATCAGGCACCTTACGGCGAAGACGATATGAACACGCTCAACGCCAAGGGCATCAAGAGCACCGACGTGCTCGACAACGGCTGCAACTTCACATCGCAGTGCCCGGACTACGAGGGCCTGTTCGTGTTCGACGCCAATCTACCGATCCTTCGCAACCTGCGCGCCGGCGACGGCCCGCTCGCCCAGATCGACGAGGACAAGCGCGCGATCCTCTTCCAGGAGAAGAGCTACGTGCACTCCTACCCGCACTGCTGGCGCTGCGCCACGCCGCTGATCTACAAGCCGGTCAGCTCGTGGTTCGTCTCCGTCACCAAGATCAAGCCGCGTCTGCTCGAGCTCAACCAGCAGATCAACTGGATTCCGGAGAACGTCAAGGACGGCCAGTTCGGCAAGTGGCTTGCCAACGCGCGCGACTGGTCGATCTCCCGCAACCGTTTCTGGGGCTCCCCGATCCCGGTGTGGGTGTCCGACGATCCGAAGTACCCGCGCGTCGACGTGTACGGCTCGCTTGAGGAGTTGAAGAACGACTTCGGCGACTACCCGCGCGACAAGGACGGCAACATCAACATGCACCGTCCGTGGATCGACAACCTGACCCGACCGAACCCGGATGATCCGACCGGCAAGAGCCACATGCACCGCATCACCGACGTGCTCGACTGCTGGTTCGAGTCCGGTTCGATGTCGTTCGCGCAGTTCCACTACCCGTTCGAAAACAAGGAGAAGTTCGAACAGCACTTCCCGGCCGACTACATCGTCGAATACATCGGCCAGACCCGCGGCTGGTTCTACCTGCTGCACGTCATGGCCACCGCCCTGTTCGACCGCCCGGCGTTCAAGAACGTGATCTGCCACGGCATCGTGCTCGGCTCCGACGGCCAGAAGATGTCCAAGCACCTGCGCAACTACCCGGACGTCAACGGCGTGTTCGACAAGTACGGTTCCGACGCGATGCGCTGGTTCCTCATGTCCTCGCCGATCCTGCGCGGAGGCAACCTGATTGTCACCGCCGAAGGCATCCGCGACACGGTCCGCCAGGTCATGCTGCCGGTGTGGAGCTCCTACTACTTCTTCACGCTGTACGCCAACGCGGCCAACAAGGGTGCCGGCTTCGACGCCCGCCAGCTCACCGCCGACGAGGTCGCCAACCTGCCGGAGATGGATCGCTACCTGCTGGCCCGCACGCGCCGTCTGGTCGAGAAGGTCCAGAAGTCGCTCGACGAGTTCGCGATCTCCGACGCGTGCGACGCGGCCGCCGACTTCATCGACGTGCTCACCAACTGGTACATCCGCAACACCCGCGACCGCTTCTGGAACGAGGATGCGAACGCGTTCAACACGCTGTACACCGTGCTCGAGGTGTTCATGCGCGTGCTCGCCCCGCTCGCCCCGATGGAGGCCGAATCCGTGTGGCGTGGACTGACCGGCGGCGAATCGGTACATCTTGCCGACTGGCCGTTCCTTGCGGACGAGAAGACCGGCGAGGCGACCGAGCTTGGCCGCGTGCTGGCCGACGATCCGAAGCTGGTCAACGCGATGGAGAAGGTGCGCGAGGTCGTCTCGGGCACGCTCTCGCTGCGCAAGGCGGAGCAGATCCGCGTGCGCCAGCCGCTCGCCAAGCTCACCGTCGTGGTCGAGGACGTGGCCGACGTCGAGGCGTACGCCGAGATCCTCAAGTCCGAGCTGAACGTGAAGGACATCGAGTTCTGCACGATGGAGGACGCCGGCTCCAAGGGCCTGAAGATCGTCCACCAGCTCAAGGTGAACGCCCGTGCGGCCGGCCCGCGCCTCGGCAAGCAGGTCCAGTTCGCGATCAAGGCGTCCAAGACCGGCGCCTGGCACGTCGACGCCGCCACCGGCGCCCCGGTGGTCGAGACGCCGAACGGCGAGGTCGCGCTGGAGGCCGGCGAATACGAGCTGATCAACCGCGTGGAGGAGGAGAACGCCGCGGAAGCCGCGTCGTCCGTCTCCGCCGCGCTGCCGACCGGCGGCTTCGTGATCCTCGACACCGCGCTGGACGACGACCTGATCGCCGAAGGTTACGCCCGTGACGCGATCCGCGCCGTGCAGGACGCCCGCAAGGACGCCGGACTCGACATCGCCGACCGCATCAGCCTGAAGCTGACCGTGCCGGCCGCCGACGCGCCGAAGGCCGAGCAATTCCGCGACCTCATCGCCCACGAGACCCTCGCCGAAGCCGGCGTTGAGATCGTTGCCGATGCGGACGCCAAGGAACTGGCCGTCGAGGTCGCCAAGGCCTGAGCCTGACGCCGCTCAGACCATAACGGCATAACAAACACAGTTGGGCGGGAGCTTCCATCCGGAAACTCCCGCCCAACTCATATCGAACCATAGCCGCTCATGCTAGCCGCACAGTCATTGACGTCAAACCGGTAAACGGACGATCCAGTGGATCACCCATAGGCGAGGGAGCAGCCGTGCTGCGACGGCTGCATAAAAACTGACGAGGTCAGTTCTGAATCGTGAATAACGTATGCGATATCAAGGCGCACCGAGGGAAGCGGTACTCGGTACCGCGACCGAGGAGCAACGCAGATAACGCTCCGTTATTCACGATTCAGTTTTTGTGCAGCTTGGAGTTGAGTTCGATTCCGGTCTTGCGGTAGCGGGCCTCGATGCGGCCGGAAACCGAGTTGCGGATGAACAGGATGTTGTCCTTGCCGGAAAGATCCGCGCCCTTGACGACGTCGAGCGGTTCGCCGGCGGCGACTTTGGCCTTGTCGTAGACGGTGACCTTGGTGCCGGCGGTGATGTACAGGCCGGCTTCGACAACGCAGTTGTCGCCCAGCGAGATGCCGATGCCCGCGTTCGCGCCGAGCAGGGAGTGCTCGCCGATCGAGTTGCGCAGCTTGCCGCCGCCGGACAGCGTGCCCATGATGGACGCGCCGCCGCCGATGTCGGAGCCGTTACCCACGACCACGCCTTGCGAGACGCGGCCTTCGACCATCGAGACGCCGAGCGTGCCCGCGTTGAAGTTCACGAAGCCGGCGTGCATGACGGTCGTGCCTTCGGCCAGATGCGCACCGAGACGCACACGGTCCGCGTCGCCGATGCGCACGCCGGTCGGGGTGACGTAGTCGATCATGCGCGGGAACTTGTCGACCGACAGTACGGTGACCATCGCGGCCGGGGCAGCGGTCGGCAGTCCGACCTGTGCGGCGAACGCGTCGGCCGCGGTGATCGCCGCGGATTCGACGTCGATCTTGCGCAGCGCGAAGTCCTCGACCGCGAACGGACCGTAGTTCGTCCACACCACGTTGGTGAGACGCGCGAAGATGCCGTCGAGGTTCAGCGTGTTCGGCTTGGCGAGGCGCTGCGACAGCAGGTGCAGACGCAGGTATGCGTCGGCCGCGTCCGCGATCGGCGCGTCGAG
Source organism: Bifidobacterium sp. LH_230 (assembly GCF_056357555.1). Taxonomy (NCBI): domain Bacteria; kingdom Bacillati; phylum Actinomycetota; class Actinomycetes; order Bifidobacteriales; family Bifidobacteriaceae; genus Bifidobacterium; species Bifidobacterium sp. LH_230. The sequence continues at coordinate 91,123 of NZ_JBKEWJ010000009.1, forward strand.
GTCGGACACGGTGAACACCGGGACGCGACGCACGCCGCGCGCGTCGGCCGTCTCGTGCACCAGTTTGCCGAACCCATGGTTCGGGCGGTCGGATTCGGCCGGCGCCTCGCCGAGCGTAAGCTGCGGATACCAGACGTCCAGCGTGGCGCCGGAGGCGTCGACCGAGGCCAGGCCCCAGCCCCATGCGGTGCGTTCGTTTGCCATTGAGCACTCCTTATCGAGTCGTGTGATAATGCCTCCAGCTTAATTCCTGTGCGTCATAAATCCGGGCGTGTCGTTACAATGGCGGACTGTGAACGATTACAGGGCCGAACGGGAGCAGCGAGAACGCCGCCGTCGCAACATCATGCGAGCGGTGTGCATCGTCGTAGCTGCCGCCATGCTGCTCAGCCTTGTCATCCCGGCTATCTACGCCGGTCTTTGACGCACCTTTGCCCGCGCATGCCCAATGAGGGATATGCGTTTTCATGCATATATTGTGCGCACCTAGGAAAACGACCGGATACATCAGCAACGACACATATGGTGGTATACGATGGCAGAATTTGATTATTCCCAAGCAATCGGCGACGCTCGCGCCAAGTACGAGTCCATCGCCAAGGCGCTCGACGTCGACCGGCTCAAGGCCGACATCAAGGATCTCGAAACGCAGGCGGCCGAGCCGGGCCTGTGGGACGATCCGGAGAACGCGCAGAAGATCACGAGCAAGCTGTCGGCCGCGCAGGCCCAGCTGCGTCGCCTGAACTCCGCGAGCCAGCGCATCGACGACGTGGAGACGCTCGTCGAGCTTGGCCAGGAGATGGAGGACGCCGATTCGCTCGCCGAGGCGAAGACCGAGATCGAGTCGATCCAGAAGGATCTCGACGACATGGAGATCCAGACGCTGCTTGACGGCGAATACGACGAGCGTTCCGCGGTCGTGACGATCCGTTCCGGCGCGGGCGGCGTGGACGCGGCCGACTTCGCACAGATGCTGCTGCGCATGTACCTGCGCTGGGCCGAACGCCACGGCTTCAAGGCCAAGGTGATGGACACCTCGTACGCGGAAGAGGCCGGCATCAAGTCCGCGACCTTCCAGGTGGACGCGCCGTACGCGTTCGGCCGCCTGTCGGTCGAGGGCGGTACGCACCGTCTCGTGCGCATCTCCCCGTTCGACAACCAGGGCCGCCGCCAGACCAGCTTCGCCGCGGTCGAGGTCGTCCCGCTCGTCGAGGCGACCGATCACATCGACATCCCGGACACCGACATCCGCATCGACACGTACTGCTCCTCCGGCCCCGGCGGCCAGGGCGTGAACACCACGTACTCCGCGGTGCGCATCACCCACCTTCCGACCGGCATCGTCGTGACCATGCAGGACGAGCGCTCGCAGATCCAGAACCGCGCCGCCGCCATGGCCGTGCTCCAGTCCCGACTGCTGGTGTTGCGCCACGAGGAGGAAGCCAAGAAGAAGAAGGAGATCGCCGGCGACATCAAGGCCAGCTGGGGCGATCAGATGCGCTCCTACGTGCTGCACCCGTACCAGATGGTCAAGGATCTGCGCACCGGCTACGAGACGAGCCAGACGCAGGCCGTGTTCGACGGCGACATCGACGCGTTCATCGAGGCCGGCATCCGCTGGCGTCACGAACAGCGCCGCGCCGCGGAGAACGAAGAGTAGTCCCGTCTCCTTGCAGGGGATTTCGTAACATGTCATTTCGAGCGAGGCGGAGCCGAGTCGAGAAATCTTTCGGGACCGGTTGTCTCGGAGGATTTCTCCAATCGCTGCGCTCGGTCGAAATGACAGTGTGTTCACTCGGTCGAAATGACGAGGCGAACACCTGACCGGAGCGGTGGGATAATCGTGGGCCGGCCGCTATGATGGCAGCGGGTTTTAGGTAGAACCTGACATACAAAAAGGAAGATCATGGCACTCATCTCGTTGGATCATGTGAGCAAGATCTACCCGCGCGGCACCAGGCCCGCGCTGGACGACGTCAATCTGCACATCGACCGGGGTGATTTCGTCTTCCTTGTCGGCGCGTCCGGCTCCGGCAAAACCACGCTGCTGAGCCTGTTGCTGCGCGAGGAGGAGGCCACCGACGGCGAGATCCACGTCGCCGGCAATGATCTGCGACGTCTTACGAACCGTCAGGTGCCGCAGTACCGTCGTTCGATCGGTTTCATCTTCCAGGATTACAAGCTGCTCAACAACAAAACCGTCTGGCAGAACGTCGCGTTCGCGCTCGAGGTGATCGGCACGCGCCGATCGACCATCAAATCGCTCGTGCCGAAGGTACTCGAAACCGTGGGACTCACGGGCAAGGAGAACAGCTACCCGCACGAGCTGTCCGGCGGCGAGCAGCAGCGTGTGACCATCGCCCGCGCCTACGTCAACCATCCGCAGATCCTGCTGGCCGACGAGCCGACCGGCAACCTCGATCCGACCACGTCGCTCGGCATCATGGAGGTGCTCGACGCGATCAACCGCACCGGCACCACGATCGTCATGGCCACACACAACGAGGAGATCGTCAATTCGATGCGCAAGCGCGTCGTCGAACTGCACGCCGGCAAGATCGTGCGCGACGAGCGGCAGGGTTCCTATGATTCCGCACTGTACTTCCCGGACGCGGAGGTCGAATCCAAGTCGAAGCAGGCGCTCGGCGTACCTGATGCTCCGGTTCAGGCCACCGCGCTGGACCATGCTCAGGCACAGTCTCACGACGTGACGGGCACCGTCTCGTCCATCCAGCCGCGTCCGTCGATCCAGGCCACGCAGGCCGCGACCGGCACCGCGCATGGCACTCGCGTCGAACAGGCCGAACGGGTCGTCGAGCATGTCTCGGCGGTCATCAACAGCGATCAGACCGACGAGGGCATCGCGCGACTGGCCAATTCCGTCCACTCGGGCCGCACCGGCCGCTATGGCGAGGTGTTCGCGCCTATCGAAACGACGCTGACGTGGGGCAAGGGACTCAATCTGGAGGAGTACGCGGCCCAGCAGGAAGCCGCGAAGAAGGCTGCGGATAAGGCCTCGTCAAGCGACACTGCCACGTCCGGTACAGGCGCGTCCGAAGCGGGCGATCGGTCCGTCGAACCGAGCCAGTCGTCGTCCGCCGCGCCGACGCACGAAGCGGTCGGCGCACACGGCGAATCGTCGACATCACAGCAGCCGACGCAACCGTCGACGGAACAGTCGCATCAAACATCCGCGCAGTCGGCAACCCAGCCGCCGCAATCCGTGGAACAATCCGTGAAACAAGACAGCCGCGACGATCACGGCACCGCGGAACCGCCGGCCGCCCCCGCGGCAGCCGCGCCGCTTCCGCCGTTGCCGCCGGCCCCACCCGCGCCGCCGCGCCCGCAGACTGCCGCGCAGGACGCGAACAACGAGCACACCACGAACGACCGCAAGGAGGAAACCCGATGAGAGCACGGTTCATCCTCTCCGAAACCTGGACGAGCCTTAAGCGCAACGTGCCGATGCTGCTGTCCGTCATGCTCGTCACGTTCATCTCGTTCCTGTTCATCGGCGCGTCCGTGCTCACGCAGGCGCAGATCACCAAGGCGAAGGGCGGCTGGTACGACCAGGTCGAGGTCGTCGTGTGGCTGTGCCCGGACGGCACCAGCCAGTCGGCCAACTGCGCGTCCGGCAAGTCGCCGAGCGCGAGCGAGATCACCGCGCTCCAGCAGAAGATCCGTGACGAACTGCCCGACGTCGTCGCCAAGATCACGTACATGTCCAAGGACGAGTTCTACAAGAACACGTTCCTCAAGCAGTATCCGAACGGCGAATACCAGGGCCGCACGCTCACCGCCGACGACATGCAGGATTCGCTGTGGCTCAAGCTCAAGAACCCGGAGAAATACCAGGTCGTCGCGGAAGTGCTCTCCGGCCAGGACGGCGTGGAGGAGGTCTCCGACCAGCGGCAGATCTTCGAGCCGGTGTTCGCCGTGCTCAACCGCGCGACCGTCGTCACCGCGGTGCTCGCAGCCGTGATGGTGCTCGTCGCGATCCTCCTGACCGCGACCACGATCCGCATGTCCGCCGCCTCGCGCAGCAAGGAGACGGAGATCATGCGACTGGTCGGCGCATCGAACTGGACGATCCGGCTGCCGTTCATCCTCGAAGGCACGGTCGCCTCGCTCGTCGGTTCCGTACTGTCGTGCGTGATGCTGTCGGTGATCGTGCGCACGTTCATCACCGGCTGGCTCGCGCAGTCGGTCACATGGATTCCGTACGTCGACCAGATGACCGTGCTCATGATCTCGCCGTTCCTCGTGGCCGGGGCGATCCTGCTATCGGTGGTCGCGTCGGTGATCTCGCTGCGACGGTATCTCAAGGCGTGAGCGGCTTCGCGCGAACGTGAGACAGACCACAGTGCCGATCGCGAACGCCGTGTTCGACATACAGATTCGTGTGTTATGGTGAGCACTGTTTGACGACGAAAGGACACGTTGATGGGGCAAACACAAGGCGGTAGATCCGCGGTTGCGATGATGTCGGCGGCGGCGCTGTGCATGACGATGGGGATCGCCGCGTTCAGCGGTGTAGTCGTGCCGGTCGCGAACGCCGATACATACAGCGATCTGCTCGACGCGCAGGCCGCGCAGCAGTCGAGCGCCGCCCGTGAAGCCGAGCTGCGTTCGCAGCTGTCCGGAGTCAACAGCCAGCTTGCCGACAAGATCGTCGAACTGGACAAGCTGACCAACACGACGATTCCTGCCGCTCAGGAGGCCGTGACCAAGGCCAATGACGCGGCCGCCCAGGCGCAGAAGGAAGCCGATGCGATGGCCGCCCGACTTGCGGCCGCGCAGAAGGACAAGGAAGCACTCGAAGCCGAGATCGCGAAGACCGGCGAGGATTATGACGATGCGCACGCGGCCGTCGCGCAGATGGCCCGCGATTCGATGCACGGCTCCAACGCGTCCGACGTGATGAGCGTGGTCACCGGTTCGACCAGCACCAAGGAATTCGTCAACTCGATGCAGACGCGTGACGCGCTCTCCCGCACCGAATCGAACGCCGCATCCGATGCCGCGGTGACGCTCAACACGTCCATGAACCGCAGCGAACGCCTGGCGGCCATCGAAAAGACGATCACCCAGTACAAGGCCAAGGCCGACGAGACCGCCGCCGCCGCGAAGACCGCGGCAAGCGATGCGAAGGCCAAGCGCGACTCGCTGGAACAGCTGCGTGTGGACGGCGAGGCGAAGCGTAGCGAGCTGGAAGGCTTGCAGGACCAGCTTAAGGGCAGCGTGGCGGAAGAGGCCGCGAACAAGGTGCTCCTGCAGTCCCGCGTCGACGCGCTCAACGAGCAGTATGCGGCCGAGCAGGCCGCGGCCGCGCAGAAGCCGAGCAGCGGCGAACAGGGCACGACCGATCCGACCGTGACGCCGACCGTGCCGAGCGTCACCCCGTCGGCCCCGTCGAACGGCGGCTCGAACGGCGGCAATTCGGGCGGTACTTCCGGCGGAAACTCGGGCAACAGCTCGAACAGCGGCTCGTCATCCGGCGGCAGCTCTTCCGGCAGCTCGTCCGCCGGTACGTCGTCCTCCGGGCAGGGCACCAGCAACGGCGACAGCGGCAACGCCTACGTGGCCGGCCAGTGCACGTGGTATGCGTACAACCGCCGTAAGGAAATGGGTATCGGCACGCCGTCCTTCCTCGGCAACGGCGGCGAATGGTATCTGACCGCGCCCTCGTACGGTCTGCGCGTGGACCACAATCCGCAGGTTGGCGCGGCGCTGTCGTTCATCCCCGGTCAGGATGGTGCGGACGGCACCTACGGCCATGTCGCCGTGGTCGAGGCCGTGTACTCCGACGGTACGTTCCTGATCTCGGAAATGAACTGGGGCGGTCCGTACATCATGCACAGCCGTACGCTGACCAACAACGGCCAGTACTGGTTCGTGCACTGACGTTCCGATCGCTCACATCGCATAGGGCTTCCGTTGTGGAAGCCCTTTCGCGTATCGTGTGATATTCTGATCTGTTGCATTGCATGACGAAAGGAGGAGACGATGGCCAAGGAGACCGGTACGAAGCTGATCGTGCAGAACAAGAAGGCCCGGCACGATTATCTGATCGAGGACCATTACGAGGCGGGGCTTGTGCTCACCGGCACGGAAGTCAAGTCGCTGCGCGAAGGACGCGCGTCGCTGGCGGAGGCGTTCGTCTCCATCGACCGGCGTGGCGAGATGTGGCTCGAAGGCGCGAACATCCCCGAATACCTCAACGGCACGTGGAACAACCATGCGCCCAAGCGCAAGCGCAAGCTGCTGCTGCACGAGCGTGAGATCGTCAAGCTTTCGCGCCAGTCCGAGGCGAAGGGCTACACGATCATCCCGATCAGCCTGTACTTCAAGGACGGGCGTGTCAAGGCCGAGATCGCGCTGGCGCGAGGCAAGAAGGAATACGACAAGCGCCAGGCCCTGCGCGAGGAGCAGGACAAGCGCGAGGCGCTGCGCGTCATGCGCTACAAGAACATGCGCGCGCGTTAAGGTGAACGGATAATCGGATTGTCCATACAGTGGACAATCCGTGTTCGGTTTACGATACCGTAGCATCGGAAACGTACTCTCTCGAATTAGCCGGAAACATACCCGCCGGTCGACATGTCTGAGAGAGGAAATCCAATGTCTTACAGCAAGGGAATACGTTCGATCCGTTCCATCGCGGCCGCCACGTTAAGCGCGGCCATGATCTTCGCCGCCGCGGCCTGCGGCACCACCGATTCCGGCAGCAACAGCGCGTCCGGCAACGACTCCAAGGACTCCGGTTCGTCGGCCACGCAAGGCTTCGACACCAGTTCCATCACGAAGGACGATGCTATCGCCGCGCTCCTGCCTGATTCCGTGGCCGGCGACGGCACGCTCACCGTCGGCACCGACACCTCGTACGCGCCGGCTGAATTCCTCGCCGAGGACGGCAAGACCGCCGTCGGCTTCGACGTCGACCTGTCCAAGGCGCTGGCCGCCGTGTTCGGTCTCAAAGAGACGACCGTCTCGTCCACGTTCGATTCGATCATCCCGTCGGTCGGCAGCAAATACGACATCGGCATCTCCTCGTTCACGGTCACGCCGGAACGCATGGAGGCCGTCGACTTCGTCACCTACTTCAAGGCCGGCTCCACGTGGGTCGTGCGCAAGGGCAACCCCGACAAAGTCGACACCGCGAACCTGTGCGGCGTGAAGGTCGCCGTGCAGACCGGCACCACGCAGGAGGAGGAAGTCAACAAGGCCAACGAGCAGTGCAAGGCCGACGGCAAGGATGCGATCGACATCCAGTCGTCCAAGCTGCAGACCGACGTGACCACCGCCGTGGCGTCCGGCAAGGCGTCGATCTTCTACGCCGACTCGCCGGTCGCCGGCTACGCGATCTCGCAGACCGGCGACACGCTGGAGACGCTCGGCGACGACACCGGCGTGACCCCGGAGGCCGTGGCGATCAAGAAGGGCGATTCGGCGACCGCCGAAGCCGTGCAGAAGGCCATCCAGAAGCTGATGGACGACGGCACGTACGGCAAGATCCTCGACGTGTGGGGCGTCAAGTCCGGCGCGATCGACAAGGCCGAGATCAACCCGTCCGTGTGATGTTGTTTCCGTGAGGCTTTCTGCGATAGGGAGCCTCACGGCATGTAACAGGAAAAACCTGTCCTCTCTGTATACTCGGTAAACACATCGAGAACCGAGAGAACAAGAGAGGAACCATGATGTTCAAGAACCTCAAAACCGCCGCCGCGCTCGCGCTGAGCGCCGCGATGCTGTTCGCCACGGCGGCCTGCGGAACCACCGACACCGCCACCGACGCGGACGGCAACGCGGCCAACACCACCGAAGGCTACGACCTGAGCGGCGTCAAGACCAACGACGACATCGCCGCGCTGCTGCCGAGCGCCGTCAAGGACGCCGGCAAGCTGACCGTCGGCATGGAACTGTCGTACGCGCCGGCCGAATTCCTGGCCGAGGACGGCAAGACCCCGGTCGGCTACGACGTCGACATCGCCACCGCGCTCGGCAAGCTCGCCGGTGTCAAGACCGACATCGTCTCGTCCACGTTCGACTCGATCGTCCCGTCCGTCGGCTCCAAGTACGATCTCGGCATCACCGCGATGACGATCACTGAGGAACGCCTCGAGGCCGTCGACTTCGTCAGCTACTACAAGTCCGGCTTCAGCTGGATCGTCAAGAAGGGCAACCCGAACAAGGTCGACACCACGCAGCTGTGCGGTCTGAAGATCGCCGTGCAGACCGGCACCGTGCAGGAAGAGGAGGCCAACAAGGCCGCCGACCAATGCAAGGCCGACGGCAAGGACGCGATCGAGGTGCTCTCCACCAAGCTGCAGACCGATGCGGCCACCAGCGTGGTGACCGGCAAGGCCGACGTGTTCTACGCCGACTCGCCGGTCGGCGGCTACGCGATCAGCCAGACCGGCGGCGAGCTGGAGATGCTCGGCGAGGTCGAAGGCACCGCCAAGCAGGGCGTCGCGATCAAGAAGGGCGACGAGGAGATGGACAAGTTCGTGCAGGCCGCCATGCAGCAGCTCATGGACGACGGCACGTACGGCAAGATCCTCAAGCACTGGGGCGTCGAATCCGGCGCGCTCGACAAGGCCGAGATCAACCCCACCGATCTGGCGTAACTCCGCATACCTTGGCTCCCTCTGATGAGGGAGCTGGCAGCCGCAGGCTGACTGAGGGAGAGAACGAAGGCTCAACCTTCTGACTCAATCAGGCGCCGGAACGTTCCATAGCTTTGACGCTCCCCCAGTCAGCTGCGCTGACAGCGTCCCGCAATTGCGGACTAGCCTTCGGCTAGCGATTTACTGGCTCGCCTGACGGCTCAGACGTTGCCTGCAAACGCTTTCGCGTTTGCTTCACGGCAACGTCCTCAGCCGAGGGGGCCGAGAAAAGCAAAGGACTACATACATATGGCGAAGAAACAAGCTGACGGCGACGGACTGAACATCCCGAACCGCATCGACGCGCTGCCCGTGCGCCGTCCCGGCCCGATCGTGGCCGCCGTGATCGTCGCGCTGCTCGCGGCGATGCTCATCCAGGGCATGATCACCAATCCGCGACTCGACTGGCCGACCGTCTGGAAGTACCTGTTCAACGAGAACGTGCTCGAAGGCATCCGGTACACGCTCGAGCTGACCGTCATCTCGATGGTCGTCGCGATCATCCTGTCGATCATCCTCGCCATCATGCGCAAGTCCATCAACCCGGTGCTGCGCGGCGTCAGCTGGTTCTTCATCTGGTTCTTCCGCGGCACCCCTGTGTACACGCAGCTCGTGTTCTGGGGCCTGTTCGCCGTGCTCGTGCCCAAACTCAGCCTCGGCATCCCGTTCACCGACATCGCGTTCTGGAGCGTGAACTCGCAGGACGTGATCACCGCGTTCAACGCCGCATGGATCGGTCTGGCCCTGAACGAGGCCGCGTACCTGTCCGAAATCGTGCGCGCAGGCCTCGAAGCGGTCGACCCGGGCCAGACCGAGGCCGCGCAGGCGCTCGGCATGAAGCGTTCGCTCATCATGCGCCGCATCATCCTGCCGCAGGCCATGCGCATCATCATCCCGCCCACCGGCAACGAGACGATCGGCATGCTCAAGACCACGTCGCTCGTCACCGCCGTCCCGTTCACGCTCGAACTGCAGTTCGCGACCAGCGCGATCGCCAACCGCATCTACAAGCCGATCCCGCTGCTGCTCGTGGCCTGCTTCTGGTACCTGCTCATCACGTCGATCCTCATGGTCATCCAGTCGCGCATCGAAAAGCACTTCGGCAAGGGCTTCGACGCGCGCGCGATGGGCACGCGCGGCAAGCAGCCGCCGCTGCCCGGCAAGACCGAAGGCGAGCCGAAGGACGACGTGAACAAGATCAACGAGGCCGGATTCACCGGCATGACCGCGTGAGCCGAGGGAGTGGTATTTGAGATGACTGACAACATTACGACTTCCACGACTTCCACGGGCACCGTCTCCGGTGTCGTCCCGGCCGTCAAGGCCACCGGCGTGCACAAGGCGTTCGGTTCGCTGCATGTGTTGAAGGGCGTCGACATGACCGTCATGCCCGGCACCGTCACCGTGATCCTGGGCCCTTCCGGCTCGGGCAAATCCACGTTCCTGCGACTGATCAACCAGCTCGAAACGTTGACCGGCGGCGAGATTGAGGTCGACGGTGAACTCATCGGCTACAAGCGCACCGGTCGCACGGACGCCGACGGCCGCGAGATCTGGCAGACCTTGGACGACAAGGCCGTCGCCGCGCAGCGTTCCAAGCTCGGCATGGTGTTCCAGCGGTTCAACCTGTTCCCTCACATGACCGCCATCGAAAACGTGATGGAAGCGCCCGTGCACGTCAAGCACATGAACAAGGCCGAGGCACGCGAGCTGGCGAAGACGGAACTGCAGCGCGTCGGACTGGGGGAGCGGCTCGACTACTATCCGTCCGAACTCTCCGGCGGCCAGCAGCAGCGCGTCGCCATCGCACGCGCGCTCGCCATGAAGCCCGAGATCATGCTGTTCGACGAGCCGACCTCGGCGCTCGACCCGGAGCTGGTAGGCGAGGTGCTCAACGTGATGCTCTCGCTCGCCAAGGAGGGCATGACGATGATCGTCGTCACGCACGAGATCGGCTTCGCCCGCGAGGTCGCCGATCAGGTCGTCTTCATGGACGGCGGCGTGGTCGTCGAGCAGGGCGGCCCTGACATCATCGACCACCCCACCGAACCCCGCTTCAAGGACTTCCTGCAGCACGTGCTGTAAGAAGGCTGTCAAATTTACCTCGGTGCTTGTCGCCCGTGGATAGTTCATTGAACTGTCTACGGGCGATTTCGTTGATGGTTCTCGAGGATTGAGAACATTCCCTCCCCTCTCAGGGGAGGGTGCCCGGCGCAGGCCGGGCGGGTTGGGGTACTGCGGCGCACTAGCGCCGCCAACAACACAGCATCGTGTGATAGCACGATACCAATCAAAAACCACCTACTCCAGACTATCGTGCGCCAGTCGGCTGAACATGCCGTGACCCGCGATGAGCTGGTCGTACGTGCCGCTTTCAGCAACACGTCCACGATCAAGCACGACGATCCGGTCCACATGAGTAAGCACATGCGGCCGGTGACTGATGACGATCACCGTGGTGTCCGCAGTCCGGTTCTCGGTCAGATCGTGGTAGATCGCGGCTTCGGCGGTCGCGTCCACGGCTGCGGTCGGCTCGTCCAGTATCCACAGCGGCTGGTCGGACAGGAACGTGCGTGCCAACGCGAGACGCTGCCATTGCCCGCCGGACAAACCGATGCCGCCCCATTGCGCGCCGAGCTGGGTGTCCAGCCCGTTCGGCTGGCCGGCGATGTAGGTGTCGGCGTGGGCGCGGGCGAGTCCGTTCCAGAGCTGTTGGTCCGTTTTCCGTCCGGTCGGGTCGATGAACTCGCGCACGGTGACCTCGAGCCTCGTGAAGTCCTGGAACGTCATGCTGGTCGCGCCGAGCCGGCCCAACGCGGTCGTGACAGTGGAATCGTTGGGTCTAGGCAGCGTGACCGTGCCGGAGCCGGGTTCGAGGATACCGGCGATGATCTTCGCCAGTGTCGTCTTGCCTGAGCCGTTTTCGCCGACGAGCGCGACGATCGATCCCGGCGCGATGTCGAGCGAGATATCGTCCAACGCGGGGCGAGCGGACGCGTCTGCCGCGCCGGACGTCGCCGTGTCGTTGCCGTTCGTGCCGTCGTTACTGACGTTGCCGTCATCGCCGTTGTCTTCCATGTCATCCGCCGCCGGATACCGGTACGTGACGTGTTCCGCCCGCACGCCGACCGGCCCGCGCGTCTCGGGGATTGTCGGGTTCGCCTGCAACGTGTCCATGAGCTGCTGGTAGGCGAGGACCATCGGCGTGGAGCTCATGAGTTCACCGAACGCGTCGCCGGTGCTGCGTGTGACCGACAGTGCGGTGATCACGCCGACCACGGCGGCCGCGACCGTGGTGAGTGCGGCGTGGTCGTGGATGATGATCGTCGCGAACGCGCCGCCCGCGAGCACGGCGAATGCGAGGGCGCTCAGTCCCGCGCCGCGCAATGCTTGCAGGGAGATGCGCCGCCACAGGCCGCTCATGGCCGTGTAATTGTCGTGCGCCTGTTCGGGAATGGAGAACGAGCCGCGCGTGGCGGCCAGTTCGGTGCTGGCCGGCGGATAGTCCTGCATCTGCTCGAGATAGGCGGCGCGGCGCGAATACTTGCCCTGCAAGGGCCATAGGTCGCTGCCGAGCTGCGCGTTGGCGGCCTGCGCGACGAGTTCGGGGATGATCGCCGCGCCGAGCAGGACGGCGGCGACCGGACTGGTGGTCCACAGAGACGCGGCGAGCATGATCATGGAGAACACGGCGCCCACGACGACGGTCGCGTTGGACGCGTGGTCGGCGATGTTGTACGGGATCGCGTCGCGTGCGGCGCGGATACGGTCGTTCAGACCGCGGTCGAGCGTCTGCGCGGGCGTGATGTCGGCCAGCGCGCGGGTCAGGCGCGTGCGGTATTCCGCGCCCAACGGGATCACGAGCAGTTCGCGGATACGCGACGTGACCTCGTACGAGACGGCGGAGCTTGTCAAATTGTTTGTGTATGGGTGTTTTTTGTTGTTGTTTTTAGAGGTAGGGTTCCATGCGTTCCGGGTATGCGGCGACGAGTTGGGCGAGGGCCTGTTTCCAGTTGGTGGTGATCCTGCCCTCGATGAGCCGGCATTCGTTTTTCGGTCGTTTGCCTTTCTCGGTCCTCTCCCGCTGCCTCGCGCGTTTGTCCTCGATGTCGCAGATCGCGAGCCACAGGAGCTTGACGGCGGCCTGGTCGTTGGGGAACTGGCTGCGGTTGCGGCTGACCTTCCTGAGCTGGTAGTTCAACGATTCGATGCTGTTGGTCGTGTAGATCACGCGCCGCAGCATGGGCGGGAACTGCAGGAACGGCGTGAACCGGTCCCACGCCCGCTCCCACGTGGCCGCCACCGACGGGTATTTGCGGCCGAGCTCGCTGTGCTTGAACTCGTCGAGCCGTTTGCGGGCCTGGTCCGCGTCCGCCGCCCCGTACACGCCCCTCAACCCGGCGCACACCTTCTTGCGGTCGTGATCGGCCACGAACCGGTTCGCCGCGCGGATGAGATGCACCACGCAGGTCTGCACCATCGCCTGAGGCCATGTGGCCTCGACGGCCTCGGGCAGGCCCTTCAGCCCGTCGCAGCACACGACCATCACGTCCGCGACGCCCCTGTTGGCCATCTGCGCGCACACGTTCGCCCAGAACGAGGAGCCCTCCGAATCCTGCATCCAGATGCCCAGCACGTGCTTGAGGCCCTCCATGTCGACGCCGATCGCGATGTGCGCGGCCTTCGACACGACCCTGCCGCCGTCCCTGACCTTCACTCGTATCGCGTCCAGGTACATGACCGGATAGAACTCGTCCAACGGCCGCTCCTGCCATTCGAGCACCGCGTCCGCCACCGCGTCGGTGATCGACGAGACCGTCTCGTGCGACAGTTCGGTGCCGACCGTCTTGGCGAGGTGGTGCTGGATGTCGCGCACCGTCATGCCGCCCGCGTACAGGCTGACGATCATGTCGTCCAGGCCGCCCAGCCTTCTGGAGCACTTCGGCACCAGCCTCGGCGTGAACGAGCCGTCCCGGTCCCGGGGCACCTGGATCGTGACGGGGCCGACCTCGGTGGCCAGGGTCTTGGGATACGAGCCGTTCCTCGAATTCGTCGAACCGCTCGCCGTCTTCCCTTCCCGGTCGCCGGACGCATAACCCAGATGCGAGGTCATCTCCGCATCCAGACCACGCTCCAGGGCGGCCCGCACCAATTCCGGGATCAGGCCCCCGTCCCCGGTCAATTCGACATCGCCCCTGTCGATACGCTCGAACAGGGAATCCAACGCGCCCGACGAGACCAGCCCGTCGACCAGACCACGCGCCGAACCGGCGGCAGCGCCGCCATCGCCACGCCCCTCGACCACATCGTCGTTCTTCAAGGTCACCATCATTCAATCCTTCCAAAATGGCAGCCCATACACAAACAATTAGACACCCTGACCGCGAATACGAAACGACCGCGCACATCCGGCAGATCCTCGACGACCACGGCATCGAAATCATCGATTCCGGGTTGCAGACCGGCTTGATCGCTCGAGTCGTCGGCACGGCGACGGTCGGAGGGGCGAATGACGCGGGCGGCCGTGACGGCAGCGATACCACCGACACATCGGGTGCCACGGATGTCACGGATACGCCGAACGCCGCCGGCGCAGGCCACATCGTCGCCATCCGCGGCGACATCGACGCGCTGCCGATCACCGAGGACACCGGCGTTTCGTACGCCTCACTCAACCCCGGCTGGCTGCACGGCTGCGGCCACGACTACAACCTCACCACCGCGCTCGGCGCGGCCCTGCTGCTGCAATCGCGACGCAGCACGTTCTCAGGCGCCATCAAAGTGATCTTCCAGCCCGCCGAAGAGGTCGCCGCCACCAAAGACACGCCCACCGGAGCCGTAACCGTGCTCGACACCGGCATCCTCGACGACGTCGAAGCCTACTTCGGCGTGCATGACACGAACGCCGCCGAACCCGGCACGGTCCTCATCGGCACCGGCCCCGACTCCGGCGCGGTCGACAAATTCCGCGTACACATCCACGGCACCGGCACGCACGCCGCCCGCCCGCACCGCGGCGCGAACCCGATCCGCACGCTTGCCGCGCTCATCGACGGCATCCAATCGATCGCCGGTCAGGACGTCGACCCGACCCATCCGCGCGTCGTCACCATCACCCACGTCGAATCCGGCAGCACATGGAACGTCGTCGCCCCCGACGCGTTCCTCGAAGGCACCGCCCGCACCGCCTTCCCCGAAGACCGCACGATCATCCACGACCGGCTGCAATCCATCGTCAACGGCATCGCCACGGCCTACGGCACTGACGTCGAATTCGACTGGGAATACGGCTCTCCATCCGTCGTCAACGATCCCGCATGGTCCGCGCTCGCCGCAGCCGCCGCCACCGACTTGGGCCTCACCGTCGCGCCGCCGCAACCCACGCTCGGCGGCGAAGACTTCTCTTATTATCTGCAGCGTTCGCCGGGCGCGTTCATCCACATCGGCGTAGGCAACGGCGACCGGCCGATGCACGGGCCGACGTTCTGGGCCAAACTCGACGCGCTCGCCGACGGCGCGAACCTGCTCGCCACCGTCGCGACGCGTGCGCTCGCCCGGCTCGGCGAGTAAGCGGCGCCGGCCGTCCATCGGTCCGACGCGCATGGTGACACGTTTCACACCGCAATTCCCTAAGGGTGGATAATAGATAGCTGTTTTATCGATCCATCGCGGGGAGCAACGTCCATCATGACGAAACTGAGCACCACAGCCATCCATGCCGGTTACGACCGAGCCGCCAACGCGCGCGCGGCCAGCACGCCGATCTACGCGTCGGCGGCGTTCGATCTGGAAAACGCGGCACGAGGGCGGGCGCTCGCGGCCGGCGAACTGGAAGGCTTTGAATACTCGCGCGTGGCCAACCCCACCGTCGACGTGCTCGAGAAGCGACTTGCCGCGCTCGAAGGCGGCGTCGGCGCGGTCGCCGTCTCCTCCGGCATGGCGGCCGTCTCCTTCGCGCTCATGTGCGCGGGCGAACGCGGCGGCCGCATCATCGCCTCGAAGAACCTGTACGGCGCATCCGTCGACGCGCTCGACGACTTCCTGCCCGGCTTCGGCATCGACGCCGACCTCGTGGACGACATCAACGACCTCGCCCACGTCGAATCGCTGATCGGACCGGACACGCGCGCCATCTACACCGAAACCGTCGCCAATCCGGGCACCGAAATCGCCGACATCGAAGCGCTCGCCGAACTCGCGCACCGCCACGGCATCGCGCTGATCGTCGACAACACCGTGCCCACGCCGTATCTGCTGCGTCCGATCGAATTCGGCGCCGACATCGTCGTGTATTCGACCACGAAAGGCATCACCGGACACGGCAACGCGATCGGCGGCGCAATCATCGACGCCGGACGCTTCGACTGGGCGAACGGGCGCTTCCCGCAGTTCACTCGCCCACAGCAGGTCATCGCCGACTCGGACGGCACACCGCGCAGCTTCGCCGACGCGTTCGGCCGCGAGGCGTTCATCCGCCGCATCCGCATCAAATACCTGCGCACGTTCGGCGCGGTGCAAAGCCCGTTCAACGCATACCTGACGCTCATCGGACTGGAGACGCTGCCCGAACGCGTGTCGCGCCAGGTCGCCACGGCCACGGCGATCGCACGCCACCTGACCCGCGCGCCGCACGTCCTCAAAGTCAACTATTCCGGACTCGGCAACACGCCCCAGTACGCGCTCGCCGCGAAATACCTGCCGGACGGCGTCGGCCAGATCCTCTCGTTCCTCGTCGACGGCGACGCGTCCAACGTGCGCCGCATCCTCGACGGCACGAAGCTGTTCTCGTACGTGCCGAACATCGGCGACGCGCGCTCGCTCATCGTCGACCCGGCGAACATCACGCACCGCGAGGTGCCCGACGACGTGCGTCGCGCGGCCGGCGTGACCGAGAACCTGATCCGCCTGTCGATCGGACTCGAGGACGCGGACGATCTGATCGCCGACCTCGACCAGGCCATCGCGAACGCGTACTGAGCGGTGGCGCGGATCGCCCGGGCGGTTCACGGCGGCGACTGATACGATGGGAACCGTAAGCCGGCGTCGAGGACGGTGCCGGACGGATATGGAAGGGGACCATCCATCATGCTGTCATTCGATTTCACCGGGCCGATCATCGCGGCCGTCGTGCTGGTCGTCGTCATCGCGTTGCTGTGCGCGGCGATCTTCGTCGTGCCGCAACAGCAGGCGTACATCATCGAACGCTTCGGCAAGTTCCACAAGGTGCAGTTCGCCGGCATCCACGCGCGCATCCCGCTCGTCGACCGCATCGCTACCAAAACCAACATGCGCGTCTCGCAGCTCAACGTGCAGCTCGAAACCAAGACGCTCGACAACGTGTTCGTCACCGTGGTCGCCTCTACGCAGTTCCGCGTGAACGCCGAGAACGTGGCCACCGCATACTACGAGCTGCGCGACCCGGCCGGCCAGCTGCGCAGTTACATGGAGGACGCGCTGCGTTCCGCGATCCCGGCGCTCACCTTGGACGACGCGTTCGCGCGCAAGGACGATGTCGCGTTCGACGTGCAGAAGACCGTCGGCAACGAGATGGCGCGCTTCGGCTTCACCGTTGTTAAGACGCTGATCACCGCGATCGACCCGTCGCCGCAGGTCAAGAACGCGATGGATTCGATCAACGCCGCCCAGCGAGAGAAGGAGGCCACGCGCCAGCGCGCCGAGGCCCAGCGCATCCAGATCGAGACGCAGGCCGCTGCCGAGGCCGAGAAGACGCGTCTGCAGGGCGAGGGCCAGGCGAACTACCGCCGTGAGATCGCCAACGGCATCGTCGACCAGATCAAGAGTCTGCAGGCCGTGGGCATGAACATCAACGACGTGAACAACGTCGTGCTGTTCAACCAGTATCTCGACGTGATGCGCTCGCTGTCCGAATCGAAGAACGCGAAGACCGTCGTGTTGCCGAGCGCCACGCCCGGCGGCTACGAGGCGCTCTACCGTCAGATCACCGAGGCGATGCTCACCGCCAACGAAACCAAGACCGACGGCGGCGACGCGCCGTCCGGCGTGGCTTCCGCCGCGAAGTAGCCGTTCGGCTTCGTTTCCGTCTCCGTTAGGGAGGTTGCCCTGCGGTTCGCCATTGTTGCCGTGTCCTGATTTTCCCTCCCCTGACAGGGGAGAGTCGTGAGGGTGCCGGTGTGGGGTCGAGCCGTGGGGTTTCCCTCCCCTGACAGGGGAGGGTATCGGCTCAGCCGACGGGTGGGGTCGCCCGGGACGCACGTACTATCGCCAGCCTATACCGGGCTCATCCGCAATCCAGATCCCGCATCAACGTATCCGCTCGCCCTACAATGGCCGTATGAGCAAGACGATCATCAACTGCCTGCCGTTGACCGACGAGGAACGGCAGGCGTTTTGCGATGCCGTGAACGGCACCGACGTGCATCAGGAATTCGTGGGCGTCGCCGCACAGCGCGGCATGATGGGCTGGAAGGCGATTGTGCCGGCTGACCTGCGCGGAATCGCCACCGCCGTCATCGGCAACATCCCCGCCGACGAATGCGCGCAGTACCCAAACCTTGAATGGCTCCAGACTTGGAGCGCCGGCGTCGACCGGTATCTCGCACCCGGCGTGCTGGGCGAGGACGTGCAGGTCACGAACGCGACCGGCGCCTACGGCCAGACCGTTGCCGAGCACCTGTTCGCGATGATGTGGTCGCTGATGAAGAACATCCCCATGTACGCGCGCCAGCAGACCGAACAGCGCTGGCATGACCTCGGAGCCGCGCTCAGCCCGGCCGGCGCGACCGTGCTCGTGATCGGCACCGGCGACATCGGCTCGCATTTCGCGACGCTGTGCAAGGCCGTCGGCGCGCATACGATCGGCGTGCGCCGCGACAAGACCCGCCCGACGGACGGCATCGACGAGATGCATGATTTTGGCGAACTCGACTCGCTGCTGCCCGCCGCCGACGTCGTGGCGATGGCCGTACCGGCAACGCCCGACACGTATCATCTGATCGACGGCCGTCGCCTGACGCTCATGAAATCGACCGCCGTGCTGCTCAACGCCGGCCGCGGCACCGCCATCGACCCGCGCGCGCTCGCCCGCGCCCTGTCCGAAGACCAGCTGCACGGCGCCGGCCTCGACGTCACCGAACCCGAACCGCTGCCCGCGTCCAGTCCGCTGTGGAACGAACCGCACTGCCTGATCACCCCGCACGTCGCCGGCGGCAACCATCTGGCCGTAACCGAGGACCGCATCATCCGGATCGCGCTCGGCAACGTGCGCCGCTACGCCCACGGCGAGCCGCTCGCCAACCGGCGCAGGTAAAAACAGCGAAGCAGCGTCCTTACCGTATGGCTTCCTTGACATCATCAAGTGAAACGGTAACGGGAATGTCGTCTCCGGTGCCGACGACGAGGCGGATATAATCCAAATCGTCGTCGCCCAATCCAAGCAGTCCTGGCTCTCCATTGAGTAGGTAGATTCCTGCGTTGACTCCGACCGGATAATATTGTTCCGCCAAATCACCATCCAAGCCGGACTGAACCAGAAACAGCAGTACATGCTGTCCATCCTTGAGGATATCGGGTCCGCTGCCCCCGGTTTGTCTGACGACGACCGTGCTCGAACTGCTTCCCTTCAGCGTCTGCTTCACATCGATATCGTGGATGGCAAACGGCAGTGTGTCGTCGATGTCGTGGGCAACGTGAGAACCACCTACCACGCCGGTGATAATGAGTTCGCTGTCGGAGGCGAGCGCGGCTAATGAGTCGTATATCATGACTCTTGACATATTGCTGTTGGTGACTGTCGGCGGCTGATAATTGCCTTGCGTCGCGCGCAATCCGCATCCTGCGAGCAGCCCGCACGCAATCATACAGATCAATGCGACTGCCGTCCTACGCATATTCCTCATATTGCTCACCTGACCTATCGATAAATGGTATTGATTCCAGCAATATCATCTGAGGCTAGATCACGAACGCCGTTATTGTATGCTACCCAAGTTTGGTCGTACATCACGGTATATGCATTGCTGTGATGATGCTCAAGACCAAGTCCATGTCCTAATTCGTGAAGCCAAGTAACTTTTATTCTGGAAACTGCGGTATTTGCTGGCAGATAGTAGGTATTGATGTAGCTTCTTGCCCAAGTAAGTGCGTAGCTTCTTGCGCCACGTGCTTCATTCGTATTAGTGCAAGGGCGATTGTAAACAAGTTGGGTGCATCCCTCCCATCCGCTGTAACCATAATTTTTGACTTTGGCGACCCACTGTGCGCCATTATGTCGTGAAAGATGAACGTTGGTTCGTGACGAATAGCTGCTCATTGCCTGATTAAGAGCGGTGGAATAATTTGGCGCTTGTGTTGTTTTCGTGGGTGTGGGTTCGTCGTTGAGCCGTTGAGGGAGTAAGAGAAGAGCGCTTCCTGGGTAGGATGTTTTCGACCAAGATAAACAAACAACCAAAAAGCG